>CAZGMS010000127.1:0-5958 GCA_964526915.1 uncultured Nitrospirales bacterium
TAAGGCACGCTACGTTGAGGACTTTTTGCGAAATCTGACAAAGTCGCAGGCCGAAGCATGGTTTTGCAGTAGAAGATAGTTTTTAGAGGTCCCCTAAAGGGTAATTTATGGGCACCTTGACTATACAACGCTCTCCTGTTTTGAATCCTGCCATTATTTCACAACCTCTCCATCCCCTTGATCCCACAAGAATCGCGCTAGATGGATATCGGAGGGCAACCAGCCACGAGCTTACGAATTGTGGTGAGCGCCCAATACCCTCTGCGGCGCAAGCGATCCACGATCCACGATCCACGATTCATGCAACGCGATCCGCCACTGCCCTGTCCTCAACCTTGGTTCCCGCGGTCGCGCAGGCCGCCGAAACAGTCACACCTGCCACAACCACCCCTGTGCCCACAACCCCTCCCGACACGAACACTCTTTTACAATTATTGCCCGCTAACTGGCAGGACGCGCTTGTGGGAGAAAAAGCCCAGTTGTTTGCCAGGGTGGGAATTGATTTGGGAATCATGGCCGCCATCACAACAGGCACTTGGTTCGCCACAGGTTTGGTTAAAAAAGTGGCCTCTCATCTGACACAAAGATCTGATTTGAGTGATCGTGAAAAATATCGTGTTGAGGCCGCCATTGCCACAGCCAGAATGTTGCTCGTGGGGGGCATCTTTACTGCCAGTTCAGTCGTCGTAGGTGACTCGGCCATGCTGGCAACCGTCAACCTTTTGGTCGGCGCGGCTGTCGCAGGCTTTTTTCTGCAGGAAACCATCACGTCCCTTTACGCCTACGCCATTTTATCCAATAAACAACAGTACCCCTTGGGTTCTTTCATCAAGGTGGGAGGCATGCGTGGTTTTGTGTTGGCACGGAACCTCACACACACGACCTTGATTGACTTTGTAGAAAAGGCCAAGGTGAAGCCAGGAGAGGCTAATCCAGACGAACGTCTTGATTTTGAAGATGACCCTACGGTGAGTATTCCTATCAATGTTTTGCATCTGCTCGATGGCAAACAACCCATCATTTCAGTGTTCCCCAACAATTCTCTGTTGGGGTGCGTCGAAGTCGTACCCCAACGTCATTTGAACCAGAAGCAATTGGACCATTTTTTATCCCTCCTGTCTCCCGACCGCAAGACCCCCAAAGCATCCAGTACCGTCAGGGCTCAGCCCGCAAAACTACGTCCCCATGAACAGACACGCGTCGTCCTCATCATTGATCCCAATCATCCGTGGTGAGGAAATGAATCAATGAATCAATGAATCAATGAAGTAATCGATAATCATTTTTTGATTATTTCATTGCTTGATTGTTTGATTGCTTGATTGCTTGATTGTTTCATTGTTTTCAGCCGTAGGACTGATCCCGCTCTGCGGGACATTATTTCTTCGCCGCCAGCCGTGGCAGGTTCACGCGCGCGATAGGCTGTATGCGCAGATTCTCGGCCAGTTCCTGATACGACAACACGGAGAGTTGAGGGAATTCGAGTTCAATGATCTTTCTGAAATACCGACGAATTTCGGCGGTCGTCAAAATGACCGGCGGCTTGGCCCCCGGCGGGAACGGATGCGACGCGATTTCCTTGCCAACAGACTCAATGAGTTCTTGGGTGATCTCGGGATCGAGCGCCAGATAGTTGCCCTTCTCCGTGGTGCGGATGGATTCCTTGACCAGATCCTCAATGGTCGGATCCAGCAAATACACCGCCAGCGAATTGCCATGGCCAGCGTATTTGTGGGTCACGTAACGTTTGAGTCCCGCCCGGATGTGCTCTGTCAAAATGAGCGTATTGCGTTCAATCTCGGCCCACTGGGCCAGAGTGGAAAAAATATTCTTGAGATCACGAATGGCCACTTCTTCCTGCACCAGCCTCTGAAAAATTTCGGCCAACTGCAGAACCGTGATCACCTTGGGCACCAGCTCCTTGACCAGCGCCGGGTGGGTTTTTTCAAGTTCGTTCAGCAGTGTCTGCACCTCTTGCAATCCCAAAAATTCGTGCGCGTGTTTGCGCAAAATGTACGACAAATGCAAAATCAAATATTCGCTGATGTCCCACATGCGGAATCCGGCCTGCACACACACCTCTTTGAACCCGCTACTCACCCAACTCACGATCGAACCATCAATGGGGTGGATCGTTTCCTTGCCCTCAATGTTGAAGAGTTGCAACTGTTCCAGCGGTTCCCCCACCAGAATGCAGTTCTGCATGATTTTGCCTCTGGCAACGGGCACTTCGTTGATGTTGATGATGTAAGCCTCAGGGTCCATGTCGATTGTCTGCCCACGCACCTGAATGCCCGGAAAATTCACACCCAGTTCATAATACAACCCATGCCTGAGCAATGGGATCAACTCATTGATAAAGCGCCCCCCGTCCTGACTGTCATCCACGAACGGGATGATGGCTGAACCCACTTCGATGGAAATGGGGCTGGGCAAAATGAAGGGAAGTTGATCGCCATGTTTCTCGACGGCCTTTTTAATTTTCTTTTCTTTGGGTTCCTGCATGATCTCTTTGACCTTCTCCTGCTTCTTTCGGAGCTTCGAAAACGCGAACGCCCCGCACGTAATCGAAATGGCCAAAAAGGGAAGCGCGGGCAATCCGGGGACGGCCGCCAGGCCCGCCAACAAGACCGAGCTGATCACAAACACCTTGGGGTGCGATGTGAGTTGCATCATCACATCACGACCGAGATTGGAATCTTTTTTATCGCTCGTCACGCGTGTGACCACAATGCCCGCGGACAGAGAGATGATGAACGCAGGCAACATCGATACCAGCCCGTCCCCAATGCTCAAGATCGCGTAGGTCTTGGCGGCATAACCAATTTCGTAGTCACGTTGCATCACGCCAATAACCAACCCACCGATCACGTTGATGACCGTGATCACGATCCCGGCGATCGCATCCCCCTTGACGAACTTCATGGCGCCGTCCATGGCACCGTACATCTGCGATTCCCTCTGCAGGATGGAACGCCGCTCTTGCGCCTGTTCCATGGTGATGTTGCCCGCCCGCATGTCAGCATCGATACTCATCTGCTTGCCGGGCATGGCATCCAAGGTGAATCGCGCCGCCACTTCGGAAACACGCTCGGCACCTTTGGCGATAACGATGAAGTTCACGATCGTGATGATGAGAAACAAAATGCCACCCACCACCACGTTACCTCCAGCCACGAAATTACCGAACGCCAAGATCACCTCTCCAGCGTTCGCGTTGAGCAGAATCAAACGAGTTGAGGATATGTTAAGGGCCAGTCGGAACAGCGTGGTGATCAACAAGATGGTAGGAAACGACGCAATCTTGAGCGCGTCGGTGATGTACATGGCCACCAGCAAAATGATCATCCCCAAGCTGATGTTCATCACCAGCAAAATATCGAGTAACCACGTTGGCATGGGAACGATGATCATGGCGAAAACGCTCACGACCATCAGTGGCAACACGACATCGGCGTACTTGGAGATCAGTTGGTTGAGTTCAAATTTCATATAATACTATTACCAGTTTAACATTGTTTTGCCCTGTGCACCAAACACTTATTTTCTTTGCCAAACAACCACAATGACCCCAACTCAAAAACACCGCCTAACAAATTGTAATTATATATCATTTTGTTTTGGTTGCCACAATAATAATGGTCCCTCACAAGGAGTATCGGCCTGTTTTCATCCAAAGTTGGGGTTTTAATGATTATTTACGCTCTGAAGATATTTTTTGTCGCTGGTAATATGGTGGCCAATACGATACACTTATCGACGACATGCCCCATTTATCACTTGAACATTATTTCACACACCCCATTTACCTCATGTTTGCCAGCATCGCCGCTCTGTTTTTGGGCCCCCTGATCAACGCAATGTTCCGGGGGCAAAGGTTCGTGCGTGATACGATCGAAGGCTTCACACTGGTCATGATCATTCTGCTGGTTGCCATGTACATCCTGCCGCACACAGTGCACGATGTGGGCTTCTGGGCCGTCGTCATGCTCCTCATCGGCATGTTTCTGCCCTCCGTATTCGAAAAAACCTACGTGCGCCTCGCCTCACATGTCCACTACGCCACGATCTTTGTTGTGATGCTCGGTTTCGCCACCCACGCTTTTTTGGACGGTGTGGCACTGGTCACCCCCAGCTCAATCTGTTCGATCGACGCAGAGCACTCAGTCAGCATGTTGCCCATCGCAGTCCTTTTGCACCGCCTTCCCGAAGGGCTGGCCATTTGGACCTTGATCAGACCCTGGTATGGCAACCGCCGGGCGATCCTCATGCTGTTGATTTCTGCCATCTCAACTGTTGCCGGGGTCACCTCGGGATCATTGTTGATCTCACATATCCCTCATGAGCCTTTTGGTTTCTTCGAAGCCCTGATCGCCGGACTACTGTTGCACATCCTCTTTCATCGCCACGATCCTTACGAGCCAAGCGGCTGTCATGACTGTGAAACTCCAAAATTCGACTTCAAATGGGGAACTGGCGTTGGTGCTATCCTGGGTTTTGTTTTGATCTTGGCCATTCAGTCTTCCCAACACGCCGACCATGCCCACGGATCAAAGGCCATGATCTTCTGGAATCTGGCTTTTTCCAGCGCGCCCGCGCTGGTCATCGCTTATCTGTCCGCTGGTTTGATTCATTCCTTCCTGCCACAAGCCTCCGTGATCTGGATGCAGAAAGGAGGGCAACTCAAGCAGGCCTTCTGCGGCATGATGTTCGGACTGCCGCTCACCGTCTGTTCGTGCGGTGTGGTGCCCCTCTATCGGTCACTGGTCAAGAAGGGCCTCCCGCTATCGGCGGGGATCGCCTTTTTCATTGCCACCCCGGAATTGGGCATTGACGCCATTCTCCTCACCATCCCCCTGCTTGGCACTCACTTTGCCGCCATCAGGCTCCTGTCGGCCGCCATCGTGGCCCTGCTCGTCGCCGTGTTGATAGGTCTGATCTTCTCCGAAAAAAAACAACATGACAACAAAGCGATCAACACCAGCAACGACATTGTGCTCAGCGATAACACCTTTTGGGGGAAGCTCAAATCCGGCATGTGGGTGGGCCTGGCTGACATGGTTGACCACACAGGTCCCTGGATATTGTTTGGGCTGGCCTTGGCGGCATCCATCCAACCTTATCTGGAACAAAGCCGCATCTTTTACGCCATTCCCCCTGCCTGGCAGGTTCCGATGTTCGCGCTACTGGGCATGCCTATTTACATCTGTGCCTCGGGCATCACCCCTTTTGTCGCTGTGTTAATTTATCATGGTGTCTCACCCGGCGCGGCCATTGCCTTCATGCTGACAGGCCCTGCCACCAACGCCACGACGTTCGGTATATTGGCCCAATTGCATGGCAAAAAAATCGCCATCACCTTCGCGGCACTCGTCATGCTCGCCTCCTGTAGCGTGGGTTACATCATCAATTTTTTTCACATCACGATTCCCAAGATCCTGCCGTTGGAGCATCAGCATGCTTTCCCCGCTCATACGATCGCCTTCTTTGTCATGCTCACCGCCTTGTACGCCTTCTCTCTGCTTCGTTGTGGCCCACAAGCCTGGGCCCGCAAGATCATCGCGGGAGATGTCCCCGCCATGGAGGTACACGAGGATTGCAAAGATGAAGAAGCGCCGCACGAGCACGGTCATTGTGGGTGTGGGGGATAGGGGGGACGAAAACACGAAAGGACGAAGGACGAGAGGACGACCGTTTAGACCGAAAAGTGTCCCTTCACTTGAGGATATTAAAAATTGCAGGGGCCAGATAACCCGGCCCCTGCATTGATTGGTCTTGTTGTTTCTACTCTTGGCATTCCGATGGCCCTAGCCCACTGACAATACTCAGCATGGCCCCGTGTTGTTGTAACAAATAGGGCAAGCCCATCATCTCGTGTGCGTATTTTTCCTCCTGAACCAGATATGTGGCAGGAGTGCCATCATGCCCTACACACAATGTTTGCGTCTGATAGCCGAA
>CAZGMS010000128.1:0-4746 GCA_964526915.1 uncultured Nitrospirales bacterium
CAGGTGGCAAAAATTACAGAAGAAATGAACCAGTATCTCAGGGAATATGGAGAAAAAAGTTTGTTTAATTATCCACATTATTTGGTAGTTGGACAAAAATGATGATTGGGATTGTGTCGGTTACGAAAATAAAAAAAGTAGCAACAAGTAGGAGGGGTCACACGATACAACTCATGAAAATGCAGAATTGATCAGAACTTAGCAGTCGGTGTATGCGATCTAGGGGGCAATGTCACTGATTAACAGCGGAGTGTATTTATGAGGACATCGATGTTGTCTGCAAACCCAATAGCACTAACATTGCCATTATGTGAGAGGCGCATTGTTGGGCGTGGCCTGTTTCATAAGGACTTTGGAATAAGCAGTTGCGGCAATACAACGTCACCTTTGTTAACACATTGTTGTGGTGACAGGGGGCAGGTGGTTCTACCAAATGCCAGACGACACGCGGCGCGTATTCATATGTCAGTAAAAGATTTGCAGAGTTCGGATGGCGGTGTCGGTGTGGAAACAACGAATGGGTGTGGTTTGCAAGGCCCGGGTCGTCCCGGCCACCCCTCCATCACCGATGCACAGATCGTTGACATGATGGTGGCCGAACTGTTCAATCCTGATTTTTGCGAAAAGAATCGTCGTTCGACCTCGATTTTTTTGGAACCTTATGATGCCATCCATGAGCCTTTTTTGCACGAGCCTTATCCGTTAAATTGCATTGGTCCCGTAGCCAGACTGACAGCAGAAAATCTTGAGGCCAATGTTAACATTGGTCGTTTGTTGGTATTATTGGGAAACCACACCTCGAATGCAACATTACGAGCCCTTGTAGAAGAAGCGGGCAGGGATGATGTTGTGTTTGAAAAATTAAGGCTCTGTGCTAATCGAGCCATGCACCGCATTGGAAGTCTGGCTTATGCCTTTGAATGGCGTGATAATGTGACTTTTGAAAATATCGATACACTGCTCGAGGGTTTGGCCGCTTATCGCGAAAGCAATCTGCGCATTGCCCGTCAAATGACCGCCAGACTTGAACAACTATTGTCCCAGAGAAGGTGTGTGACTGTTTTGGATTTGGGATCGGGTGTTGGGGGCACGAGTTCGGAGTTGTTGAATCACCTGGCGACATTGGCCCAACAAAACAGAATACCCGCAAATTACAAGAGCCTTTTGCATTTTGTGCTGTACGACATATCGCTACCGCAATTGACTGTCGCCAAAACTCATTTGCAAAAGGCATACGGCATCACAGATATTGATTGCAGAAATGGTGCTCTTGATGCCGTGGCTGATGTTCTTGCTGATGTACAAAACACTGTTGATGTGGTGGTTTCTGGTGCGGCTATTTGCCATGTGCTGGACAAAGAAACCTTCTTTTCTCATTTGTATCGCATTATGACACCCGGTTCCGTCATGAGTTTTTGGGATCCTGCTTTTGGTATTTATCAGGCAGATGTTATCAAGGTTTGTCGTGAGGGACAATCACGTGTGGAATATCGTTCTGATGATGGTGCTACGATCACAATTGTCAGGGGTTCAAAACTGACCACGGCAGATGTTCGGGCGTTGACCCAACGTGAGTACACGACAACCTCATACATGACTCAGGAGGAAATCAATATTTTGGCTGTGGCGCTCATGCACATGTATATGGGGCAAATGGGATTTTCCGTCGAAAATATTGGCACCGATATGGCACGGCAGTTACGTGCCAAAATTTTGGAAGACTTATTGCGTGATAGCCAATCCCCCAAAGGGTTCAATTTGATGAAGTGGTACAGAGATCATCTGGCCGACGTTGCCGCGCAGAAACTCACTAAAGCTCAATGGACGCCCTACGACCTGATTGAGGCGGTGTCGGATTCTGCCGGTTATCGTGTTGCCATTGAATCTGCTGGTTTTACAAAGTATCGTGCGAGCCAGAATCGCCAACCCGAACTCACCCCAGACAAGCCCGAAACTGTTAACAGCATTTTTGCCTATTTTTATTTTGAGAAAGAATGAAGAGAACTTTGAAACTATATGTCGTTGTCGTCTTTGTTGTGTTTTTTGGAACCCCTCTGAACAGCTGGTCCAAGGACATCATTGTATATACAAATCAGGATTCTAGCAAAAGTGAGTTCGGAATTAAGAGCAGTGATGCGGAAGCATCATATGTGTTAACTTCTGGTGTTTATGACACACTCATTACTTGGGATCCGTCGACTCGTGAATACAAACCCGCTTTGGCCGAAAAATGGGAGTTTGTTGCACCGACTGAAATAGTTTTTCATCTCAAAAAAAATATTCAGTACCATGATGGTAGAATTTTTGACGCAACACATGTTGCCACAAGCTTTAACCTGATAAAAAAATACACATCATTCAGCGCATTGATGTTGACGCAAATTAAACAAATATCAATTGTTAACAGCGAAACTATTGTTTTGCGTCTGAAACAACCCGATCCGTTGATTCTCCGGCGGTTGGCGTTTTGGTTCAGGATATATCCTCCGATAACTGACCCACAAAAGCTATTTAGCATTAATCTGCCTGGAACTGGTGTCTGGAAATTTATCAAAAATTTGGACTCAATGTTCGAGTATGCCAAGTTTCCTGAGTCTGCTAATGAACAGCATGTGTCGTTGATCTTTCATGCC
The DNA here is from genome assembly GCA_964526915.1 of uncultured Nitrospirales bacterium. Lineage (GTDB taxonomy): Bacteria > UBA10199 > UBA10199 > UBA10199 > JADGCS01 > JAHJDR01. Next base: position 2,634 of record CAZGMS010000128.1, read on the forward strand.
AACTCAGCAGATATTGATACCATCCAGCCTGTCGGTTCAGAGAAATCGTTGATTATTGATGGGTTGCCGTGGACAGAGCAATTGCGGGCAAAAAAAGATCTTGGTTTAGAAATCATAAATGTTCCAGCGAACTATTCAGATTTTGTTATTTTTAACACTTTGGCCAAACAAAGTATTACAAGAGATATACGGATCAGAAAAGCGGTTAATTTTGCGATAGATAAAAATGCATTAACCAGACTGGTTTATGGCAATATTGTTACTCCATTGGTTTCATTGAGTCTGCCTAATGAAGATGGACATCATACGTCGCTGATGCCCTATCCTTACGATATTAACGAAGCCATGAATCTGGTTGCTGATTACAAAAGAGAATATCCCGATCGAGAGCTGTCGGTTCGCGTAGGCATGCAGTCATTCGGAAAAACATATGACGATCTTACCCAGTTTATTATCATGTCACTGGGAAACATCGGAATAAAGGCTACAATAGTGGAAAACTATTCGGTGGCGGAACACTTTTTGAAATACAGTCAGGCTGTGGATATTATTGTCGGCGGAGATCCAAGTCCTTATGGGCATTTTGATTTCATGGTACAAAATTTCTTTGTGCCTGGATCACCTTTCTATGCTTCGTATGATTCACAGATTATCTTCTTGTTAGAACAATCAAAAAAATGCCAAACAGAACCTGAGGTAAACAAGCTGTATGCTCAAATAGATCGGCGCATACACGAAGAATATTTGAGTGTGCCAGGTGTACAGTACAATAGATTGGTTGCTTTTGATCGTACCATAGCGTTTGATCCCATGTATTCAACTTTGCTATTAATGAATAGGCTCAAATAGGACTTTGATAATGATAGTTGGATTGTCAAACAATAGATCGCCGTTCTTCTCGAAAATATTAATGACAGTCTGTGTTGTGGCAATGGGAATGCTGTTGTGTTCTCTTTATCTCATGTATCGTTACAAGAGCATTTCGGTAAAAGCATACACCGATATTGAAATTCAGTCAGTCAAGGAAGTGGGCAATAGGGCGCGAGGTGCAATTCTAGCGTATAGTAGACAACTTGAACTCATTACTAAAAGCCCTCTTGTCACAGAAACATTGGAGTTTGAAACATACAAATTAATGGACAGCTATCGAAGTAACATAAAAAAACTGGAACAGCAGTTCATTGACGTGATGAAGTCTGATGCGAATATTAGGGAAATGGGCATGTCAAGTAATTCATGTCTTGATGATGTTTCTGTTTCAACAAACGAAATAGAGTTTTGTCGTCTTCTTGGCAATTCACACTATTTAAGGTTGCGTGTAAACATCGACGCCATGTTGCATGAAGTATCTGGTAACATGACAGTATCTCGGTTAGTGCTTTTTTTTCAAAAACATCCTGACAATTTACAGAAAGATTTGATTACCAGTGAAAGCATTCAACTTTATATAGGTGATAATATTTACCTTCAGTATCGCCGAGACAACAATACGATTAATGCTATCTCCAAAGGGCCTGTAGTTGAAATTATTGCTGTTTTGGCAACATTGTTTATTTTTTTTATTGCCACTATCGTATTTGTGTGGAGACGCTCATTTTCCGCTATCAGTCAACTTATTGCAGGCATAGAGCACAATACCGGTGGTAGCTTTGAACAGGTGCCCGTCAACTTATGCTGTGGGTTCGAGGCTGTGGCAAGCAAGTTGAACGATATGTTCAGCTCGTTGCAAACAATACAACAACTTAAAATTCAAGCTTCCATCGCCACTACCGCCCGCCAGGTGGCGCATGATATACGTTCACCGCTGGCGGCGCTGAGCATGGTGTCGTCAGGGCTCAAGGAACTGCCCGAGGAAGAACGCATCCTCATCCGTACTGCCGTGCAGAGGATCGAGGATATCGCGAATGATCTGTCGAATAAGAGGCCTGAGGCTCAGGGCGCAAGGCTTAAGGCGGGAGATGGGGAACGAGCTCACGAACTTACGAACTCACGAAACGTACCCTCAAGGGCACAAGCGAACCCTGGATCCCGACTCCCAACGTACGCACGACAACACGAACGCACGCACGCACGCAAATGCGAACCCCCACCTCCTCTCCGCTGTCATCGCGTC
>CAZGMS010000129.1:0-29564 GCA_964526915.1 uncultured Nitrospirales bacterium
ACACCCTTGAGGGCCCCCAAACCATAGCGAATCTGGTTGGGTCCCGCCACGGAAAACTCATGTTCACTCCTGTTGACACAGGGGGGCAGCAGGTGCAGACCGGCTTTTTTGGCATCATCAATGAAGGCTAAAATCTTGTCGGTGTCTTCCATTTCGGTCGACATCATCCCCGCCATAAATTCGGTGCGGTAATGCGTTTTGAGCCAAGATGTCTGGTACGAAATCAGGGCGTAGGCGGCTGAATGAGACTTGTTAAAGCCGTATTCGGCAAATTTCGCCATGAGCTCAAAAATTTCCTCGGCCTTTTGCGCGTTGATCTTGTTTTCTCGCGCGCCGCGTTGAAAACGTTTCTTTTGTTTGACCATCTCCTCAGGTTTTTTCTTGCCCATCGCGCGCCTGAGGATATCGGCTTCACCCAGAGAGTAATTGGCCAAAATGGATGAGATTTGCATGACCTGTTCCTGATAGACGATCACGCCGTAAGTATCGTGCAGGACCTCTTTGAGGGCATCGTGCATGTAGCTGATTTCTTTTTTGCCCTTTTTGCGTTCAATGAAATCGTCTACCATGCCTGAACCCAATGGGCCCGGGCGGTAGAGGGCCACCAACGCAATGATATCTTCGAAACAACTCGGCTGCAAGCGCTCCATGAGATCGCGCATGCCCGGCGATTCGAGCTGGAAAATGCCGCACCCATCGCCGTGGGAGAGGGCCTCATAGACAGCCGCGTCGTCCATGGGGATCGTGGTGATATCGATGGTCTCGCCCCGGCTTTTTTGAATGTTGCAGATGGCCTTGTCAATGACAGTCAGTGTCCGGAGACCCAAAAAGTCAAACTTGATGAGCCCGATTTTTTCGGCGCTCTTCATGTCGAACTGAATCACCACGTCATCATTCGATCCCTTGTACAGGGGCACGTGTTCCCACAAGGGTTTGTCGGTGATGATCACGCCAGCCGCGTGTACCGAGGCGTGACGGTTGAGCCCCTCCAGCCTGAGGGCGATGTCCAACAGTCTGTGGTCTGTTTCGTCTTCGTCGTAGCGTTTCTTGAGTTCGGGTTCATTTTTGAGGGCGTCTGTGAGCGTGATGCCGAGTTGATTGGGGATGAGCTTGGCCAGTTTGTCCACATAATCATATTCCAGATCCAACACGCGCCCGACATCCCTCACAACCGCTTTGGCCTTCATTTTCCCGAACGTAATGATCTGTGACACGTTGCCGTACTTCTGTGTGACGTAATCGATCACGCGCGCGCGTCCATCCTGGCAGAAGTCGATATCGAAGTCAGGCATGCTGATGCGTTCGGGATTGAGAAAACGCTCAAACAGAAGGTTGTAGGGCAGGGGGTCGAGATCGGTGATGCGCAGTGAGTAGGCCACCAGAGAACCCGCGCCAGATCCGCGTCCAGGCCCCACGGGGATGCCTGTTTTTTTGGCCCAAGTGATGAAATCAGACACGATCAGAAAGTAACCCGCAAAGCCCATCTCCTGCACGACCTTGATTTCGTGTTCGAGTCGTTCCTGATATTTGACCAGGTCAGTCTGTGTGGCCTTGGAGACTTTTTGAATCTGTGGCCACCTGTCATGGAGACCTTCTCTGGCCTGCTCGGCCAGATAATCATTGAGGGTCTTGTCTTTGGGTGGTTCATAACGTGGTAAATGGTACTTGCCCGTTTCGAAACTGAAGTGACATTTCTCTGCGATGAGCTTTGTGTTGCTCAGGGCGTCTGCATACTCGGCAAATTGATTTTGCATCTCTTCAGCGGATTTAAAATAATAACTGTCTGTGGTGAATTGGAGACTGTCGTATGGCGAGGCGACAAAAGGAGATAACTGGATGGCCCGGAGCATTTCGAAGGCCTCGGCGTCATCCGGTTTGAGGTAGTGGATGTTGTTGGTCGCCACCGTGGGTATTCCCAACTCATTTGCGATCTTCACGAGGGTGCCATTTGTTTTGGCGTGGTCTGGCAGACCGTGATCTTGCAGTTCAATGTAGAAGCGGTCGGGAAAAAGAGCTGCGTATTTTTGCGCCGCTGCTTTGGCCGCTTGAAGATTGTCGCCGTAGAGGTGGTGATTGATTTCGCTGTGAAACCCGGATGAGAGTGCGATGAGGCCTTCGTTGTGTTGCGCCAGTAGTTTCGTGTCGACGCGCGGTTTGTAATAAAACCCCTCGAGATATGATTTGGTGATGAGTTGCGAGAGATTCAGGTAGCCGGTCTGATTCATGACCAACAGGACGATCTGCCAGTACACATCCTGTCCCCGTACAAATTTTTTGATTTTATGATCGTCGGTGGAAGGTAAAAAAAGTTCACAACCCAAAATGGGTTTGATCCCCTGCGCCTTGGCCTCCCCAAAGAATTCGACGGCACCAAAAATGTTGCCATAATCCGTGATAGCCAGGGCGGGCATGTTGGTTTGTTTGGCCAGAGCGATGGCTTGAGGGATACGCAGAGCGCCGTTGAGGAGGCTGTATTCGGTATGGAGGTGAAGATGGCAGAATGGGGTAGGGGTCATGGTTAATGGGTCATGGGTTATGGGTTATGTCTGTACCCTTTTTGCGCTCAATGACAAGGGTGTCAACTTTAATTAGCTGAAAGGGTAGTGAATATCGAATAGCGATCAAGGAATATTGAATCCTTCAACTTCGTTCAGGACAGGTGTCGAAATTCCTTGTTTCAGCCATAGGACTGATCCCGCTTTGCGGGACGTGATTCGATATTCATTTGCCATAAGTTCCAATTTATTTTATTCTACTGGAACAAATTATATTTCACGAGGTATTTTTCATGAGCATTACTGTTGTCGGTTCTGTGGCGCTGGACACGATTGAAACCCCCTGTGGCAGGAGTGAGCGCTGTTTGGGTGGTTCCGCCTCTCACTTTTCCCTGTCGGCCAGTTATTTCACGGACGTGAAGCTGGTGGGTGTCGTGGGGGCTGATTTCCCTCAAAAACACCTCGACCTGTTTCGGTCCCACCACATTGACCTGACGGGGTTGCAGATCATTCCCGATGGCAAGACCTTTTTCTGGGCGGGGCGTTACGATGACGTGAACGTGGCACAAACTCTCGAAACGCAACTGAACGTATTTGAACAGTTTAAGCCGGCCTTGCCTGCGACGTATCAAAACGCGGACGTTCTTTTTCTGGCCAATATTCATCCCGATCTGCAGAGTCACGTGATTGCGCATGCCGGCAAACCTGGTCTGATCGCTCTCGATACGATGAATCTTTGGATCAACACCACCAGGGAATCACTTGAACGGGCGATGGCGCAGGTCGACGTGATCACGATCAACGATGGCGAGGTCAAACTTCTCACAGGCGAGAACAATCTCCCCAGGGCGGTCGAAAAACTTCAGGCCAGGGGACCCAAAACGATTGTCGTGAAGCGGGGCGAGTATGGCGCTGTGCTCTTTCACGGGGACCAATGTTTCAGTGCACCGGCACTGCCCGTCAAAGTGGTCAAGGACCCCACTGGCGCTGGTGATACGTTCGCGGGGGGCATGATGGGATATCTGGATCGCCAGAAAACATTCGATTTTGTAACCCTCAAGACGGCCGTGATCTGTGGTTCGGTGATGTCGAGCTTCAATGTCCAGGAATTCAGTTGTGAACGACTCAAAAATCTCACGACACCTGAGATCATGGCCCGGTTCGAAGAGTTTATGCGCCTCACAAAGTTTGAGCGTGTTCAATGGTGACCAGAGACACAGATCAACAAGCCACACGTGGCATCGTGCTGAGGAAGATTCCCTATGGTGAGGCCGACGAGATTGTCACCTGTTTGCTTCAAAAAATTGGCGTGGTAACTTTCTTTGCCTCAGGTTCTCGAAAATCCAAAAAACGTTTCGCCGGTTGCCTGGACTATTTTCGACATCTTCTTTTTCATTATACCGTTGCGCGTCAAGGGATGTGGCGGCTCCACCGCGTCGAAGAAACAGACAACCCAACGAGGTTAGCCGTTTGGGAGGCGACCTCACATTTTGCGTTTGCCAGTTTTTTGGCAGAACTCATCTGCGATTTTGTTCCCCCCGTGGCTGGCGACCACGAGTTGTATGAACTCTGGTTGGATCTGGAGCAGAATTTGGCTGGTCACCCATTGGGCATTACCACTACCATTGAATATCTGATTCGCTTGTTTGAGTTGACAGGGTATGGCCCAAATTTAACCCACTGTCATCATTGTCAAAAGGATGCCAGTGAAACTCCCCTCTACTTTGATGAGCGTCAGGGGCAAGGCATTTGTCCCCAATGTGACGTTTCCCCTCTGTCGGTACACGCGTTGCAAAGACCCTTGATCGAGAGGGTCCGTCGTGGTCAGAAGCAGATGTTTTCCGAACCGAATCAGGGGCGTGCCTTTTTGAGGCAGTTGGTTCTCTTTTCGGAAAACATCAGGCAAAAACGCAGTCCTTCTGGGGTGTTTTTCCTTGAAACCCTTTTGTGACGGATTACTTTTTCGCACCAATTACCTGTTGATTTTCACGGGAGATGAGGTAGTGAGTAGCGGCTTTTATATTCAGGAGAGAATTATGCTAAAAAACAAAAACACAAAGAAGAAGGTCATTGAGCGTTTTCCCAGAAAAGAACTCAATGCCTGGCTCAAAGGCCGGGAGTGCTGGGACCACGATGAGTGGTTGGATCTTTTGGACGATCTGCGTCGTCAGGGATTCACCAAGTGGACCGAAAGTCAGGATGGGCAAAACGAAATTGGCTCTTATCTCGAAGAAAGCAGAGTCACTGCGTAACTAATCGATTGTCGCTTCGAAGCATTGCCATGGCATCTTTGATTTGTTCTGCCAGCTGTAAACGAACTGATGGTTTGCTGTTTTAAGCCTTGTGCTACCCTCAGGTATGTGTTCGTGTAACCCACGGGAAATCAAATGACCTTTCATTTTTCAAGAAACGATTGTCTGAATTTGGAGTCGTCTCTGCGCTGTGAGTGGCTCGAAACCAACGGTTTGGGTGGGTATGCCTCCACCACCATTGTGGGTTGCCACACGCGCAAGTATCATGGTCTGCTGGTGGCGACCCTGCCCGAGCACAATGCCAAATTTGTCCTGCTCTCCAAAATGGGCGGGGCGATTCGTGTGGGTGGGTACGTGTTCAATTTGTCCACCAACAAATTTCCAGGGGTGTTTCATCCCACAGGCCACAAGTACATCGAGTCGTTCGAATACGACACGCATCCCAAAACAGTTTATCGTATCGGTGATATCCGTTTCGTGCGGGAACTCATCATGCCGCAAAACGAGAACACTGTGATCCTCAAGTATCAGCTGATGGCGTCTCAGGTGCCGATCACGTTTCACCTCAATCCCCGTTTGGCCTTCCGGCAAATTCATGAACTGGCCAAAGACAACATCGATCTGAGGGTCAAAACGTACGTGATGGACGACAACATTTATAAAATTCAGCCGTACGACAGCCTCCCGCCACTGTATTTTGACACCTCTCATGACATGACTTTTTACCCAGGGCCGTATTGGACGCACAATTACGAATATCTTAAAGAGCGCAGTCGCGGGTTTGCGTATCACGAGGATTTGTTTTGTCCGGGCGTGTTTGAGATCGAAATGACCGAGGGCGATGAGTTGTATTTCAGGGCCTCTCTGAACGAGCCACGGGAGAGTTCCAAGGCTTTGTTCAAACAGGAAAACGAACGGCGTCTCAAAGAAAAAAAATCTTTTGCCAAAGAATCCATCCCTCTCCGAACCCTCAAACAGAAGGCCTCGCAGTTCATCATCAAAAACCCGCGCGGTGAGCTGTCCGTCGTGGCGGGCTATCACTGGTTCAATGAGTGGGGACGCGATGCCATGATTGCCCTGCCGGGCCTCACGCTGGCCTGTGGCAGGGACGATGAGGCTTTGGAAATTTTGCAGACCTATGCCCGCCATGAACATAACGGTTTGATCCCCAATTATCTCTCCGTCAACGGAGAGGAGCCTGCCTACAATTCGGTGGATGCGTCTCTGTGGTTTTTTTGGGCCGTACAGATGTACCTGCAGAAAACACGCAAAATCAAACTGGTTTCAAAATATCTTTTTGAGACGCTGACCCGCATTCTGTCGGCCTTCTCTGGTGGTCAGGTCCCCCAGGTGTTTTTGCACGACAACGGATTGATCTGGGCTGGCAACGAAAACACGCAACTCACCTGGATGGACGCGCAGGTGCAGGGCAAACCCGTGACGCCGCGGTATGGGTATGTGGTGGAGCTTAACGCCTTGTGGATCAACGCCCTGAGTTTCTACAAAGAGTTGTGTGAGGCGCAAAAAGTTCCTTTTCCTCCTCATCTGCAAACGACTTTAGTCCGCGCGCGCGAAAGTTTTATCATGACCTTTTGGCGTGACGATCTGGGTTATCTGGTTGATGTGGTGAACGAGCAGGGGGCGGACGATTCCATCAGACCCAATCAGATCATCGCCGTGTCGCTGTCCGGCACGGTACTGGACGAGGCGCAACAGAGACAAGTGGTCGCCTGTGTGCAACAGCATTTGCTCACGCCCTATGGTCTGAGAACTTTGTCTCCTCGTAATCCGCAATATCACGCGGAATATTCAGGATCTCCAGAACAGAGGGATTCTGCTTATCATCAGGGGACTGTCTGGCCCTGGTTGCTGGGGCATTTCGTGGAAGCTTCCCTCAAGTGCGCGACTGATCCCCAACAGACGGCGGAGGTCCTGCTCAAAAGATTATCTCCTTTGTGGCACAGTCATTTGCGTGTGGCCTGTGTTGGTGGTGTGTCCGAGATTTTTAATGGCGATCCTCCCCACACACAGAAGGGCGCCATGCATCAGGCTTGGAGCGTGGCTGAAGTGATTCGTGCCATCACCTTGTTAGAAAACGTTGGTAACAGCTTATGAAAGTGTTGATGTTTGGCTGGGAGTTTCCTCCCTATATCAGTGGTGGGTTGGGTACGGTCTGCAAGGCGATGACTGAACACTTGGCCAGGCTGGGTGTGAAGGTGTGTTTTGTGATGCCTCGCGTGATTGGCGATAAGCCTCAAGTTCCCAATTTTGAACTGCTGGGTGCCAACGAACTCACGTTTCGCCAGACGATCCAGAGCGTGTATAAAAAATTGTCGCAGGAGACCATTCAATTTCTGGAAGTCGATGCTTTTTTGAATCCTTATTTCAACGAAGAGACCTATCAGGAGAAAATGGGGTCTTACCTCAAGGAACGGATTGATCTCGTCCGCGAGATGGAAAAACAGGGCGTGCACCGCATGGATTTCCACGGTGGTTATGGTCGTGATCTGTTGTCCGAGGTCTCTCGGTACGCGTTGGTGGGGTCACTTTTGGGCATGCAACACGATTTCGATCTGATCCACGCGCATGACTGGATCTGTTACCCCGCGGGAGTCGAGGCCAAGCGGGCCAGCGGCAAGCCCCTCATTTGTCACGTGCACGCGACGGAGTTCGATCGCACGGGTGGGAATCCCAATCAGGAAATTTACAACATCGAGCGCTATGGTCTGGAGAACGCGGATCGCATTTTCACAGTTAGCCAGCGCACGAAGGACACTGTGTCTTTTCATTATGGCATCGATCCCGAAAAAATTCATGTGGTGTACAACGCCGTGAGCAAGGAAAAACTGGTTGAACGACACCAGATCAAAAAACACCTCAAGGAAAAAATTGTCTTGTTTTTGGGTCGGGTGACTATCCAGAAGGGCCCCGATTATTTCGTGGAAGCGGCTCACGAGGTGCTCAAAAAAGTGAAGGATGTGCGTTTCGTGCTGGCGGGTTCCGGCGACATGCTCACGCGTTTGATCGAGAGGGTGGCTCATTACCGCATGCAGAAAAATTTTCACTTCACCGGTTTTTTGCGCGGTCGTGAGGTCGAGGAGATGTTTGCCCTCAGCGACCTCTACGTGATGCCTTCCGTGTCCGAACCGTTCGGTGTCACACCGTTCGAGGCCATGCTGTATCACGTGCCGGTCATCATTTCCAAGCAATCGGGTATCGCCGAGATCCTCAAGAGTGCTGTCAAAATTGATTTTTGGGATGTTCAGAAACTGGCTGATGCCATTGTGGAGCTGTTGACTGATTCCAAACTGGTCGATCAGCTTGTGGCACAGGGCGCGCAGGAACTCGACCATGTGAGCTGGGACACCGCGGCGCAGAAGATCAAGTGGCATTACCGCGAGGTGATCAAATCATGATCAATGTGTGTTTTTATTTTCAGGTGCATCAGCCATTTCGCTTGAGGAAGGATTACAGCTTTTTCAAGATAGGGAGAGACCATCATTACGACGATGATGCCACCAATCGGGCGGTCATGCGCAAAGTGGCCGAAAAATGTTATCTGCCCACCAACGCCCTCATGCTGGAACTCATCAAAAAGCATCAGGGAAACTTCAGGATCAGTTACTCCCTCAGCGGGGTGGCCCTGGAGCAGTTCGAACTTTATGCCAGAGACGTGCTGGAGTCGTTTCAAGAACTGGTGGCCACAGGTTGCGTGGAGCTCATCGATGAGACCTATTATCACTCTCTGGCGTTTCTGTATTCGCATACCGAATTTCGGGCACAGGTTGAGGCGCACACCAAAAAAATCAAGGAGCTTTTTCACGGGTATCAACCCACAGCGTTTCGTAACACAGAGCTGATCTACAACAACGACTTGGCCAAGGTCGTGGAGGACATGGGGTATCAAGTCATTCTGACGGAAGGGGCCAATCAGATTCTGGGTTGGAGAAGCCCGAATTTCGTGTATCAGCCGGAGCCGTGCTACCGCATGAAGCTCCTGCTCAAAAACTACAAGCTCAGTGACGATGTGGCGTTCCGATTTTCCGACAAGGGCTGGTCGGAACATCCCCTGGACGTTCGTAAGTATGCCCACTGGATTCACGAGGTGGCGGGCAATGGCGAGGTGGTTGGGTTGTTTATGGATTACGAAACCTTTGGTGAGCACCAGTGGGCCGACACGGGGATTTTTGAGTTCATGAAGGTCTTGCCCGACGCGGTTTTTGAGCACCCGGATTTTTGTTTCAAAACGCCTTCAGAGGTGGCTCTCAACTGTCAACCTGTGGCCAAGGTGGATGTGCCTTATTTCATCTCCTGGGCCGACCTGGAACGCGACACGACAGCGTGGTTGGGCAATTCGTTGCAGGATTCATCGGCTGAGTACCTTTATTCCCTGGAGGACGCTGTTCTGCGATCCGGTGACATCGGACTGATTCACCAGTGGCGCAAGCTTCAGACCTCGGATCATTTTTATTACATGTGCACCAAGTGGTTCAGCGATGGAGACGTGCACAAATATTTTAACCCTTACAACACACCACACGACGCTTTCATCACGTTCAATAACGCCCTGAACGATTTGCGTGAACAGTTGCGAGCCCGCGGGGTGTCTGATTAACAACGGATACTGGCATGACGATGAACAGAAAAATCACAACCTTCACAGTGTTGCCCGATACACCTCCCAAACTCAAGCATTTGCGGGAATTGGCTTACAATCTTTATTTTTCCTGGAATCACGAAGTACTGGAGCTGTTTCAAAAGATCGACCCCGAGGCCTGGAAGTTCGCTCACGACAATCCTGTGAGGATGTTGTGTCTGGTCAGTCAGGAAAAACTTGAGGTCGCTGCCAAAGACAAAAATTTTCAGGCTGAGATGGGGGCCATCCATGATCGTTTCAAAAGATACATGGAGGGCACCACCTGGTTCGATCGAGAATTTGGAGAGCGCGCTACCCCCACGATCGCGTACTTTTCGGCCGAGTACGGGATTCACGAATGTCTGCCCATCTATTCCGGCGGTCTGGGCGCCTTGTCGGGCGATCACATCAAATCAGCGAGCGATTTGGGTATCCCTTTGGTGGCTGTGGGACTCTTGTATTCCCAGGGATATTTCCGGCAGTACCTCAACGCGGGAGGCATGCAGCAGGAGAGTTACCCCTTAAACGACTGGTACAGCAAACCTGTGCACGTGGTCAAAGACCCGGAAGGCAAACCTCTCACGGGTCAGGTGGAGATGCTTGGTGAGCCTGTCTATTACCATGTCTGGCGCGTGGACGTGGGCCGCGTGGCCTTGTATCTGCTCGATACGAACATCAAGGAAAATAAAAAAGAACATCGTCAGATCACAAAAAACCTGTATGATCCCGATCGCGAGCTTCGTCTGCAACAGGAAATATTATTGGGCATTGGCGGCTTTCGCGCCCTGCAACTCATGGGGATCAACCCTTATACCTTCCATGTCAATGAAGGTCATTCCGCGTTTTTGTTGTTGGAGCGGATTCGCCAGTTGGTTGTGAACAAAGGGCTGACATACCGCCAGGCCAAGAGTCTGGTGTGGACTACTTCGGTGTTTACCACGCACACACCCGTTCCGGCCGGCAATGAGACCTTCAGCCGCAGTCTGATCGAGAAATATTTTACGAGTTACATCGGGGAGATCGGAATCACCTGGGAGAAGTTCATGTCCTTGAGCTCGATTGATCCCAAAAATGACAAGGAAAATTTTAGCATGACCATTCTGGCGCTCAAGTTATCCGCGTATGCCAATGGCGTTTCCAGACTGCATGGTGAGGTGTCTCGCAAAATGTGGAGGGATTTGTATGCCGGGGTGCCCAGCCACGAAATTCCGATCGGGGCTGTTGTGAACGGGGTGCATTCGCGTACCTGGTTGTCTCCTCATCTGTACAATCTGTTTTTGCGTTACGGTGGTCCCAGCCTGATCAACGAATTGGCTGATTTCAGCATCTGGCAGACCGTGCGTCGTATCCCCGACGAAGAATTGTGGGCAGTGCGCGAGCAGGATCGGCGCAGGATGGTTGAGTACATGCGCAAAAAATTCAAACTGCAACTCAAGAGCAAGGGCCTGCACGCGACTGACTATGGCAAGATCGAGGACTTGTTGGATCCCAAAGCCCTGACGATTGGGTTCGCGCGGCGCTTTGCCACGTACAAGCGGGGTCACCTCATCTTCAAGGATCTGGAGCGACTCAAAAAAATCTTTTCCAACGAAAAATACAAGGTTCAGATGATCATTGCCGGCAAGGCTCATCCCGCTGATCAGGCGGGCAAGGACATCATCAAACAGATTTACGAAATCGCCAACAAATCCGATTTCAGAGGCAAGATTGTTTTTATCGAGAATTACGATCTCGATATCGCCAGCTACCTGGTGCAGGGCGTCGATATCTGGTTGAACAACCCCATCCGACCCATGGAGGCTTGCGGGACTTCCGGTATGAAGGCCGCCATCAATGGCGGTTTGAACCTGTCTGTACTGGATGGCTGGTGGGACGAAGCCTACACGCAGGATGTGGGTTGGGCGATCGGCGAGCGCGAGGAATACGACGATCAGAAAAATCAGGATCGTATCGAGAGCGATCTGATCTACGGGATCCTCGAAAAAGACATCATTCCCCTGTTCTACAAACGAGATGCGCTGGGTGTCCCCAAGGAATGGGTGGGGATGATGAAGAACGCCATTGCTGAATTGGGGACTGGATTTAATTCGCACAGGATGCTCAGGGATTACGTCGAAAATTATTATGTGCCCGCGGAAAAATCCTATGTGCGGCTTTCACAGAACGATTGTGCCGAGGCCAAGGAACTTGCTCAATGGCGCACAGACATCATCTCACATTGGAGCGATATCGAGATTGCCAAGGTCGAATCCATCACCGATGATTTCATCTACAAGGGTAGTCAGCTCGATGTGAAGGCCAGTGTCAAGCTGGGCGCGATCAAGGCCGAAAATATTCTGGTGGAATGTTACTATGGGTCGCTGGACAATCAGGATAAATTTGAGGAGACCAAGACCATCAGGATGCAGATGGTTGGGCAGGAGAACGGGTTTTCGGTATTTCAGGCGGCCATTCCCTGCGAACGTGGGGGTCGGTTTGGTTACACGGTACGTGTGCTTCCCGGACACCCACAGTTGACTATCAATACGTTGCCCGGTTTCATCAAGTGGCATGAATGATGATAAAATTCGACGAATCATTTTACAGGCGCAGTGTTATTCCCGGCGGGCAGGCCGTGGTGGAGCGTTCGTATCCCGTTGGCAGGAAGAATTTTTTTCGGCAATCAAAAACCAGCCTGTTGAGCGTTCGTGTCTGTTTCGATGAGCAAGTCACAGCCCCCGACAAAGTTTGTCTTCATTTTGAGAATTTCGCCCACAATAAATCGCGGGTGTACACCGAGCGTCTGCAAGGTCACAGCAGGGAGTTCACGTGTCGCGTGTTTCCCAGGTTTCATGGGGTGACGCGTTTCAAAATCAAATACCGACTGCGACGCAGATGGTATTGGGACAATAGGCCCTTTTCCTATTTCATCGTTGACCCTCATCGCTTGCGGGATATCAGAATGTACACGCTGATTCCCAATGTGAGTGGTCACGTGGGGGATTGGAGTCAGGACCTGGAACGCATTCAGGCGCTGGGTTTCAACACCGTGCACATTCTTCCCGTGACACAAATGGGCATCTCGGAGAGCCCTTACGCGGCGCGTGATTTGTTCAATCTGGATACTGCCTTTGTCAACCCTTCGGATGCCATGCCGGCAGAGCAACAGATCGAGAGCTTTGTTGAACGCGCGTGCAGTTTGAATATGCGTTTGTGTTTTGATCTCGTCTTCAACAACATTGGGGTCGACAGCCTCATTTGTCGCATGAAGCCTGAATGGCTGACAGAAGATCCCGACGAAGAAGATGGTATCCGGAGGGGCGGTTGGGATGATGGGAGGCAGTGGCATAAATGGCAGGATTTGGCGTTCATCAATTACGACATTCCCTGCTCTTACACACGCGATGCCCTGTGGGATCACATGCGGGCTTACGCTCTGTACTGGTCTGGTCTGGCGGCGAGAACCAATGGGATGATCAGACTCGATAATCTTCACTCGAGTCACCCCCTGTTTATTCGTTGGGTGCTGGGGGAGATCCGCAAAGCATTTCCTGAACTCATCATTTTTGGTGAACTCTTTGATTTCGAAGACAGAATCGAAGACATGGTTCTGGATTATGGACTCAATTTTTTACTCGCGACCCCTTGGGAACATAAGTTTGTCCCTCAACTCAGGGATTACATTAAATATCTTCACCGAAAGCATGATAAAATAAGGTATTTATTTCCAATTAATTCTCACGATTCCTTATCACTTGCGCAGGAATTTGGTGATGTGCGGGCCACTTTGTCGCGTTTGGCAGTTTCTGCTTTAATGGGGCCAGGTCCATCTGGTTTAACGCAGGGTGTAGAGTTTGGAGTGGTTGATAAACTCAAATTCATTGGGCGGCAGGGTAAGGTTGCGATTAAAGGACAGCAGGATTATTCTGGTGTTGTCAAATCCCTGAATGAGCTGGTTTCTTCGCAGGATGTTCTGGGTGTGGCGGGCAATCTCAAATTTTTTGACGATTTCCACAATGCCATTTTGGCGGCAAGCCGCTCAGATGCCGAGGGCAATCCATGTTTATTGATATTCATCAATCTCGATATTCATCATGAACACCATGTCCGGGTTTCGCTCGCTGGACTTCCTATCAAAGAGGATTCGCTGTCCCTGCTTCTGGGAGAAGGTACCTGGCACCTTGATGACACCAATCTCTTTGTCTCAATCAGGGCTGGCGATTTTCTGGTTATTGGCATCGATCAAAGGAATTAATGTGTCCCAGTGTGTGTGTCACAGTACCATTGTGGGACGGCGGGTGAGACTGTTTCTGAGAGATCAAAAATTCCTATCTATTTGAAAAATCATAAAAATAAAAAATTTCAAGATTGGCACGCTATCTGCTTAGACAATGGTCATGAGACAAGAAATATCCCAACAAACAAATCTGGAATTGACCAACAACGCACACTTAAACACCCATACCGAAGACACCGGTGCTTTGTCATGGTTGATTGGCGATATGGTGAGTCATGTGCTGGGTGATGGCTTGCCGCCGAGACCCCGGCAAGATTGGCGAAATAGCGATATTTTATCATGCATGCTGGAGGAATTTCTTAAGGATATGGGAGAAGTCCCCTCGCTCGTGGCCGGGCAATCCAGGACCAAAGGTACAGGGGAGGCGGTCGATGCAAAACCAAAGTTTGTTGTGCCGTATTCCCCCAACGATGACTATGCCAAGTTCAAACCCCTGCCTTTCATTGATGGCCTGCGTAAGGCTCAGGCTCTGGATTTGCCCGATCCGGACATGCAGGAAGACGACAAGAATCTGTCCAACCTGTCTTACGACAAGCGCGTTGGTTCGTTGATCCTTAATGGAATCGAGGGTGACGATGTGCATCAGGGGCAGGTGGGAGATTGTTATTTTCTGGCCGCTCTGTCATCGCTGGCCGAGACACATCCCGAATTTCTCGAAAAAAACATCCAAAAAAATTGCGATGGCACCTACACCGTTGGCTTTCACAAAATTACCCATCCCGACGGATGCATTAAATATGATGAAGACGGTGCCTACACACTGGGTATTCGCACAACAAAAAAAATCACGGTCGACACGGAACTTCCCAAGTATGGGACACAGAATCTGTATGCCAGAGGAGAGTCCAACAATGAGCTTTGGGTAGCCCTGTATGAAAAGGCCTACGCGGTGTACAAGGGCAACGATTACGATGCTATTCATCGTGGTAATCCCGCACAGGCCTTCTATGAGCTGGTTGGTGTGACGTCTAAAACAACCACCACATCTTCGTGCGACGCGGATGAACTGTACGAATGTCTCGCAACTGCTGTAAAGGAAGGCAACCCTATCGTGGCCTCTTCAAATGACAGCGCGGATGGGACCTTAGTGACAGCTCAGAATATTCTCTGCGATCACGCGTATTCCGTGCTGGGCGTGAAGGAACGAAATGGCACCAAATATGTTCAGCTCCGTAACCCTTGGGGTTACAAGGAATGGACGGGGGATGGAAGTGACGCTGTTGACGACGGCACCTTCTGGATGCCTCTGACTGATTTCAAAAGTGATTTTCACTGTGTGAATGTGCTGGACGATCAAGGTTATGAAAATCTGTATGAACCGCATAGTCACCCGAAGAAGAGGGTGTGAGGGGAACGGGGAACGAAAACAAGAAAACACGAAAACACGAGGGACGAGGGACGGGGGGATTTGGGAAGTGAACAATGCAAAATGAAAAGTGAAAAGTGCAAAATAAAAAATGTCAGCCTCAGGACTGATTCCGCATTGCGGGACGCTTCACGCTTTACGCTTCACGCTTCACGTATTAATCATCCAAACACCTTTCCCTTGGGTTTGCGGAGATTTTTGATATCGAAGGATTTTTCCGGAATTGGTTCGGAAGTGGCGGGGGGAAGGCTGGATTTGATGCCTTCCAAATGTTGCAATGAGGCTGTGGTGGTCTCGTTGATTTTTTCTCCCACACTGAACCCACTGCGATCACGATAGACCTGATTGCCGATGAGTTCTTTTTCCTGCGCGTTCTTGATTCGTTTGATTTCGCGATCGAGTTGCACGCGCGGGGAAGGGTAGGTTTCGACCAGTTCTTGCAGGGCCTTTTTTGATGCCTCGTCCAGAACCAGCAGGCCCTTGGCGTCAACCTTGCCATGTTCCTTGAGTGTGTCGACAAACACGGTAAAACTCTCCGGTCTCAGCTCCGAACTGGGAACGATAGCCTCGTGGTAGAGCGTTCTGAGTTCCTCATCCGTCCAGGGGCCGTCCTTGATTTTTGAGGCATCAAATATTTTGAGCGGTGACACCTCACGGAAAACGCACAAGGCGATGAACTGATTTTTTTTAATGCGGTACGTGCCATCGGGACGAGCGTAGGCGCGAAACGCGCTCTTCCATTGTTCCCGAGAGTATTTTCGAGAATTCACAAAACCGTTATTGTAGAGATAATCGAGATCCCCAGGCTGGTAGCGAATGGTGCCGTCATCCTGTTTTGGGATCTTGTTCCAGATGTACTCCATGGCTTGTTGCGGTGTGGGCATAAAGGAACGTGGATCGTGAATCGTGGATCGTCGATCGGTTTTTTTATCCACGATCCACAATCCACAATCCACGATCAACGCTGTGACTATCCAAATAACTTTCCCTTGGGTTTGCGCAGTTTTTTAATGTCGACTTCCTCCTGGGTTGCAGTCTGTGTCGTGTCAACCTGTGATGCCTTGGGAGCAGAGGATTGCAGTTTTTGCAGGGAAGCCAAAGTGGTTTCGACAGCGGTGGTTCCCACTGAGAATTGACTCTTTGTTTTCTTTTGTTCCAGTGCCTTTAAGCCTTCTTCTCCTTTTTCTCTCAGAGTTTTGACCTTATACTCAAGCCGGGTCCTGGGCGAGGGGAATTGGGCAACCACGTAAGAAAGGCCCTTTTTAATATCGGCATCGAAAATCATATTGCCGTTTTCATCGGAATAGCCGTTTTTTTTGAGATCGTTGATCAACTTCCAGAACATTTCCTCGGGCATCTCTGATGCTTGGCGTACAGAGCGTCTATAAAAGACAGTCAGTTGGGCATCTGTCCACGCCCCTTCGCGAATACGACTGCAATCAAACATCTCGTCGCTGGGGCCGTTGTAGCGGTATTTTCTGATCGCAAGAAACTGGTTGCGGTTGAGGGTGTACTTCTGATCCTTTCCCAGGTAGGGAACAAAGGCCTTCTTCCAATCCTTCATTGAAAACTTGCGGGTGTTTACAAAACCTTCGTGATAAAGATAAATCAAGTCGGCATCCGAATAGGTGATGGTGTGGTTATCCGGGTTTTTGGGGATTTTGTCCCAAATGTACAACATGGTTTCGTAAGGTGTGGCCATAAAGGTCCTCCGTTTTCTGGGAACATTGTAGCACGCGCAACCCCATCAGATCAAAGAGAAACTCACCAAGTCATTATTCAGGGTCTGCTACCCAAAATACAAGTCGGGTCTGATTTTTTTAAGAATTGTGTGTGTTTTTTCGTCCAGGAAACTCAGACGCGGGCAGGTTCCTATTTTGTTGAACTTCTGGTACAGCGACAGGTATTTCAAAAAAGTTTCGCCGCGTGAGGCGTATTTTTGCAGGTCCTCATCCCACGAGGTAAAATCAGTGTAGACTGTCCTGATCGGAGGGATATCAACTGCGTACATGAAAAAATCCTGCAAAGTGAATTGATAATCGAGTTTGTTGATTTTGAATTCGTCACTGTGTTCACTGATCTTCAGACCGTCGTTAAATAAAAAAAACGAGGTCATGAGGCGAAAAATGTTGTTATACTGTTTTTCAATGAAGCGTTCATGATGAGCAATGTTTTTTTGCGTGATTGTGGGTAGTCCCAACAATATATAGACATCGTTAACGGTGCCATATTTTGGAAAAAAATCGAGGGCCGTATCGATCTGTGCCAGCGAGGTTCCTTTTTTAAAACGGTCCAGAATTTCTTGATCATAAAACTCAACACCCCAGGCGATGCCGTCGATTGTTGCCTTTGGCCACTTTTGCAGAATGGGATTCAATGCCTTGAGGTTTCCATCCACGCGAATCCCAAAAACGTAAAACTGCGGATGAAACTTTGCATAACCACGGTGGAACAGGATCTCCAAAAACTCAGCCAGCGTTTCGGGCTCCATGTGATTGTCGAAAAAATAAAAGTAGCGAGTGCCAAAAGCATCGATGTAATGCATGACCTCATGTGCCACATCGGCCGCGTTTTTATTGGGATACATGCATCGAGTTTGATGGTGACAGAACAGGCACTTGCCCCAGGAGCATCGGCTGTCCCTGAAGGTGAGCATCACTACGTCTTTCACGGCGAATTCTGGTATCAGCAGGTATTTCTGGACTCTGTCGAAATTTTGCGCGCTGTAGACGCCACGGGGCAGGTTTTTTTCGATGATGGCCTTGAGGACCTCTTCGCCCTTGCCCACGCAGATGTGGGTGATCTCGGGATAGTGTTTTAAAACATCCTGATGATTCAAAATATAAAAGACTGCACCGCCTACGATAATTTTGCATTTGATGTGGCGAAATGTTTTACGGAGCATCATGAGCAGATGGTGAAATTTATAAAATGGGGAAAGTGATGTGACCGACAAAAGGATGTAGTTGTCCTCAGAGTTTTCCAGCTCGCTCATGTTTTGCGGCGTGAGGGTGTGTGTCGAAAAGGCAATGTCGGAATGAGATCGAAGATAGCTGAGCAGGTACAGGGGATTTTCGTTGGGACGTTTTCCCTCGTAGATGATGGGGTAGTATATCTTCATGTCTTCTGGCCCCTTTGAATTTTTTTACAGGCAACCTGTCTGACGGTTTTTTCGAGTCGACGGCGATTTGAGGGGAATTGTTCCATGAATTCTCTCAAACCAACCTTGACGCCCTTATCAAGGAAAAAACCATCTTGCTCGCTGGCATCGTTTTTGGGTTGGCACCCTTCAATAAATTTCCAAAAGACCTCTTCCGAAATCGCTGAGCAGGGTTTGATGGATCTCTCAAAAAGCATACGCAGTTGTTCTTTGGTCCAGATGCCATCGCGCAGTTTGATGGGGTCAAAAATTTCCTTTACAACTCCCTCATAGCGAAAGGGGGCCAATGAGGCGAATTGTTGCTGGTTCATGACAAAGGTTTTGCCATCTTGCGAGAAGGGCATGAAGGCTTTTTGCCAGTCCTCAATTGTGCATCTTTTTTCATCCACAAAACCGCTATAGTATAAATAATCCACATCGGCCTGTTTGAAAACAACGTTTTTTCCATCGGCCTTTTTCATTGTGGCCCAGATATGCTCCATGACTTCTTTTGATGATGACATGATTACCCCTGAAATAATGCAAAATGTAAAATGTAAAATGCAAAGTGTTAAGTAAAAAAGCCCCGCTTTGCGAGGCAAAAAACACAAATAACAATGTCTATACGGATGTCAATTGACTGCCGGATGCTGTGACCGATGCCTGTGCCTCTGAACTGGCGGATTTCAGACCGACCGGATTGAGGTCGTTTTTGGTGACCCCTGCTTCAAAGCTTTTGAGTTTTTTGTTCGCGGGTGGTTGAAGCTCGGTCGAGGCGACGGACTGATCGTCTATGTTCAGGATGTTGTTGCTCTCGAAGTTGTTGAAAGACCGGCTCTCGCCGGCTTCCTTCATGCCGCGAGACTCATCGTAATAAGACCCTTCTTGTGCGACTGTACCTGTTGCAGAAGCGGTGGATTCTGTTCTTTGTTGGGTAGTTTGTTCAATCAGCGAAGGGTCGGCTTCGGGATGATCTTCGTAGAATTGGGCTTCCTGGTCCTGGAGTCTGTCTTGATATTGTTTACTGATTGAAGAGGACATGGACTGACTTCCTTTTTGACAACCGCGATACTAACGCCGAACCATTACCAGACCGAGGAGTCATCACCTCCCATGTAATCGTATTTGACTTCGTCTCGCTCTGCCTCTGCCTCTTCCATTTCGGCCTCGGCCTCCATAAAGAGGGCGTCGGAGGCGCGCATGTTGGCTTGGGCGTTGACGGCATCGACCTGTTCGATTTTATCGCGTTCTACAGCGAGTTTTTCCCATTCGATATCGGCTTCCATTTGGGCAATCTCGATGTCGGTTTCGTCTTTGTGTATGGAGGTTTCCATCGCCAAATTGGCCTCAACTTTGCGGGCCTCGGCATCGAGGTACGATGCCTCGACGGCCGCTTCGGCCTCGACGGCCGAGGAGTCATAGGCGCTTTGAGCGTCGACCACTGCCGCCTGCAGGGAGGTCATGCTGTCCATCCAAGACTGATAGCCAGTTGCATGGTGTTCGCCTTGACTAGTCCCGCCAAAATCACCTATTTGGGGCATGGTGTTCATATCACCGCTTGTCGTGTCGTAAGAATAGGTTTGTCGATCTACGGTGTAACCACTGGTCGTGTTTGAATAATTGCCGCCTGTACTCATAAAATTCTCCTTCCTAAGACTATTATCGTACGATCGCTACGTCAGAGTTGTGTTTTGTACGCTTTTTTTATATTTTATCAAATAACCTTCATATATACAAACATTAACTCTGAGAAGGTTATTGAAGAAGGGTAGGGACCGATGCCTCATAGAAGCGTGTGTTGTGTCATATTGTTTGTCGTTGTCTTGTTCACCCCAACGAAGCTTTGGTCTGCCCCGGTTTTTACAGACAGCCTTTGGGAGTCGGGGATCACGCCTCGCGAGATCATGAGCTTTGATTATGCCGATGTGACTGGTGATCACGTCGTTGATATTGTCTATGTCACGCGGCACGAATTGATCGTTGGACAATTTGAGGAAAAAGCGATCAGTCAGGTTGCGACCAAATCGTTTGGTCTCAAAACCACTCTGCACCGTGTCAATCTGGGTGATTGGGATCAGGACGGAGTCATTGAAATGCTCATCAACGGGTTTGTCAGGGGCAGGGCGATCACCTGGCTCTACCGGGTAGAGGGTGGGCTATTTGTTTTGGAACAGGAGTTCGATAAACTGATTTTGCCACTTCAATTTGCAAGAGGCACCGGTTTGTACGTGCAGGCGCAACAGTCGGGTTGGGAATGGTCTGATCGACTGGGAAAAATGGTTATTAAAAATGGAAAATGGGAAGAAGAGAGCACGTCGTATCAACTGCAAAAAGGGATTGGTGGTGGGACCCTGCCCTTATTTTCCTACGCCGCGTTTGGTAATGATCTGGTGGCCATGACCAGTGAACAACGAATTTGGCACAGTGATACTTTGGGAAAAAAACTGTGGAAAAGCCCCATGAGTTATGGGTCGGCGGTTGATTATGTGGACGTAGCCGAGAAGGATATTTTGGGTATGCAACGCGCAGGGCGATTTTTCATTGCCCCCAGGCTATCCGTGAATGACCATCGTTTGCTCCTGATCAAAAACGATGGTTATTTGAATTCCCTGTTGGGGACCATGCCCGATATCAAATCATCGGAACTGGTACTGCTGGATAAGACTGGTGTGGGTTTCCAGGAAAAAAAGGTGTCAACACGGTTTGCGGGCATCATCACCGATGCCAAGTTCATTGATTTCGATGGGGATGGCTCGGCTGAGGTCATGATTTCTTTTTTGCCCAAAAAAGGTGGCTATCTGGAAGGGTACGTGGGGTATGAGGGCATGATGGCCGTTTTGCCAATGCCGCAATAAAACGCTTGCGTTGAACCTTTGGCTAGTGCAAAAGGCGTATGGCATAAGGGGAGACTATATGAACAGAGCTGTTTTACTGATCATCTTATGTGTTGGTTTCTGCGTGGCCTGTGGAACCAATACCGTGCCTTCGGATATGGCGGGGATCGCGCCTCCCTCTGCCACCGGGCAAAGCAAAACCTCCGAAAAAAGGGCAATGATTGATGGGACGTACTATTACGATTTGAGTGCCAACAAAAACTATCAGTTGGGACTCAAGGATTCTTTGTTTGAGGGGGTAAAACCGACGGAGATTGACAACATACTGAAAATCTTTCGTCCCTTTCATGTAGAAATTAATGGCGATACGGCCATTGTGAGTTTTTCGCGTGAAGTGATTTCGGCCCGTTTGGAGAAAATCTCATCGTCTGCCGAGGAAACAAAATTCAAGTTACTCCCTCTCGACGCCAAACATAAGGATCAGGAGGCGATCACCACAATAAATAAAAATCAGTTGATGATCGATCCGGGCAAGCAGGAAAAAGACAAGATGTTTTTTACCAAAGCTCCGGAATGAAAAGCTCCGGAATGAGTTGACAGGGAAAAACATGGTTTGTTAAACGCGCTTTCGCGATGGCATATTCAAGTGTTCAAGTGTTCAAGTGTTCACGAGAGGATGATTTTTCGTAAGCACATGAACACGTCAACACGTAAACACGTCGATATTGGCAGGATAGCTTCCGCCTTCGCTAAAGCTACGGCGGACAGGCAGTTGGTATCGTAGCCATAAGATAATTTGATGGTGTTTATGGTTTTGGCAGGATAGCTCAGTTGGTAGAGCAGGGGACTCATAAGCCCTTGGTCGGCGGTTCAAATCCGCCTCCTGCCACAGAGTCTGTCTCATGAGACAGACTCCCTCCATTTTCCAATTTCCATTTTCGAGCCTGTCTGATGAGACAGGCTCCCCGTTTGATTATTCATCAATCTGGATTCGTTTCCCCTGTTCGTTTTCCAGCATTTTTTTGACCTGCCAACGGTCGATTTTGCTTCCGTAAACGATTCGGTGGTTGTTTAAATTGATGAGAGCAGGCGCCCCCCTTAAATTGTATTTTTTGGATAAATCATTCTGTCGTTGATTGAACTCGATTTTGAGGTCATACTTTCCACGGCAGACAATATTGAGGTGGTTTTTGAGGTAGTGAATAGTCTGAAAGACGTTATCGTCCAACATTTCGAATACAAGCAAAAATTCATTCATCCCATCACCAATCCCACTTTTCTTTGGCTGGTGTCAAGGAGTTAGCCCGCAGATTGATGCAAGGTGTTGAAATTCATAAGACAAATCTGTTCATGCTGAAAATAACAAAAATTACTTGAGAAAATGATCTGTTGCGATTATTAAAGCCGCCTAATAATTCGAGGTTGTCATAATCAGTCTCGTTCTAAATCAGCAAGGAGAAAGTCAATGGCTGTTGTTATCAGATTCGCTCGCAGAGGAGCAAAAGGAAGTCCGTTTTACCGCATTGTAGCTGCCGATAAAGAGTTTCCGCGTGATGGACGTTATCTTGAGGTTTTGGGTCATTATCATCCCAAAACAAAGGAGATCAAGCTCGACAACGAGCGCGTCAAGTATTGGATTGACAATGGTGCCCAGTCATCCAAGACTATTGGTCAATTGCTGGCCAAAAACGGAATCGTCTGATCTTTAACAAACTGCTAAAGTGATGGTTTTCCTTGTAGCCAGACTTTTTTTGTTTGGGAACAAGTGGCCGTTAAACTGAACAGGATTTTATGTCTATTTAAGTCCTTTTCAGTCATTCACAATATGAACCCGGAGGTTATATGAAGCCGTTAATTGAGATGATTGCAAAAGCCCTAGTTGATAAACCGGAGGAAGTCGATGTCATTGAAGTGGAAGGGGAGCAGACCACGGTCATCGAACTTAAAGTGGCTAAGGAAGATCTTGGCAAAGTGATTGGCAAACAAGGCCGTACCGCCAGAGCCATGAGAACCATTTTGGGTGCCGCCGCCGCCAAGGTCAGGAAACATTGTGTTTTAGAGATTATCGAATGACAATATCTTTTGTTAATAATAAAACCCCTCACGATTGAGGGGTTTTTTTTTGATCAGTGGAAAAAACAAAACACATAGCCATCGGAGAAATCTATCGCGAACACGGAATTAAGGGATATTGCAAAGTGCGTCCTTATCAAGGGGGGCGTGATTTTTTTATAACGGATAAACACTATGAATTGATTGCGCATCATATGCAAAAAAAGGCGCGTCTGATCGATTGCAAACCCATGGGAGAATTTTGTTTGATCAAATTTGACTGTTTTTCAACTCCTGAGGAGATCAAACCATGGCGCAAGGCGCAAGTGATGATCGCGCGATCAGAGATGCCGGTCACTCAGGGTGTGATTCATGATTTTGAGTGGTCTGGGATGCACTTGTGCAATGCGCAAAAGATTGAGATTGGCATCGTTCAAAAAGTGATTTACACACCGCTAAAGCAGTTGCTGGTCGATGCGCAGGGGCAAGAGGTCTTGATTCCCTTTGTGGCTAACTGGATCATTGAGTTTAACAGGATGGCAAAAACAGTGGTGATGGACTTGCCGGAAGGGCTTATTCAATGAGCAATTGGCAATGAGCAATAGGCAATTGCAGAAATTGCAGTAGTTGCAATAATTGCAACGATTGAACAAACATGCATTATCATATTCTCGGATTATTCCCCCAAATCCTCGATGAGTATTTCAGAAGCAGTCTGTTGGGTAAGGCACGTCAGAGTGGACTGGTGGGTTTTACTTATCACCAACTGCGTGACTGGGCACTCAACAAACACCATGCCGTCGATGACAAGCCGTACGGTGGCGGGGCAGGCATGGTGTTTCTGCCAGACGTAGTGTGCGCGGCTGTGCGCGATATCAAACAGATGTATAGTGCGGAACATGTTGTTCTCACATCACCAGCGGGTCATCTTTTGACACCCGACAAAGCCAAAGCGCTGAGCCAAAAAAAATCGATTTTATTTTTATGTGGTCGTTATGAGGGTGTGGATCAGAGGGCGATTGATTTGGTTGTGGACGAAGAGTTATCGATTGGTGACTATGTGCTTTCGGGAGGGGAACTGGCATCGGGTGTGATGATAGACGTGATTTCGCGTTATCTTCCCGGTGTGGTGGGCAAGGACCAGTCGGTGCGGTTGGAGTCACACGAAAATATTTTGTTGGAACATCCTCATTACACAAGGCCGGAAGAATTTGAGGGACTTATGGTCCCAGAAGTGCTCATCAGCGGTCATCACAAAAACATCGCCGCATGGCAGGAGGAACAGGCCGTTTTGCGCACAAAGGAAAGAAGGAACGATTTGTATCAAAAATTCATTCGTGAATCGTGAATCGTGGGTCGTGGATCGAAAAAAATTATCCACGGTTAACGATTAACGATCTACGATCCACGATAAATGCCCGATCTCTACGTCGCCCTCATTCATCACCCTATCGTCAACAAGGAAGGCAAAACAGTCACCACTTCGGTGACCAATTTTGACTTGCACGATTTATCGAGAAACTGTCAGACCTTTGGGGTAAAAAAATTGTTTATTGTGACCCCCATGATCAATCAGCTCAATATGGTGAACTACATTCGCGATTACTGGCAAGAAGGTTTTGGAAGTCAGTATAATCCCTCACGAAAACAAGCCTTTGATGTTCTGCAGGTTTCACCAAATATTGAAGATACCTGTTTGACAATTAAAAAACTGAGTGGTAAAGAAGCCCACCTTGTTGCCACTACGGCAAAATACAGTGATAAATCGGTGGGTTACTCATTTGTGAGGAACCAGATCGAGAAGGGTGATCGGCCCATATTGCTTGTTTTTGGTACTGGATTTGGGTTGGCCCCTGAGTTTTTTGCAAAAGTTCACTATGTGTTGGAGCCGATTTACGGTGCTGGTGACTACAATCATTTGCCCGTGAGGAGTGCTGTCGCGATCATTCTAGATAGGCTAGTTGGTCGGAATTGAATGTCAGAAGAGGTTATTATGAATGCAATCGATTGGATCAATCAAAAATATCATAAGGAAGCAACATTTCCAGAATTTAAATCGGGCGACAGCGTCAAGGTGCATGTCAAGATCAAGGAAGGCGATAAAGAGCGCGTGCAGGTTTATGAAGGGGTTGTGATTGCCATTCATCGCAGTGGTGCCGGTTCAACATTTACGGTTCGCAAGATGTCTTACGGTGTGGGGGTCGAAAGAATTTTTCCATTTTCAAACCCTGCCATTCAAAAAATCGAAGTGTCCAGTGTCGGCAAAGTGAGACGCGCGAAACTGTATTACCTAAGAGATTTGTCGGGTAAAAAGGCACGCATTCCCTCTCAGGATCGTGCTGATTTATTGCTTGCACAAAAAGATGCCGATCAGGCGACCCCGGCCGAATCCGCTGATCAGCAGTAAGCTTGTCTTTATCAATTTGTTTTTTACATGCCTAGGGGTCGGTGCCAACCGGCCCTTATGCATTTGTGGGGCATGTCACTTTATCAATTTGACCAAAAATACTGCAACCAGGGTTCTTTGGTGGCTGGTTTTGACGAGGCGGGTCGGGGCGCGTGGGCTGGTCCTGTCTCTGCGGCTTGCGTGATCATGCCACAAAGTCCCCTCATAACCGGCATCAACGATTCAAAAAAACTGACTCCCAAAAAACGCGAAAAACTTTTTGAAGAAATCACGGCAACGTGTGTGAGTTATGGCGTGGCCTTGGTTGATTCGGTAGAAATTGACCGCATCAATATTCTGGAAGCCACAAAACAAGCGATGGTGCTGGCCTTGTCCCAATTGAAGGTGATGCCGGCTATTTTGCTCATTGATGGCGACATGACGATTGATTCAAAAATCCCGCAGGAGGCCATCATCGATGGCGATGCCAAGAGCTATTGCATTGCCGCGGCGTCGATCATTGCCAAGGTCACGCGTGATCGTTTGATGGTTGATTTGTCGCGCACCTTTCCCCAATACGGGTTCGAACAGCACAAGGGCTACGGCACCAAGGTGCATCAGGACGCGCTCAAGCAGTTTGGCTGTCTGTCCATTCATCGCAAATCGTACGCGCCGATTCGGTCCTTGGTTTGATGAACACATTTCTCACCGTGATCAAATTATTGTCCAAAAAATCATAAGCATCTCATTTTGAAATTATTTTTGTTAAGGATGTCGTGCGTTGAGGCATCCTGCCGAAACATTCTGTGGCATGACTATTGCTTAAGGTATTCACAGAGGATGTGAATATGCAGGCAAAAAATTTCATAAGCAATCGTTTCCAATCGATCGGATTGACATGGTCCGTGATCATTTATTGTATTCTCTTCGCAATCTTGGTCAATTGCGGTCATGAGGCAGGTCCCCTGACCAGTTCAGAAAGTTTGGAACCGGAAGATGATCCTATCGATGAAACAACCACCGAAGTGGCCAGTGAGGAAAAAGCCGAAGACTGCTCGCAGGTCCAGACCTGTTATTTAGACAGCGATCAGGATGGTTTTGGAGATTCCCTTGAATCCATCACACTGCCTACCTGCCCTGCAGAGGGGATCCCTGTCTGTGGTGATGAGCTCGGGTATGTCGCTGATGCGACGGACTGCGATGACGCTAACCTTGATGTTAATCCCGATACCTCAGAGCTTTGCAACGATGCTATTGATAACGACTGTGATGGTCGGACAGATGAGGATTGCTCAACAGCACAGCCCTCAAACACAGAGAGAGCACCCTTGTATATGACGACGATGACCCACATGGAAGGTCTCTTTAAGGATGACCGAGTGGAGAGTCTCTTTCTCAATCACGTAGAGGCACTGCGTTATGGTATGGACTTGGCCGAAGAATACGGCGCCATCCTGACCATAGAGTCCGAAAAACCTTTCGCAATTGCCAACACGAAATGGGGAATTGATATTATGGCCGAAATTCGTGATCGGGGTTTTGGTGTGGGGACCCATTGTGATATTGGTTTCAATTCACCCTTGATGTCTGTGGACGAATTTGCGGCCCTGTTTGCAGCAAACAAAACGCTTGTTGACGATCTGGTTGGCGCGGAAAACAATTTGGGTTGTTCCGGTGGTGGTTCAGTAAATGATTGGGCTCAAGCCGCCAGTCTGGCAGGCTTCAAGTATCTGGATGGCATCGTCAGCATGCACTATCTCTCCATGCCGCTCGAAAATCGACCCGGTCCTGAATGGACCGATGATTATATTCGTAACGGACATTACCATTTAAACGCACCGGTTGATATCAATGAACGTATTTACTTGTTTGGTGTCGCTGACGCGACGGATTTTGTTGCCGATGAGGAACCAGTGATCACCATTTCATCTGGCGAGATGGGTTTGTTATCAGCTGTTGCCGAGGGTGGGCGTGAGTCAGGCAATGACATCATTATGAACGATGACGGATTCATGTTCGACCAGAATGACACTGACGTGTTGGTCGATATCATACGGGCAGTGGATGAGACGCGCGATCCTGCGCAGATTGCCAAGATGTGTGTGTATCTTCCCGTCACATTCTTTTCCAACGCCAACGGGGAGGCGTTGCGCTATTTCTTTGCCACAATGCAGGAACTACAGAACGAGGGCATCATCACCTGGGCCACACAAAGGCAGGTGTATGAGGCCTATGTTGACGCTACCGAATGAAGGACAGGCAATGACGGAGTGAGGAATTAAAAATCATTTTCAAAACATCTTTACCTTTATTTGTGCGCCACAGTAGATGCAGGCGGGACGGTCTTTGATCTGACCTCAACGCCTGATGACGGGAAAGAGCTGAATGTTTAACATGGCGACAGTCGTGTTGGTCTCAGGCGTGTCCTGCAATTCCTGCTGAATCTCATCGCGAAAATCGTTGATCCGTTTGTCGAGCCATTCGTACTGTTTTTGCGTCAACCCCAGTGTCATCGTGGAAATATTCCTTTTGCCTCCGCCTATATGAATGGCCTTCTGCGACAAATCCAGGGTTTCCTGCTGATACGCAAAGACAATATCAGAAGACACCAGAGGTGGCGTCGTGAGATGAGGGTCTTTTTGAATCCATCGTCCAGCCTTTTTCTCCAGCATGCCCAGTTTCTGCAGGATCTGAAAGGCCTCCCTGATTTTCGCTCGTTTGACAGGGGGGTATATGTTTTTTTCCACCCAATCCAGGCTGGGGACAAATCCTTTCAATGCGATCATTTCGCGGATCACGGGGATGTGCCAACCGGAGAGGTAGGAGTATTTTTTGTCGTCTACCACCGCGCGACACATGGCCTTGATGTCATCCAGTTTGGCTTTGTTTTTTTGCTTTTCCACGTCTGTCGTGGCCTGATTGTATCTGACCAGTGTCTCGAAATATCTTTTCTCCTGAGCGGTTCCTTTAATCAGCGATTTGATTCTGACAATGGCGTCATCCGATAAATTGCGTTTTCCCTCGATGACCAGATACAGATGATTGGCGGAACTGAATCCAAAGTCTCTGGAAAATTTGCGATAAGAATAACCCCCGCGTTGTTTTTTTTTGTTTTCGTAATAATCTCTCAAAAACAATCGGTAGCATTCGTAAGACATGATTTCCGTTTGGGCATCGCACATGGCAGTGACATACAGCGAATTCATGCTGTTTTCCAGTGTTTACTGAGTAAACAAAACCTTGAAAAACCACGCTTTTTGCAGGTTACTTTGACCTCTGCATGGTCGATAATGGGGGTGAGGTTAGAAAAAAATGTCAACAAACAGCAAAGAAAGGAAGACACTATGTTAAAACAACGTAACTTAGGATATGGCTCGTTATTCATTTTTGTCGCCGCGGTATTATTATCTGCCTGTAGTGGTGGTGGATCAGATGCTGGCAAGACTTATTATCCGGGAACCACTCTGGCCGAAATCAGCGAAGACGCCCCACATCATGTGGCTCAAGCTGTCATGAGTGGTGTCGGAACCCTGCTCGGTTACACCCAATACGAGCATGTTGAACACCTTGTGATACCCTACATGACGGATGGGGAAATACCCGACACGACACCTGCCGAGGAGGACGCCGACTTTGTTTCGATGGACGCAGAATCCGCGTCACTCACTGTGACGGGTCAGTTGACCTATGATTTTGATGATCCGGATAACGGTCTCATCACACAATCAGAGCTGACAGTGGTTTTTGATGACACAGTCACAGCCTCGTTTGCTATCATGGATGAACCGCAAACTGTCTATAATGTTGTCCTCAAAAGCGGCTCGTTGATCTTGCAGGATGAGATAACGAGCACCTTTTCTGCAGAAGATGCTACGGAGATCAGGGAGTCTGTTTCGATCTTCAGTTCGCAGGACGAATTGGTGGTCTCCCTTGGCGATACAGAGTACACAGTCTCCTTTACCGATCTGAGCCTAACCGTATCGTACGATACCGAGGACGGTTACACCGAGACGTACGCGGGTACCGTTACCATTGATGATGAAAATTATGAGTTGTCTGAACTGCTGAACGAAAGCACGGAATGATGTGAGTGACCAAACGGCGTGTCGGGAGTGGGATCACTCCCGA
>CAZGMS010000130.1:0-3983 GCA_964526915.1 uncultured Nitrospirales bacterium
CCGTTTGATCTGCAGATTGTGGAGGAATTACTGAAGCAGCGGATCGAGGAGCGCATCGGTTGCTCGCAGACACATGTTGTTTCTGTTTGAGTCCTGAAACCTTGTTGCTTTATTTCTTCATTGACTCATTGTTTGATTGTTTCATTGATTCATTTATTTTTATGGATTGTCACAAAGAAAAAAATCTCAAAAACTGCAACTGCACCTACACGCCTTGTTCCCACAAGGGGGCTTGTTGCGATTGCCTTTCATATCATCTCAAAAACCGTGAGTTGCCGGCCTGTGTCTTTCCCCCAAACGCCGAAAGGACCTACGATCGTTCCTTTGAACACTTTGCCAGATTGGTGCAGGGAGGCGTGGTGAAATAATCCAGTTTTTTTGCAATTTTTGACAATTAACCCATTGTTCTTTATAGAGTGCTCCATGAAGCCTAAAGACATTCGTTGGCAACAACGTTTTCAAAACTTTAAAAAAGCCTTTGCTCAATTAGAACAGGCTGTGGCCCTGAAAACACCGGATATCATCCAACAGCAGGGAATTGTGCAGTGTTTCGAATACAATTTTGAACTTTCATGGAAAACCCTGCAAGATTTCTTGTCGACAGAACGTGGCTATTCCGACATTAAAGGGCCAAGACCTGTTTTGGAACAAGCCTTTCAAGATGGCATCCTTCGTGATGGGGTGACTTGGCTTGACATGCTCAAGAGTCGTAATTTGACTGCCCACCTGTATGATGAAGAAGAAGTTCTGCAGATTCTCAAGAAGATTCGGGAGGATTATTTTCCTCTTTTTTCAGAATTAAAATTATTTTTTGAAAAGCATCATGACAGATAAATATGGCATTCCAGATAATCTCTGGTCTCAAATCATCGATTTATTTCCTCCTTACCAACAAATCGAATCTGTCGTTTTGTTTGGGTCAAGGGCGCTGGGAACCTTCCATAACGGTTCTGATATCGATCTCTGTCTGAAAGGATTATGTGAGTCTGATATCAAACTCAAAATTCTTAACCAATATGAAGAATTGTATTTTCCCTGGAAACTGGATTTGATTATCTGGCAAAACATTCAGAATCAGGATCTTAAAGATCATATTACAAGAGTCGGCATCATTGTTTGTTAGGGGTATTGAAGGGCTAGCGTGCGCGCGATCCACAGATCAAGGAAATACCCGCACGTCAGGTCCTCCCGAAAAACCAAGATACTCCATGGTAAACGTGGATATTAACCAGGCAATAAGATATAGCCCACACACAATCCAATTGATCAAAAATGATCTTCATTTTTCGGATCGACTGGGTCTTTTGCCGGCGGGCACACGGCTTGTTGCAGTTCGGGAGAGATGGTCAGGCCGGGCAGGGGGATGAAACTGCCAATCATGTTCATGGTTTCGGTAAATTCCCTGATCCATTCACTATCTGTGGGATCGTAATCCGGGTTGGTGGGATCTCTCGGGTCATCAGGTTTGCCACCCGTGTTGCGGTACCAATATTCCGAGGCATCGCTCAAGATGCCACCAAAGGTGTCTTGCAACACATTGCCTTTTTCGTCGGTGTGAGGATCGTTGGAAAGACCACAATATTGAATGAGAGAGTAAGTCGCCATCAAACCTGCACGGTGTCTGCCTCCGCGACAATGGGCAAAAATGGGCTGGCCACCCGGTTGCAGGGCCTTATAAACCATGTCCATGAGCGATGGGATGTTATCATCATTTTCCACCGGGAGCTGAGTGTAACGCAACACGTTTTCCTGGGCACTGACCCTCGTCAAACAGCGCGCCAAAACATCACCTGTTTCTGGGTCAACGGCCAGTCTGGCATCATGGGGAAAAACTGTTTTCTCAGTGTAAAAGCCCTCTCCGGGCAGATAAATCGCAGTCCCAAACCCTTCCTCGCAAAGGTTAATCAAAGCGTCTGGACCGAGAGGCCGATCCCCGTCCTGTTTGGACGCCTGTTTTCTCAAGACGCCGCCGCGATAGAGAACACCGTTGAGTACTGGTCGTACGCGGAAGAGATCATCCAGTAAACCGGATGAGTCGGAAATGGGCACACCATCATAGGGATAGCGGGCCTGATAAAATGCGGCGCGAGCAAGAGGCTCTTGCGGGTCAACTTCGCGATCACCCGGAGATGCCCGCGTGTCGTCTGTAAGTGAAGGGGCTACAAAGGGAAAATCTGTTGCTTTGGTGATGTCTGTATCCATAGAATAGACCTCGGGTTTGGTCCGGAAAAAGTTGCTCTAAAATTTCGCTTCCGAAATTGATTCATTCAATCAACATCTTGGCTACCCAGGCTCCCAGCCCGGCGATAAAAAACTGGGCATCGGCCAGAATGTTGAACAGGGCGTATTGACTCGTTTTAAGACGACGATTGAATTTCATGAAAACCCCGATGTAAATCAAAACAGGAATCTGTAAAATATATATGAGAGGGTTGGTCTTATAGAACATCTGGGTGCGCAGGAGGGCCATCCCCGTGAGCAACATCAAAACAGCAAAACAGCACCAAAGGGTCGCCACGATCAAAACCTTGGTTTTTCTCTCGCCGACAATTGAGACCAGGGTTTCCCTGCCGAAAATCCGGTCACCCTCAATGTCTCTCAAATCAAACATGAGCGTCCTCACATAGGCCATGCAGAACATCGCAACAAAAAAAATGACTGTTGAGGGCAAGAACACAAAGTGATTATGTATGGCCTGAGGCATGAAGGTGACCAGCACAGCCCACGCCAGGGCAGTGAAGAGATCACGAGAGGTGGGGATGTCCTTTAAATTCGCATAGCGGATGATTTTACGCAGGCCGAAGGGCACAATCGAAAAGTGGTACACAGTCCCAGCCAGAGTCGCGATCAGCATGATCGTGAACAGTTGATGATTGAACGTAAAAGACAAAATCAAAAGGGACGTGATGCAGAAAATCGTGAAGGACAAAATGGTTTTTTTGTGCTTTTGATAGAAACGGTAGCGGCTGATGCCCAAATGGCGCGTTTTTTCCATGCTGGCCAGACCGTTCCAGAGATGCATCGACAGAAAATACAAAAAAATCACCAAGCCGCCCGTGAGAGAGAAGGGGAGTTTTTGCAACAGGCAGGAGGAATAGAACATCACCAGGGCACCGATGGCCACAAAAAAATTCAGGTGGGCCAGCATGTCGAGGGTGCGCCAGAAAATGTTTTTGAGGGATCTGTGTTGGGCATGATCCAGATCGTAGAGATGATCGATGGCCCGTTTGATCATCCAGTTTGGAGTGGATGCCCCGGCCGTCACGCCAATGTGAACAACGTCTGTCAGGCTGACCCCATCTATCTCCTGTTCGGTCTCTACCAGTTGGACATGGGGACAGTGTTCCCTAGCAATGCTGGCGAGCCTGACCGTGTTGGCGCTGTGTTTCCCCCCCACCACAATCATGGCCTGCACCTGTTTGGCAAGCACCCGCGTTTCGATCTGGCGTTTGCTGGTTGCCGAACAGATCGTTTTTTTGATCACGATTTCGCTTGAAGTGAATCTCTCCTTGAGCTGTTGAGCGATACGGTCAAAAAACAACCCATCAAATGTTGTTTGCGAGACCAGACAATATTTGTTTTTTTTGGGCAACTTGTATAAGTCATCTGTCGTTTGAACCAAAAAACCCGCGTCACCCGCGTACCCCAACAAACCAATGACCTCGGCGTGTCCTTGATCTCCCGTGATGATAATTGTGTAGCCCAAACCACGGTATTTCTGAATCACCTTGTGGACTGCACGGACCTTGGGACAGGTGCCATCAATAATCTGCCGACCTGTGCCAGAGATTTCCTTGAGTTGCTCAGGTGGAATTCCGTGTGCGCGTATCAGAATTTTATATTGATCCTGCTTGGAGATCGACTCATCCCAGGTTTCCACACCCTGATCTTTGAGCATGTCTATTGTCTGCTGATTGTGGATGAGGGGTCCAAGCGTATAGATTTTTTTATCTTCGGTCTGTGAGTGTTCGATAGCCAATTCC
>CAZGMS010000131.1:0-4798 GCA_964526915.1 uncultured Nitrospirales bacterium
CGAAATCGACTTCACGACAGCGATCCACCGCAAGCATGCCGAGGTCAAACCCATTGAGATCTCACTCGTCAATCCCAAAAAAACGCTATTGTCTCCCACCGGTTTGGCCTTTGATTTTGATGACGCCGGGTACACGTTTTCGGGTACCGCTATCGAGGGCCTCAAAGTGAGCGGGGTCTACCAGAAGGCCGATCCCAAGGTTGTGCGCCTGAACTTTGTAGCAACCAAACTCGATCTGGATATTTTGGGGCCACTGCTCCCGGTCATTCCCGATTCAGCCAGTCTGACGGCTAAGGCCGAGCTGGAATATCATCTCAAGGATCCTTATGCCTCGGTCATGCACGGGAACATCTCGGAGTGGTTCATCAAATCGCAGGACGGCAACTTCATTCTCAACAAACCGGGTGGATTGGACTATGCGAACCGGGCCTACCTGTTCAAAAATTTTGATGTGACAGTGGGCAAGGGGCGCGTTCTGCTCAACGGCGGTGTAGGGCTGGAGGCCAATTCGTCCCTGCACGTCAAAGGTGAAGTCGATTTTGGACCGCTGGTTGACTACAACCCTTTCATTTCTGAGGCCGAGACCCCGATCACCGTGGATGTGACTGTTCGGGGTGATTATCACAAACCGGATTTGAACGGCACGGTCACGCTCGATAAAGACACTCTGCGTTTTCGCAAGGTCTGGGCCGATATTTCCAACATGACTGGGACCCTCAAACTCAGTGGCAATCGCATCGCATCCGACAAACTCACTTTGGCGTTTGATGATGGTCCCATGACGCTCAAAGGCTACATCACCACAGACTGGGAAAAGGTGACAGGCGCCGATCTCGACATCAAGGGTCGGGAAGTTCCCCTGCACCCCTTTGAGGGGCTCAATCTGCTGGCCGATATAAAAATGAGACTCAAGGGTGTGAACCAACTCCACCTCTCAGGGGATTTCAATATCGTTGAGGGAAAATACTCACGCAATTTCACAATCACCAATTTTTTCATCAAACCAGTTGTCGAAGAATTTCAGGAGGAGAGGAATACGTTGGCGGGTCTGCCGCTCACGACACAATATGAACTCAGGGTGAACAATTCGGGGGATATGCTCATCGAAAACAATCTGGCCGATTTGGAAATGAATCTCGACCTCGAACTGAAGGGCACGATCGAAAAGCCTTATCTGCTGGGGCAAATCGATTTTTTGAGCGGGAGCGTGCACGCCTTTGGCATCACTTTTGACGATGCCAAGGGGTTCGCCCAGTTTGGACAAAAATCTGGCATTGTGCCTGAGGTGTCGCTGAATTCACGCAAGGAGATTCAGGGCTACGACATTACTGCTGGTGTTGATGGTCAGGCTGATAATCTGAGGCTGAAACTGTTTGCCACACCGGCGCTGGATCACCGAGAAATTTTGTCGCTCGTATTTTATGGTCAGACGCCCGATCAATTGACGGCCAGCGATCGCCGCAACTTTACGCAGACAGCCGCCATCAGCCAACTGGCCACAATATTGTCCGAGCCGCTCAATCAACTTTCTGGTCTCGATATGATCGAGGTGACGGCGCGCAATGACAGACCGCAGGAAACCGTACAGAGACTGACGGTGGGCAAAAAGCTCTCCGATCGCTTTGATCTGGTTTTCACCACGGATTTGGGGATCACCAACCCTGAGCGGGCCTTTGAAATCAGGTACCAGATTTTTGATAATTTTTATTTCATCGCGGCCAAAGACATTGTAGGGAGGGACCGGTATCGGTTCGATATCAATTATCATCTGGAAGCGTATTGAATCACGTGTTTGCGTGTGAAAGTGAGGGCATAAGGCCCAAGGCTTAAGGCGTAAGGTAAAAAACGGCTTATTCAATAATCATCGTTTTTCCCTAAGCCTTGAGCCCTTTTCGTAATCACGTAAACACGGTTTTTTGAAACAATGAAATTGTCAGGACACGTACATAAATCCCTCATTTTTTTTCTCGTATTCGCCTTGTTTTTCATTGTGCCTGTGAGTGATGTTTATCCCGAAGAGGTTGTTTTGTCGGATGTCGTGATTGCCTTTGACGGACCAAAGGAATTCAAAAGTCAGTTGAACACAGTGGTGCCGTACAAAAAAGGTCAGGTGGTGAACGAAGATGACTTGCGCGTGCATTTTGAGAAAATGCGCCAATCGGGACTCTTTTCCGATATCACTTATGAGCTGTTGTCGAATGGTATCGGCGGACAGGCCCTCAAGGTCGACATACACAAAGCCTTGAGAGTCCGTAATGTGAACGTTGATGGTAATTATCCCATCCTGGCGAAAAATATTAAAAAGCTGATTGCCCTGCAGCCGGGGACCGACTTTCAACCGGGTTTGATCCCTGAGTCTGTTGAGGCCATCAGAACCTATCTGGAGAAAAATGGTTTTTTTGAATCGCGTGTGGACATTGAGGTCAAGCGCGAACAGAGACATGATGTCGTAGACCTGCTCATACGCATTCATCATGGGGTCACGTATCACATCGATCAGATCTTTGTGACAGGGACACATCAATTTTCAGAACAGAAAATCCGCCGCAAGGTGTCGCAGATTTCCCGCTTTCGCATCAACCGGCTCAAAAAGAATCTGACCAAAATAAAAAAAATGTACGCACGACATGGGTACATCAAGGCCAGGGTCAGTCTGGAAGGACTCGTGTTTCATAACGACACGCGAAAGGTCGATCTGTACCTGAAGATTCGCGAAAACAAAAAATTCAAACTACAGATTGAGGGGAATTCTTTCTTTCCACAGCGCCGTCTGCAGCAGGTCACGAAGCTGGCTGAACTGCGCTCCTATGACCGCTACGCGATCAATAACGGGAAAGAGCGTCTGCAACGTTATTATGAACAGCGGGGCTTTCCCAATGCCCAGATCGCATCCGACGTCATCAAGCCCGACAAAAAATCCGTCATTGCCAAATACAGTATTGAAGCCGGTAAGCGGGTCGCACTTTCGAATATTCATTTTGACGGGAATGATGAGCTGGGCACAAAAAAACTCAAAAAGGTGATGGCGTCCCAGGAATCGAGCTTTTGGTCACGGCAGTATTTTAACCAAGATAAACTTTGGAAGGATCGAGATCACCTCCAGAATGAATACACCCGGTGGGGATTTTTTGAGGCGCAAGTGGCCCAGCCCACCTGGACGGAGAACCGCTTTGGAGATCAGAAATCCGTTTTGTTTCAAATCTCAGAGGGACCAGCGTACCGTTTGGGAGAGATTTCGGTGGCGTCTGATGAACCTGTGGTCACAGGTGACTTGCTGGAGGTGGGCGGGCTTAAGGAGGGCAAGGCGTACCAGGAAGACAAGGTTGAGGAAGCCAGGGCGAGGATTCTCGATGCCTTGCTTGCCGAGGGGTATGCCTACGCCGATGTCGCTGTCCTGAAGCAGCTGGCGCCTGATGCACAGCGCGTCAATATCGAATTTTCTATCACCAGAGGGCCACGCGTGGTGGTTCGCACGCTCGTGATCGATGGGCATCTGCACACGCGCGAAGCGGTGATCAGGAAGAATCTCAAAATCAAACAGGGCGAAAATTTCGTGTATCAAAAGATGCTGGATGGGCAGTTGAACCTGCGCAAATTGGGGGCCTTCGCGTCGGTCAGGATCACACCGGTGGGTTTTGAGGAACGTCAGACCGGCATTGATCTGGTGGTGAACGTGGTGGAGCGCAAGAGTTTGGTGATGAACCTTCAGGGAGGTTTCGACAGCCGTCATTGGGGGACTGGCGAATTCAACCTGACGAAATACAATCTGTTTGGCACGGGGCGTCAGCTCAACATGCGTTTGATCGGTGGCCCCAAGTATGACCGCGGTGAGGTGACCTTTTACTCGCCACGTGTTTTTGGGGCCAATTGGAATTTATCGACGCAGGCCTTTGGTCAGTACGAGGATGAGGTGTACTATGCGGCGGCCAGTTACGGGGCCTTTGCCAGCACACTCAAGAATTTTGGGCCTCACTGGACGTTCGGATTCAAAGAGCAGGTGTCACACACGAGCGTGTTCGAGTCGATTTCCGACATTGCGGCTTTGGGTGACTCACTCTTTGATAATACCTTTAATGAGTTTCAATTGTCGCTGCTGCTGGACTTGCGCGACAATTTTTCGGACCCCCAAAGGGGGATTTACGCCTTGGCACAGAACGAACTCAACACTGATTTGTCCAACGTCAGGAATAATTTCAACACGGTTCGGTTCAGCCTCAATCACTACCACGGTTTTTTCAAAAGATTCACCTTGGTCAACACGATCCGTTATGGGCATACCTTTGAACTTGCGAATGATCCCCGGATTCCCGTGAACAAACTTTTTTTCATGGGCGGGTCAGACACGATGCGAGGTTTCACTGAGGACGGGATTGACCCTTCTGGCGGTACCTTGATGATGATTTACAACACCGAATTGCAATTGCGACTGACTCAGGCTGTCAAACTGGCAGGCTTTTTTGATGCCGGATTGATTGGTGATGATGTCAACGCTGTCACCATTGATGACGTGAGGGAGTCCGCCGGTGTTGGGTTCAGGTATTTCACCCCGATTGGTCCGATCAGACTGGATTGGGGATTTATTCTGGATCGCCGCTCGGGCGAACCCACCAATCGCATCCATTTCTCGTTTGGATACTTTTTTTAAGACGTGGATCGATAATCGTGGATAGTGAATCGAAAAACGCTATTCGTTTCACATGGGTGTACGACATAAAAGTGGGTAAAAAAGGCTTTTCTCTTTGAAATCTTATTGCGCAACAAGCAACAGGAGGGCACCGCCCCTCCTTTTTGTCCCGCA
>CAZGMS010000132.1:0-4497 GCA_964526915.1 uncultured Nitrospirales bacterium
CAGGTGGCAAAAATTACAGAAGAAATGAACCAGTATCTCAGGGAATATGGAGAAAAAAGTTTGTTTAATTATCCACATTATTTGGTAGTTGGACAAAAAAATTGAGACCTTAACAAAACAAAGGGGGTTTTTATGGCTGGTGGTCCTGTCACGCAAGTGCGAAACATGTTGACGGGTTTTAATGCCGTGTTTGCTCTCGATGTCGGCATTGATACAGGATTGGTAGACAACCTTGCCGCACAGGAACCTGTGTCATTAGAGCGATTTGTCAACAGCACCGAAATGCACCCACGCCATGTGGGCGCTTGGTTGAGAGCTGTGCAGGCAGCAGGGGTTGTGGAGGTTGACAAAGACGGTATGGCGCGTTTTTCTCCTGGCTGGCGGGACGCCCTTACCAATCCAGATTCTCCGGACTACGTGAGGACTTTACCGGGCTGTTATGCGGCCGTGGCTGGTGTAGCGTATCCCCGATTTGCGGGATTGTTTAAGTCTCAAGAAACAATGGATTGGCGGGATTTTCCAAAAGACGTTATCAAAAAGGTTTATGCTGATGGGGCGCGCTTTGGTCGTGAATTTGCAGACGAGGTTGTTCCCGTAATTCCTGGTCTAAAGGCTCGACTTGAGTCTGGTATCATGGTTTACGATGTGGGTTGCGGGGATGGTGGATTTTTGTTTCGATTTGCAGAAAAGTATCCGCGTTCAAACTGTTTGGGCATTGATTGTTGCCAAGCGGCCATCGATTTAGCCAATGAAGGAAAATCGAAGATAGGCCGCCAGACAAAGATTCAATTTACCACACAAATGATTCATGAACTACCTGAAGCGCAGGCAGACTTGATTGTGCTGAGCGAAGTGTTGCACGAGGTCGGAGCGGACAAACGCGGTGACCTGTTGCAAGCC
Organism: uncultured Nitrospirales bacterium; assembly: GCA_964526915.1. Classification (GTDB taxonomy): domain Bacteria; phylum UBA10199; class UBA10199; order UBA10199; family JADGCS01; genus JAHJDR01. The sequence continues at coordinate 901 of CAZGMS010000132.1, forward strand.
ATTTATAGGACCTTGAAACCGGGTGGGGTTTTGTTTGTTGTGGACCCTGTTTTACCTGATTCTCATGAGGGGTATTTGACACGATCCGCACAACACTTGGCCATGATGGTTTTTTCGGAGGCGCCACTTGTTCCTGATGCCCCGTTGACCAGAAAAGATTTTTTTGCGCTGTTAAAGGCGGCAGGTTTTGACCAATCGCTGAATGAGGTTGGATCATCGGATTCCTATTTGACAGCGTGGGTGGTAAAATAAGAACCTATCAATTAAGGAGATTGTATGAAAAAAGAAAATGCCAAGAAAACAAACAACAAAAAGGATGTCCTGCAACTGAGAAAAAGCAACCTTAAAACCCTAAAAAGGGTCCTAGTCATCGGTGCCGTGACGATCGCGGTTTCTGCATTGCCGACCATTGCCATGGGCTGTGCGGACAGAATGTGACCATGAAGCGGTTATATCCTTTCTATGGCCCAACTCAAAAGTATTTCTATGATTCCGCTGAAAATCATGTTTTAGATGCTCGACGGAATCAAAAGCCTGCCGGACAGCAGGCTGATCGTGGTTGTCCGGCAGGTTTGGGTAGCCACATTGTTTTTTTGGAACTGACCAAAAAATGCAATTTGCGATGTGTGTATTGCTACCAATCGAGAGAAGCCTTTGCCATTGGGCCGGAAGCTTCCGAAGAAGTCAAGTTTGCCGTCTTGACCAATCGCTTGGAACACCTTTGGAAACGAATGAAAAGCACGCATCTCGTGTTTTATGGGGGCGAGCCCTTGCTGTGCAAAAGTCTGATCAAAAGGATAACGGACTATTGTGATCACGTCATGGTTGAGAGCAGTGTGAGGTGCACTTATGCCATTGTGACAAATGGCACATTGTTGGAACCAGACATCAACAGGTTTTTTATAGATCGAAAATTTTCCATTTCTCTCAGCATTGATGGTGACGCGGAGACCATGAAAATCAATCGGTCTGTGGCGAGTTTGGACTCCATCGAATCATCTATGCGGCAATTGGCTCGTGAGGGTTTGCCGTTGCGGCTCATTGCTACCCTGCAAAGCTCCAATATGTCTCGTTGCAGACAAAATGTGGATTATCTGTTGCAACTCCCGGTCCAGTCTATTTCATTTATTCCTTGTGAAACTTTTTGCACCAAGCTCAATCTTTCCGTGCAAGACGCCAAAATCTTTTGTGCTGTCTTAAAACAAAAAGTGCATGGGTTGCTGGTAGAGCAACGTTTCGAGGAATTGCACAAATTGACGGAATTGATGGCATTGATCAGAAAAATTGACAGTCAAAAACGGGTGCAGTGCCGCTGTGGTTATGGTAAGGATGTTTTTGGCCTGTCCCAACAGGGTTCCTTGTATCCCTGCCCATCCTTTATTGGTGATGTTGCTTTTGAGATCAAGAGTGACGAGCAAGTGTCTTTTCCCAAAAAGGCACAAATGAAGTGCGCGAGTTGTCTTGCCGAAAGTCTTTGTGGTGGCCATTGTCAACTTGCAAATTACATGGCAACAACAGCGCCGTCGAGCTCCATTTTGGCTCGCTGTTATATCAACAGAAAACTGACACAATTGGCCCTTGATGTTTATGCAAAACTGTACCTTGATTAAACATTTACAACCAGTGGCATGGTCTTTACTCAGAACAACCGTGGTGTTGATTGTGTTCTTTGGGTTGTTGTTTCCAAAAATGGTTTTTGCGGATCAACCCACAACCTATCGCATTGCCCTCGTGCACACGTTTTCAAAGGCAGACCCAAACTGCTATGACCCTTATGGCAAAAACCTTGAAAATGGTGTGCGTTTGGCTTGGGAGGTTTTTAAGCGAACGCATCATGGGTTGTCTTTTGAAATCGAATTTAAGCAGTATGATTTGGCTGACAACCCGTTGTTGGCAGCACCACGCGTAATGGAGGCGGCACAAGATAGCAGTGTGATTGCGGCCATAGGGCTTGGTTGTTCTGATTTGGCTCTTTTGGGAGGCGTTGAGGCGCAACATCAAGGGTTGCCCATTTTAACGCCGGGCGCTACGGATGACAGGGTTAGTAACATTGGCGACAACGTGTTCATGATTTTGTTTTCCAATTCTTATCAGGGTGAGGTTTTGGCCCAGTTTGCCTTCCATGAATTGAAAAAGAAAGATGTGCTGGTAATCAAGGCTGTTGATTGCACTTATTGTTTGTCATTGGCTGATGCCTTTAAGGTGAGTTTCGAAAAACAGGGGGGGCATGTTGTGGCTGATCTGAATGTGCTTAAGACAGATCAGGACTTTAAGGATCTTGTTAGGGAGAGTAAAAAATACAAATTTGATGTGGTTTTGTTGGCCAATTATGCCATGCAGGTTGCAGGCATCATTGGTGAGCTTGTTAAAGAGGGGACAGACATTCCTTTTTTGGGTGGGGATTCCTGGCTTTTTACAAAAGAGTCTTTTGAGGCGGCTGGTGATATTCCCTTTGTTGGTTATTCTTCCACAGTATGGGTGCCGGATTATCCAACACCCAATTCAAAAAAGTTTGTTTTGGAATATTCGAAAAAATTCAAGGAGCCGCTTCTTGATACTGCGGCATACAGTTACGATGCAGCCATGCTGATTTTTAATGCCCTGCAAAAAACCGCAACACCAACTCGAGAGAATTTGAGGCAGGCGCTTTTGGCCACAGGCAGTTATGAGGGGGTGAGTGGCACAATGAACTATGGTGGCAAAACTGTTCCGAAAAGGGGTGCCCTCATCATGAAAACCACCAACCACAAACAGCAGATTTACAAGGTGTTTGAATCAAACTGAATGAAACTTATTAATAAGATCAATCTGATTCTGTTTTGTGTTTTTGTGCTTTTCGTATGTATGTTGTTTTTTGCCCATTTCCAATACAACAGGGTATTTAACCGTGCTCGGGATGCGGAGCAGGTCAACAACCTGGTGGCCGTGACCCAGAACGATACGAACTTGTTACTGGCAAATTTGATTCTCAAGCAGGACGCCGCCATTGAGATTTATCTTGATCGCATCAAAAAGAGAGATGACCTTGTTGCCGCAACGATCATTCCAACAGGTGCTGCGGAGCAGGAGGCGCGGCTCATAGTAAGTTGCGGCAAAGAGGTTTTTGAAAAACAGGGTTACTGTTTTGTGAAGGAAAATCGGAACAGGATTTTTTATGCGTTGCTTCGATATGGCAATGTCACCTTTGGGTATTTTAAAAAAGAATTTTTGAACTCTCCCGATAACCTGTTTAATAATAGGCAACTGGTTTTTTATGCAGTGACCCTGTTTGTTCTTTATGTCATTGTATTTGTCGTGTTGTCGTTTGCCATGCGCCTGGCGGTTGTCAAACCTTTGAATGACCTGTGTCGGGAGATTCAGCCCCTCAAGACGGGCGAATTTGATATAAAAGTGTCAAAACATGGGAGTCATGAGCTGGGTATGCTGGCGGACAACATGCAACAGATAGCTAACAAGCTCGTGCTGTACAAAAGAGAACTTGCTCAGCAGGCAGGAATGTCTGCCATAGTGGGCACTGCCCGCCAAGTCGCGCATGACATACGTTCACCGCTGGCGGCGCTGAGCATGGTGTCGTCAGGGCTCAAGGAACTGCCCGAG
>CAZGMS010000133.1:0-5736 GCA_964526915.1 uncultured Nitrospirales bacterium
CACCAAACCGAGCCCTAATGCGGCTGCCGTTGCCGTGTAAAATGCCAATTCCGGTGATGTTCTCATGAGTGATGTTGTCTCTTCAATCATTCTGGTCCCGCCATCACCACCAGCCAACGCTATTGTCGTTGCTGCTGTTGTTGCGGCTGTTGTGAGGGGGCTCATCAATGGTGTTAGGCTACCTATCATGAAAACTCCTTTTCAATTATACTTTCGAACAGCTCATTCCCTCTTATCGGCAGGGAATGCCATTTGTTGCTAGTTTCACGCAGATATCGTCAACAGATCTGTTGACAGAATATTGATATTTTGAAGGAACCAAGGCAACTTTTACCTCCTTCTGACGAAATAAGCGCTGAGACCAAAATTCCGCGAGTTGGTATTTAGAAAAACGGTCAAATCGTTGAAGATTAAAAACTCGTGAGCAAGCTCCCGAGTTTAATCCTGAGCGACCCTTCGACTCGTACCACTCGCTCAGGGTTGATCCTTTTTCTATTTCGGCACCAAGGTGCCGAGTTTGAGTCGAAGGATCAAGGCGCTCAGGGATTTATAAACCGGAATGGGTTGGGAAATACATGAGGATTTAAAAATTCCTTTGCAACGCGGAGATTCAGCGATTTCAGTGGGTTGGCCTGAATGGAGCGAGCACTGTCAAGTGCTGAATTGAGGTGAGGTGTAGTGAGAGAAAACAATCTGCTAAAATGATTATGAATAGGAGCTGTTATGTTGTTACGTCCACAATGTCTATTATCGACTGTATCTACCTTATCTCGTGCAGAAGCAATGTTGCAACGATATGTTCCAATGCAAACTACTTGCGCAGAAAAAGAGTGTCATGCTCCTTTAGGGCTCAGAGAACATATCATAGATCAAAAAGGGATCGATGCAATCGTTGAAGCTGCAGAGCGACTGAAAATGCTTTCCAGGGATGGTTATGATGGAATGCCTGAGTTGAGTGATGCTTCGTCAAGATTGGAACAAGCTATTCATTGCTATGCTGTAACTTGTAACACACCTGTACTCTGTCAAAATAATAGACCATCAAGTGCATCTGCTACACAATCCATAATGCCACAAGGAATTGGTCAAATCTCTCATGAAAACGAAGGAGGTTTGTCTGTACTCCCAAGTTTGTTTAATGAGTTTGGATCATTTAATTTACAGTCTTTATGTGATTATTTGAGAGATTATATAGAAAGTGAAATAGATCATTATCCTATAAATCTTCTGCTAGAGTTCTTTATGAGACAGTATGATTTGGGAAGCATTCATCAAGACTTTGCTACATGTTATGCTCCAGAAACAGGAACAGTCATTCGATATCTGAAATTGTCAATACCAGTCCCCGATGACAGGGAGGAATCCTTTTTTCAAACAATAGAAGTCACTTCAGCACTCGACGAAACAGGCCACATAAAAATAACAATTAGAGGAATTGAAAACAATGGCAAGCTTGTTATGTCTCCTAACCAGTCTTTGAGGACTCGAGATGGCTCATTGATTCCAATGCGTGATCGTCTGCCTGTTCCCGAGCATTTTCTGATGTTTGCTGATCCTGGCCGATTGAAAGAAAGCGAACTCATAGCAGAGGTAAAAAGACCATTAACAGATCATTTGTTCGTAGAGGATATGGTGGCTGGAGATCGTCTTGCAGTGCAAAAGAATGGAGTTGAAAGTGATGTTGATGTTTGTATCAATAGAAATTGCCTCCAGGAAGGGAACAGTAGGTCCTCACGCAGACATCTCGCTGGCCATATAATATTAATTCAGAGTTTAGATGGTGGGCTTGCTGATGAGAAAGTTATGGCACAACTTGGTAAAAGATTATTTGGTGTTGATCTTGAGTTTGTGACTGATAGGCAAGGACGCAAGTTCACAACCCAACATCCCGCCGGTTTGTCCATAGTCGTAAAAGTGAATTCTGCAGGCAGGAATGCAGAAATCGAAATAGTGCCAACAAATGCTTTTGATAACAGTCACGCGTTAAGTCTTTATGATTTGGCATTCGAAAGGCTTTATCACAGAGAGGCTCAAGACGTACCGACGGTAGTCACAGATGAAGTGTCTGAGGGATCGTCTAGGCAACATCGAATGCTCAGGGTGGAACAACTTGCCAAGAATACGACAGATGGGGAATTATGTTCGCCTTTCGATACAGATGATAAAAATGTGCGCTATCATCTTTTGTACCAAGGTGCGGTACCCATGGCTGTGACTCTAAAGGCAAGCAATCAAGTGCGAGGCTGGGAACTTAAATTACAATTATCGGCAGCTTATTATAGTTCTGCAACTTTGCCAGTACTGATAGAATATCTGTCAGAACTCACTGGCTCCCAGTTTGAAATAGATAATAAGCCATCGATTACGTTTGGGCCTGTAAGGACTCCTGACAGCAAATGGCGAGGATTTGTTGCTCGTGTGGCGAATCTTTCTTTGGGACTTTATCTGGACCCAACTGCCGATCTTTCGCAGGCGATTTTGGTAATGGAATTTAGCCCCGTAGAAAATGATTTTGATGCTGAACAAGCAATCACCTTCATGCAAGATATACTTGATGCGTTGCGACACTATCCCCCCTTGTCAATGGAGCTGGAATACAACGATCGTTACAGTACCAGTGATTCATACTTACGGGGTATATAGTGGCTGGCCATGAGGGGTCAAAGATTGACAAGAGATTCCGCTGAAAAACCTCACACATAAACTGTGGTCATGTCGAGACCATTTGGTTTTTTTTTACCAGAACATCTAACAGGAAACAGGTTAACCAACAGAGTCCTCGGGCGTAACAGCCAGCCGAAAACCGACAGTGCCGTAACGGTAGTCAGGGTAGCGGCCGTAGCGATAGCCCGAGCGCAGATATTCGGGATTACCGTAGCACCACGAACTGCCGCGCAGGACACGGTTTAATTCCCCAGATTTATACACATCCTTGACCCAGTTCCACACCGTGTTTGGCAAAACCCCGTTTGGTAAGGCCAAATAATCTGTCGCAGGGACAATAAAGGGCAAAGCAAAGGCGCGGAGTTTTTTACCAAGTTTATCTGTCAACGAACTCCCCCGCTCGTCAGGGGTATTGACCATGAATTCCAATTGCCCCACCATGGCCAAAAGGCCCCATTGTGCATCGGTGGGCAGATCTGCATAACACCTGCCCGAAATCCCAAATAACTCTTCTAATAGACCGTTGCCAGCCAGCAACTGGGCAAGGGCCTGCGCCTGATAATAATCTATATGCGATGCAGCAACATCTGCTGCCTTAAACTTGTCAGCATTTTCCAGATGATCATAGCGGGCCTCGTTGGGCAGGATATCACGCACATTTTTTTTGTGTATCATGAATTGACCGCCCAATACCTGTGGGCATCTTTTGATAAACTCCTCAATTGTCTCACCGGGCCCGATTCCCAGAGACGGTGGCAACATCACCGTATCAATGGTCTCAAATTCTCCCACAGCCTCATCAGCCCGCCCTGTGGCCAGAAGATACATATGTTCTTTTGCCGGTCCCTCGCGGGTATCTGTCATAAAAAGCCCACGCGGCCGGTCATTGTAAACCTCTACGACCCTGCGCACCTGTGCATTGGTCACCTCGCCCGGAGGCGTCAAAAAACGACGATCCACTGTTACCGTACGCTCATCGGTATCAGCACCGCCTGCTGTATAAGTCGCCGGATTGATGATAGCCAGTTGGCCCTGAAACGAATCCATTGGAAATGTACCAGGCAATTGACCTGGTGTTTGACCTATCTGACAGATTTTCATTGTATGCTCCTTGTCACCCATCGGTGATACGAAATTATTGTGATCATGTGCATGTTGCAAGCACACTCCCTGATATTATCGACAGGAACTGCCATTTGTTGCTCGTTTCATGAAGATATCGTCAACAGGGTTGTTGACAGAAATTTGAATTATTGAGCCCGTGCGCGCAACATATACTCCCTTCCTTCGAAAATAAACTTGAAAAGAAATGGTGGTCTGAATTCCGCATTCCATAGACGGAATTTAGGGTGGTAAAGAAACAGTCATAGCGAAACAACAACAATGATTGTGATTCAGCTCACAGGAGGAAGTCTATGTCATCAGTGTCTTCAATAAACCCTTTTGGTCTTGTTGGGAGTCTTGGTCTTGGGATGTCCGATTGCCAGCGAATCATGGCGTCTGTTGGTACGGTTGTGCCAGATGGTACTGCGACAACAGCGCTAGTTGTTGTTCCATCAGGCCTGACGACACAAACCTTTCGGGCCCGAGTTGATATGGCCCGACGCTTTGGACAGGCATCACTATCTCAATTCAGCGATGTCAGACAGGATAGCACCTCTGTGCCACAATCCTTCCTGCCTGGATCAAGGCTTGTGCAAGTGGGTGCGGCGGCTCTTTTGGGTTTTGGATGGGGAAAAGAGCTTCTTTTGGATGAGATTACCAGAGAGCATTATGTGCAGGATTTGCAAATGTCGAAACGTTGCAAACCCTATCCCGCCTTAAAGCAGGCGCTTGCTCAAGCCGGATTTACTGATGAACAAAAAACACAAGTCCTCAACTTGATGTATAGACAATGTGCCAATAACCCTGAAAAACTTAAAGATGTGATGAAACTCATAACTCGCATCATAAAGGCCCTGGATGGTTCTGATCGTCTTGGATTAACAGCAGAACATAAGTCAGCTTTGATCAGTATGATATGCGAAAAATTATGCCGACACCCTTCCTTGCCAGACAATATGAATCATATCCCGGATCTCATCAGGACGACCTCGAGATTTGTTTTACAACCCGAACACAGGATGCGATTTTTAGAATTTGTTGTTAGTCAGTATCTTAATGACACACTTTCAAGCCACTATTGCCTTTCCCGTACCATGCGTCTGGTGCAATCTTTCAAGGACGTCTCGGATGAAAAGAAAATTTGTTTTTTGATGCAAATTAAAGATTCCTCATGGGCTCGCAACTTGGCGAGTCAGTCTGCGCTGGAAACAGCAATTCTTTCTATGAGACGGTTCCATTTTCCATCACAGGACATGATCACACTACTATCACAACTATCTCATTTGGCCCAACACGAAACACCCAGATGTTTCCGGCAATTGTCAACGGTTTTAAGCCTTGATTTTGTCCCTGATCTGCCGCCAAAAGAAATACAAGCAATGCTTTCTGCGTATACGGCTTTGGTTGCTTATGCCCCGCATTCAGATGCTCACTGGAGAATTCTGCTTGCAATAGAACAGGAAGCTGGTGATCAAATTTGTGCCACCTATGAAGCTCTGACCTCTGCCGCCACAAGTATTAAAGATATTCCCTTCTTCCAGCATCTTGGTCTCCTTGAAACGTTCCTGCAAATAGCGGTGCGTCGAAAGGCTGGAGCCGCAAATGCCTATGCGGAGCTTCCTCAAAGAATCAGAACGTTACGTACAAACCACCGGCGGTCGTCAGAAAGTGAAATCTTGGAAAAATTGATCAATGATGAAAATCCTGGCGTATAGGTTTCTCCAACCCGGCAAATCTTATCAATTGGGGTTGCGCTATCTGAAATTTGCTGTGTCTTTTACAAAATCCAAAAGCTGATCATGCCAGGTAGAAAAAAATATTTGAATCTGCGCCCACGGCACGTTGGCTATAAAATAATCAGGTTTTTTGGAGATCGTCTGAATGAATTGAATACCCCTACACGTTGTTTCGGGGCACGAGTTGACTTGGTTTGATTCCCCGTGGCTTGCCACGGAATCTTGGGTCCAG
>CAZGMS010000134.1:0-14937 GCA_964526915.1 uncultured Nitrospirales bacterium
TCCAAAAAGAAGTTTATCTGGATTAGTGTGGTCCGACGATAATTCTTGATTAATAACACTAGATGCAAAGGAAGGTGATGATACTATCAAAATCATCAAGAATATTGCGAAAAACAATATAAAGTTTTTTTTCATGAGGATGTCCTCACACTTTCTTTAACGAAACAATATCATTCACACAATTCCAGAACAGGTGTGAATTATCAATGTAAAAATGTGTGTCAAGGCCTGTAGATATGTGTGAAAACTTGTGCGTGCCCGTATGACGGAGGTGCGAGTTGTAAGGGTTTGTGCAATATTGTTTAATAAAGTCATGATGTTAATATTCCTGTCATCATATTTACACGAATTGGCATGTAAACTGCTTATGAAAACGGCATGAAAGACAAAACATCATACATCAAACAACTGGCGCACGATATCAGATCACCCCTGGCAACGCTTCAGATGGCCGCTGGTGATGTTCAAATGACCCTGGCGGGTAATAACGAATTAAGCGATTCACTCATGCTCATCAATTTGAGTGTCAATCGCCTTATGGGGATGGCCGAAAATCTTTTGTGCAGGTTATGTGATCAAACTATCTTGGAACAATCCATTGATGTGCACGAGGTCATTGATAAACTGATGGCTGAGTATGGCCATACAAAACAGCTCTGGCAGATCACATTTACCAATCAATATTTTGATTCTTCGCTTAAAGTCTCGGGAGCCCCAGAGCGTTTGATGCAGGCACTTGGCAATATCATCCAGAACGCCATTGAGGCCATGAACTATTGCGGAGAGATTTTCATCACCACCATGAAGAAAGACGGACAGGTAGTCATCATCATAAAGGACACGGGTCCTGGCATGAGTGACCAGATCAAAAGAAATATTTTTACAGAAGGGTACACCACCAAAAAAGAGGGGCATGGCATCGGTCTGGGTGTGGTCAGCAATGTCATCAATGAGCTCAATGGAACGGTAAAGGTCTTCTCAAAACCCGGGCAGGGTTGCATTTTTCATCTGACCTTGCCGCTTGCTGGGGCCTCTCCAGAAGCAGACGCATCAATCGAAACGATCGACCTGCCCAAAACCGTCATGTGTCCCCTCACGAACAAGAGTGGCGAGCGATGGATAAAAGAATCATTGTGATCCCTGTGGACAGTAAAATGATGGTGGCATTTTTAACCTTGAGAATTGTGTAATCCCCGGGACGCGGGAGAATTCGCTAAAAAGTCTCAATTTGAAAACATTCATGGCTATGATTATTTTACCTGTAAAACGTTCATAGGTATGATTGTTTTACGCTATGGTCATAAAACGTCACCTTCAGGAAAAATTAGGTCATTTTAAGGATAAATTGTTGTTTGTCAGCGGGCCCAGGCAGACCGGCAAAACCTTTCTCGTTGAGAACGTGTTGCAACCCACCTGGTCGCTGAATATGGACGTTGCCAGTGAACGACTTGTTTTTAAAAAGTTTCCGCAAACGGCTTTGGATTGGTATGCCACTCATCATGCAATAAAAACGAACAGACGATCCGGATTGCCAGCCCATACCAATTGGGTTTTTATCGGGATTATAATCAGCGTGAAGTGGATTTTGTGATTCGGTCAAAGAAAAATGTCATTGTAGCCATCGAATGCAAGATGCGCGCAAAAGCAGAACAGGGGAATCTTAACTATTTTCACAAAACATTTCACCCGCAAGAATCCATCTGTGTTGTTGAGGAGCCGGGTATTTTCAGAAAAGAAGGCGACGTTTTTGTGGTGAGTATTGAACTGTTGGCTATGTGTTTAAGCTAAAATTAGGGCCAAGTTCTTATACTTATGTCGCTCAGTATAGAATGAACTTCCGACGGAATGTGCATTTCCTCGAGAAGTTGCACGCGAAGTCATGTTTTTCAATGTGCGGATGGATTGGAATCCAACCAATTTTTTAACGAGTCACAAAAGTAATAAGGCAATACGTAACAATTTGCTATAGGTTCCTTGAGTGGAGGCCCACCATAAAATAAAAAACCGTTTTCTGAAGAATGTGTTTTTTTAAGATACTCCACAATACTCATCAGAAAACTTGTTTTGAACCTGAGTGCCATCTTGCACTCGATGGGAATGACAGCGTGGCCGTGTTTGATGGCAAAATCGATCTCGGCATTTTGTGACAACCGAATGCCAAAGAGTTGATCACCAAACTGATTTTTTAAACTCAAGGCCAACACATTTTCTACCAGCCCCCCCAAAGGGACGCGCAGTAAAGGTTGACTGAGTTGTGTCACGCTGATTTGTTGCAGACCGCGCAGGCGCAAGTCGCGTAAAATACCAATGTCGTAAAGATACCTTTTGGGTGCGTATTTATTGTGTTCCGGACCCAGGCCGATCTGTTCACATTTGATGATGAGTTTCCATTTTTCCAGCCGAGCCAATATGCCAGCCACCTTTCGATACCCGGGGGCATTAGGCCGTACGACCTGTGAGTCTTTACTGAGAGACCCTGCATGATCAGCCACGGCCGATAAAGAACGCTTGAACAAATTGATGTCATCTTGTGAAAAATACCGCACGAAATCATCTTCGTATGTTTTAAGGATATCAAGTCGTTTTGTTTGATAATCTTGTTTTTCAAGATAATGGCTGACGACTTCGGGCAAACCGCCGATGTCGAGGTAAAGATCAAACATTTCTTGCAAACGTTTGTGTTTGGATTCTGATATGACTTCACCTGGGCGAAATGTGTTCAAAACTTTCACAAGTGACTCTTGGTTCAGAGCTTCCACGAACTCCCTGAACGTCAGTGGCCACATGTCCAGAAAAGTCTCTCTACCAACGGGTCTACGGGGAGTCTCATTGTAAAGCTCGTTGATCAGTGACCCTGTGAGAATCACTGAAGCTTCTTTCCAGTTTTCTTTCATGGGCCCGACAAATCTTCCCAATTGTCGACTTTGTTGCGCTTCATCAAGACATAGAATTTGTTGACCAGGAACGAAGCCCAAGCGATCTTTCAGCATTTCTTCAAAATCTTCAAAATCAACGCAGGCATCAATTTGTTCTGCCAGTGAGGCCTTTTGTTCCAGATTTACATAAATATGATTTTTGTTTTTCAAAACAGACTTTAGAATTGTGGTCTTTCCCACCTGTCTAGCGCCAGATAGAATAAGAACATCTTTGTGCGGTTTTGTTTTTTCAATATAATTTAGTAACTTGTGAGTTATATCCCTATGAAATTCTTTGATTATAGTCATCATGATGTGCCATGACTATTCAAGATTACTTAAGAATTCAAGCATTGTTTTACAATATTTCTGGAGTATTTATGAAGATATTTGCAATTATGTGGAGGTAAGACGTTATGCGTCGACTCAAACGTTCACACCATTCCCGGTTCGCAAGGCGAGAAAATGTATAAAATATAAAATGTATGACGGAGACTGTTATTCGAACTTAGGTCCCCATAACCTTTGGCGGAAAAGCAATAGGCAAAATCACAGAATCGATGATCGATTTGTTAATTGACGATTGGAGCGTTATGATTTATGATTTTACTGGTGTTTTTTTATTTTTTCACAAGGGGTGAACCATGACCATGCCAACTCCCAAAACGGCTGTGCCCACCAAAGAAGCAGGACTGGGCTATCCAACCATCGAAGGACTCCTCGAGACCGAAAGCTTCGATAAAATCAACAATAGCTTTAACGAGGCCTACAAAAAACTCGAAAAAATTGCCGCGGATTCCGATTCGGGATTAAAGAAGAAAAGGTCCGCCAGCAAAGCCATGCAAGCCTACGAATTAACCACCGAATTATTAAACGAGCTCCTTAAAATCAAATACCAGATTGTTCAAATGAGGGAGGCTGAGGCGAAGGGAAAGACAAAAAAATAACAAAAAAGGCAACAGTGGGATGTCTCTTGGGCGATAATAAGGGCGTGAACGATGAAGTTCACAATAAAATAAAGATTTGGAGTCGTTATGGCAACAATTTCAATAGGTCCAGATTATATCGCTTCTCAAGGGCAGGTCACTTCCAAGGCAACCTCACCTTCAACCTTTAACAGTGTGATGGATGCCATGGCCCTCACGGCCAGTTCAACAGGCCCGGTGGTTTATCAGTCGCTCCTGGCCAGTGGCAATGAATCCGGTGCGGCCATTGCTGGAGCCACTTCAAACGCAGTCTATGGTAGCGCGTTGAGTGTGGGTTCAACCAACCCCTATATGTCGACCGGCTCATTGGGGACAAGCTATTCTGGCGGTTATTACACAGGCTCTGGCTCAGGTTCGTCAATGTACAGCACAACAGGCACTGGCGACGATCTTTCAAGCAACGTGGAGAGCATCATCTCCGACACAGCGACGTCCCAAGCCTACCTCATTGGGATTCAGGCCCAGTTGGGACAACAGCAATCCACCTTTACCGCCGTGTCCAATGCGCTGAACGTAAAACACAGCATGGAAAAATCGGCGATCCAGAATTTTAGGGTGTAACAGGTTGATTGAGTGATGGTTAGTAAATATAATCTTGAATGGATAATCTGACAGGCTGCCCCAACGGGGCGGCTTGTCGTTGTTTTTTTGGGGGGAAATTATGATTGATGTACCACGCGAAGATGTCATTGTCATGTTGGAGGCTGGTTACATTTATTTGGCCATGAAGAAATTCAAAGAGGCAAAACAGATTTTTGAAGGTATCTGCGAGCTGGCGCCCAAGCACGATGTGCCTTTAGTTGGTGTGGCCAATGTTTATTTTGCACAGGGTAAATATCTGGAAGCTATCCGTATCCTCAAAAACACCATCAAGGGCAGACCCCAGTCGGCCTTTGCCTGGGCGCATTTGGGAGAGGCACAGTTGTTTTATGGCAAACGGGATGAAGCTCTTAAAAACTTGCAAAAGGCCTCAGAGCTTGAATCGGGCAAAGATGGCAAATCAGGCGAGTTTGCCAGATCGCTCCTCGACCTGATGAACCTGGGCTATGATCCCAGAGAGTATCGTAAGGTATTCAAAAAATTTGTGGAAGAGCAAAAGCAGAAGCAGGAGACGTGAGGGCCCATCACATGCGACAAAACACGGTTATGAAAACCTGGCCAGGCTTGATTTTAATGTGTTTGCTGTTTGTCTTGTCGTCCTGCAAGGAAATGGCCATTGTGCACGATCTGAGCGAGCGCGATGCCAATGAGATTATTGTCATGTTGGCCAAAAATAATATCAAGGCCAGCAAAATCAAGGAAATCAGGAATCAGGAGGTCTTCTGGGTGATTCAGACCAGTTCGTCCGACGAACTACAGGCCCGCAGTATATTGGTCGCCAATAATCTGCCGCGCATCAGACAGGGAGGGCTGGAAGGCATTTGCAAAGACACGGGACTCATCCTCACGCCCAAGGCCGAACGTTGTCGCGAACTCTTGGCCTACAAGGGAGAAATCATCAATTCACTGGAATCCATTCCGGGAGTGGTGTCGGCTGATGTGGTGCTCAACCTCCCCGAAAAAGAGGATTTCCCCGATCCCAATGCGCCGCAACCCAGGGCCACGGCATCGGTGACGATCCAGTACTTGGCGGATGCCAATGTTAAAACTCGCTTGACAGAGGCCAAGGTTCAAGAATTTGTTGCCAATAGCATCACCGATTTGGACCCACGTGACGTGGCGGTGGTCATCAGTTATTTTGCCCAAAGGATCGACAATGACCTTTCCAACAACGGACAAAATGGGCCACCGAACGACCCCGACAAAACGACCCCGCAAAACGCGCAGGGTGATGAGGGTGTCATTCCCAACACGGTAGATCCAAATGCGGAATATGTGAGTTTTGGAGGGATGATGCTGGATGCCGCCTCGGCAAAAAAAATCAAGTTGATTGCCGCAGTGCTTTTGGTCGTTTTGCTTTTGTTGGCGGCAGGGTTTATTTACGTTCTCCTCAGGATGTCGCGCATGAGAAGACAAAGTTCAGTCCCTGCGGTGATTGAGCAATCCGATAGTGATGATCAAAAGTTATTGGGTTCATGATGTAGCAAGAGACTGAGAAAAACAGCTTTTTTCGAAACACTGGTGTTTTGACCGCCGATAATAAGGTCAGACACAGAATTCCTGTCGGGAAGCACGTGAATTCAACGAGTTAGCTTCTGGACAGGGAGATGGGTTGTTAAGCATATGTCATCAATCACAGGATCAGGCGGGATCATCAGACTCGATACATCGCGAATGAATGAGTATTTGTATGCCGACAAGCCCAAGCTGAACTTTATGCAAAAGCTGGGTAGGGGCTTTGGCAAGGCCTTGTCATTTTTGGGGCCTATCGGAGCCGCTGTCACCGCGATTGCTGTTCCGGGAATAGGTCTTCCCATTGCGGCAGGGATTTATGGGTTATCGAGTGCCGCTGGCACGCTCACGCAGAGGGCCCAGGCAAAGGATGCTTACGAAATGCAAACCTACCAGCAGCAGGTCTCCCAACTTCCTGTCATGACGCCTGGCTTGTTTGAACAAGCCCCGGCGACCGGCGCGCAAACCGATTTCATCGTTCCCACCGAACTCAAAGAACAGACCGAACTCACCATCCTCAACCGCGAGAGCGCGCAGAATGGGTCCGTAGAGGGATTCAATTTCTATTGATGAACGTGGATTGCTTCGTCGTCCTTTGGCTTCGCCCAGGACTTCTCGCAATAAAAGACAGGTTTTGTGCGCTATCGTATATTCTTAAAAAATTTTCTTAATACCTCCGCACATTCTTTTTCCAAAATGCCCCCAAGGATTTGAATGGTGTGATTGTTATCGGTGAGAGAGTCTTTGTCTTTGAGGCTGGGAAATGCCGATAGTTTCTCGTTTTGCCGCTTGTGGTCGAAACAACCGATAATAAGGGTCCTGATTCGTGTCTGGAACAAGGCACCCAGACACATGGGGCAGGGTTCCAGCGTGACGTACAAATCACAATCACTCAAACGCCAATTATTTTGTAGCTTTGACGCGGCTCTCAGTGCCTTGAGTTCGGCGTGGCTTAAGGCAGAATGATCAGCCTCACAGGTATTATAATCCGACGCGATGACCTGGCCGTCTTTCACAACGACAACACCGATGGGAATTTCATTGTCTGCATATGCCTTTTGAGCTTCGATCAGGGCTAATCGCATAAACAGTTCATGGTTTTGCATGAGGGGAGGTTAGTTGGTTAAGAAAAATGAGTAAAGTCATTTTTGAATTTAGAAAAAAATCACAATTCCATCAGAAATATATTTTTGCAGAATCAAACTGCGATAGTGTCAGTTCATGAATGCTTTTTTTTCCACGTTAATCGTTGAGTGCAATTTTCAACAATCATTACAAAGTGTTTTTTTAAGTTCGATTTGGCAAGAGATTTGCAACAGCAATGGGTTGAACATTATTTAAAGGGGGTTTTATGAAATCATGGGTAGATATCAAAGTTCTCCAATGTGTCATCATGTCCATGGCTGTTGCTGTGCTCTCAGTTTCCTGCGGCGGGGGTGTGGATCTGGATGGCAACAACAATTCTGATAATGATGGCGACGAAATCACCACGGCCGCCTTTCCCAACAATCTCGCGGTGGCGTCTCCGTTTTCATTGACGTCTACCGCTGATCCCAGTGTGTCGGCGACGGTCAAATACGCGACCGCGAACGCGTTCACGCCTTCCTACAAGGCCATCACGGATCAGATCGGCGACATTCTGAGTGGTTCGGCCGGGGATTGTTCGTTTGATCCCTATGATTTTTTTCAACAGGAGGAAAATACCGCGTGCTTTGGCCCCTCTTTGGCATATGAAGGCCACCCAGAGGCCGAAGAAGGAGAGGAAGATAGTGGGGTTTTGCCGATTGGGGACTTGGGTATCTGGCTCGAAAATGAGGTGGGTTCAGACAATGCCTGTTCCGCGTCGGAACTCGATGCCAAACTCGCGGGGACGCAAGCCTTGTCGACGGCCACGTTGATGGCTGTTGCCTCGATGATCTGCACGGCCAACGCTAACGACATCGCCTTGCCTGACGCGACGAACCCGTCGAGTGTGGACATGCTCGACGCCATGAATGCTATGGAGATTGCGAACGTGACCTTTGACACGGCCAGCGTGTCATATTCCGCGGCCTCAAGCGGTTATGCCTATGAAATCGACATGACGGTCGTTTTCGATGGCGGTGACAAAGAGGTTCACATGGAAATGGAGCACGTGCCCACGGCCGACTCGTACGTGTACTCGGGTGATTTCTTCATCATGATAAACGAATCTGGTTACGGGGGCAATTGTCCGGATAGCGATGTAACCAACAACTTCACCGTTGCCTACGAAATGACCTCCAAAACGTCAGCGGCCTTGCAGGCGCGTAGTGCCATGTTCTGTGGTTCGGACATTGATGGCAGGGATGCCAATGGCTATGTAGCCGCTGGGGATAAGTATTCTGATGAAAATCCCGATGGCTGGGGCAACGATTACAATCTGCTCACAGCGAATTTTGACCCCACAACACTGGACGGCAATTATTCATACGCGTGGCAGGCCGGGCATTTCGACAACAACACGCGCGTGTTCAACATCATCGTGACGGATGAAGGAACACAGGGGACATCATTTTACGGATACGGGGATGACATTGCCGCAACCGATGGAAGCATCGATGGGTTTATCTGCAACTGGGTAGCCCCGGGCGCGGATCACACCATGTTGGAGTACGTGCAACAGCAGGACATGAGTGTTGATCTCGAAACTGGTTTAGTCAGTGCGGAGGCGTCGTTCATCACCTACGCGCCCACGACGACTTGCGAGTACGATGGCACGGGTGCATTCGTGTTCGACACGAACATCGATGATGACCTGAGTGATGAGGACGCGGCCCTGGTCATCACGACGGATGCTGGTACCATGGATCTGGTGCCGGGTGCGGATGAAAATGGAGACAGCGAGGCCACCGTGGAAGAGGTGATTGAGGCCTCCGGCTTCACCCTCCCTGCGATGTAAACAAATAGTGTTGGAAAAGATAATCTCACAAGGCGGATCACTCAGATCCGCCTTTTTTAATTAATGGTGCGGATCATCCTTGATTTTCCTGACTGCCTTTGCAAAGGCCCTGATTTTTTTGAGCGTCTCTGTGGGATCACCGGAATAATAATTGTGCACCGAAAGATTTCTTTCCTGCAGAAAATCGAGCCACAAATCCAGATCATTGATCAGCTTCATTTTGACAGCTTCCTTGATGGCATCTTTTGGACTGTAAACCTCCACACCAGCGCTGGTGGCAGTTTGCTTGAAAAACTTCCAGACATATTCAAAACAAACTTCAAAACGTTTACAGATGGCATCAAAAACAATGTCATCAATCGTTTGAGAGGCGAGCGCTGTTTCGAGCTCTTTGAGGGACTTAAGGAGCAGGTTGTTATTCATATGATAAAAGCTTGTGTTGGAGCAGACGCCAATCAGTAAGGCATCCTGTTAAAAAAATAAAGTCGTATTTATTGTCTGACAAAAAAGCATGATCAGCGAGGTTGAGGTTGACGAGGTCAATGGTTTCCAGCGAGTCCTCCATGAGATCATCAACTTGTTTGAGCAAATCGAGATGTGTTTGGTGGGTGATGGCGGTTGTCATGGAAAAAAAACCGATATCCCAATCTGAATATTTTTTTTGCAGTCCTTTGGAACGTGAACCAAACAGCACAAAGGTCAGGTGGGGGTGCGTGGTGTGCAGTTGATCCACGGCCTTCGCAATATCGGGATGCAAACAGGAAACCGTGTCGCTTTTCTCAATTATCGATGAGGGGGACACCTTGAGTGTCTGGCACAACTTGAGGAAACCGGATTGGTAGATGACACCTCCTGTCAGGTAATGGTTGATCGTGTTGCGGTGAAGTTGGGCTTGGCGAGCCAGACAGCAAACAGATTTGAGAGAGGTGTTCTTTAGATGATGATGAAATTTGTCTCGGGCCATCCTCATGGCTATATTATATATTGCACAATGTAAATGTGCAATATATAACTTGTCTGTATGACGGAGGAATGATTGGCCTGCCTAACCGACTGAAATTCCATGTTTTTATTTTTAGCAACTTTTCCCGGAAGACGTGCGATATTTGACCAAGCGTGCAGAGCACAATAAAAGCGTGTATGACAACAAGGGGCATCTATGACACAAACCACTTCGGTCACCGTGACGACGGAACAATGGCAACAGATCTATGATTATTTAAGACCCATTGCGGGGACCAATAAAAACGATTGCTCGCTACCGGCTGACAGTTGTGTCACTCAAAACGATCAGATTGATTGTTGTCTTTCGGCAAACGATCTTGTTGGTGTGAACCTCGATCCCAACACCGCACCGTTCAAGATCAACGGCGTTTGGTACGGGGATGTTGCCAATCTCCCCACTCTTTACGCGAAAGCGGTTGCACTTGATCGAAATGATGGTTCCTTTGATGGTGTTTTACAGACGACGGAGACGATCACATCAGTCACTTTAAAACTTTCTTTTGCCCAGTACGATAAAAGCATTTTCAAAATCACCAGGGAAGATACCTCTTATGGCGGTGTGGGGAATGGGTGGATTGTTGAAGAAGAGCCATTAGAAGGTGGTCAATACAGGCATTGGCTGGTGACGACAGCGTCCGTGGTTGACGATGATGACGCCATGGAAACCAGTTGGCAGATTGATGTGGGGAAAGAAAAGATCAATCTCACAGCGGCCGGTGTTGATCATTGTTCCAATGTGGGTGTGTTATACTTTGATTCGGGGGATCGCTTGGGGACCGTGCCTCTTGGCGAGGAGGTTGTTTCCAAAACAGACAGCGTGATTGTTTACGGATTTCAGGATGGAGAAACCCCCTCGGAGTCCTCTGGCACTGTCAATAATCTGGAAAAATATTCTTATCAGGCGACTCCTGCCGTGGTTCAATTTGGTGCCACAACAGTGAACGAAAACGAGGGTTCGCCTGTTTTTAATACGAGCGGTTACTGTGTGGGAATGAGCCTGCGACCTAATGAAGATCAGGTCAGTCTTTTCCTTCCGATCAATGAGGTTCGCAGAGTCTATCAGCAAATCAGGGCGGAGGGCGTGGCCACGCATGGATACAGTGGTCTATTAAGTTATTCCCGTTTTTTGGAGAAAGAAGAGTTGATCTCACTAGGGGTCACAGGGCGCTCATATGGTTTGATCATCCAAGACACACCACTGGCTAACAATTTTTTCAGCCAATTGGAAGTTGGCGACATTGTGCTTCAGTATGATGGGAAATCTGTGCCCGATGCCAATAACATCCAAAGGATGGATGCCTATTTTGCGACGATTACCGATCGTCCGGTTATTCTGCATGTTTTGCGGGGAGGAGAAGAGTTGGATGTGGAGGCACAATCTGTGGTGATGCATCAGCCGCTTTACCCCACGTACAAGACAGAATTTACAACGGAAGAGGGTCAAAAATTTATTCTCAAGGAGGTTGATCGGGATTATCTGAATCTGAGGTGGGATGTGTTGTACGAAGAAAATCATTTTTTGATTGTCGAAATGGACTCAGGAGATGGTGTGTACTTGTCAAAGGGGATATTGACCTCTGTGAATACCGGACCTGTCAACTCGATTGAGGAATTTCGGGCCATTGTTGATGGTAAAGAGGATGTGAAAAAATTCGTGTTTGCAGGGCTTACCCCGAATGTTATTCAACCGGACTACTTTAGCACCTTTATCATTTCTTGTGCCAATCCGAGATACAGGGAAAAATTTTAACAAGGGAAGATGCTCATGACCACGATGACATCCACAAACTTACTTGTTCAACCAGGTTCGGGAACACAAAGCCCTGATTCTCTGGCTTTCGAACCAGATAATAAAGCTTGGGGCACAATGATAGGCAAATATCAGGACAGTGTGCTGGCCATTAAAACGGTTTCGCGTTTTGGCGGGGGACAGGGAACGGCCTGGGTCGTTGAAAAAGAAGATATGGGCAATGGTTTGTTCAGGCATTGGTGCATCACAAACGCCCATGTGGTGGACGACGAGCTGAACCAAGAGATGTATTATTCCGTGTTTGTGAACAATCAGGAGTTCTACGAGCCAGTGCCTGCCCATGTACAGGGGGTGGATCATGTCAATGATGTGGCAGTCGTTTGGTTTGATTCCAGAATAATTTTAGAGCCAATGCCAGTTGACGAAACGGCTAAGGTTTTCAAGGGGGATGAAATTCTCGTTATCGGAAATCAGCAGGGTGAGGGGGTCATCCCTTCATTGGGAAACGTGAATAATGTTGACGTTTACGGCTGGTCTGCCGTTGAGGCTTTTCAGGATGATACCTCTGCACTGCCCGGAAACAGTGGGTCCCCTGCGATCAATGCACAGGGGAGGGTAGTGGGGTTACACAATTCGGGTCGACGGGGTGTGAATGGGATGGGTTATAATATTCTGATAAGCCCCGTCATGGAGAGTTATCGAAGTATGAGGAAAAATGGTTTTGTCGTTCATGGTCGCGTGGGAGAATATAGTGGTGATTGGGTCACGCAAGACAAGTTGGAGCTCTTGGGGGTTCAGGGTTACGCCAATGGATTGGTTTTGGGCTATCTGCCCCAGTGGCATGCGTTTTACCGGGCGGGTGTGAGATCGGGAGATGTCTTGCTGGGTTATGGAAATCGGCCCTTGCCCACGAATGAAGACATCGATCCCGTAACATCATTTTTTGTTCATCAGCCTAAGCAGTGTGCCAGCGTGACCATTGCACGCGAAGGAAAAATCAAAACGGTAAAAGTTAGAATAGGATCTTACGAGGAAAAACAACGAAAGATACTGGAGACCCAGTATGGATACGCTTTTGCAGAGGTCGATCGATTCTTTATGCAGGATGAGTTTAATGTAGATGTTGAGCCAGGCGGGTTAGCTTTGATAGACCAGGGTGATGGTCTTGCCACAGGAGTTTTGACCAGTCTTAATAACACGCCCGTAGGTACCGTGACTGAGGCACAAGAGGCCATTGATAGCGCGACGGGGCCGTACATTCTTTTGTCGTATGTTTTTTACATACAGGGGCGAGTGCAACAGAGTCTTATTCAATTGAACAATGCGAATTATGTTGCGCCCTCCAATTCATCTCCCGAAAACAATTCCAAATAATGCTCCGGCCAGTCGGCGGTAAACGTTACGGGATCGGCGCCAATGGCGGGTTTGAACGTCATGGCCCGGCAATGCAAAAACATGGGGTCAAACATGGGGTCAAGTCTCGACATCGTACAAGTTTGTGTTGTGTTGTTCTGGTCAGAGCGTAACTGGTCCGATGTCGAGACTTGACCCCCATACAGGGGGTCACCCAGAATGTGGCCACCCGCCACGTTGACGTGAACACGGATCTGGTTGGTTCTGCCGGTGAGAGGGAATACCCTCAGAAAAGTCAGGTTGTTTTTTTTGCAGACCGGGACAAAACGGGTCACAGCTTTTTTGGCCTCGGTGATGTGAGGGCCAAAACCACGACGTGAGCCATCCACACGCCCCACAGCCTCATCAATCACAAATTCCTTTTCGCCAAAATCACCCTCAGCCACCACACCGTATTCCTTTTTGATCTCCCCTTTTTCCACCTGATCGTGCAACAATCGGGAGATGAGAGGATCTGTGGCCAACACCACAACACCAGTCGTCCACACATCGAGACGATGAATGGTGTGATAGGTGATGTCAGGGTGTTGTTCCTTGAGGATCGAGATGAGCGTGTTTTTATAATAACGTCCGCTCGGATGAATGGGCAATGGCGCGGGGTTGTTGACGACCAACAACCCACCGCGATCGCACAACACATCAAATCCCGCATCCACATCGGGTTCCACCACATCGTGCCTCACCGTTCTGATCACATCGTCTTTTTTAAGCGTGTAGTCGGGAGTGATGGGTTCGCTGTTCACAGTCATGTGTTTGTTTTCAATCAGCGAGATCCACTCATCACGTGTTCTAAAGCGGAATCGGGCACAGTGAAAAGCAACAATATTCACACCAGTAAACTCAGGGGGAACGGTAATGCGGAACTGTTGCGTGTAGGGCGCGGTTTGACGGAGCTGTTTGAAGGTCACACGACGAAGTCGCCCTTTTCCATGATCTTCTTGCCGTCGATCACGACGGTGGTTTTGGTGACGACCATGTCCAGATGCGCGTCGGAGGTCCAGTCGCAACCAGTTTTCTCGGGGTACCCATGCCCCAAGGCCACGTGGATGCCCGGGAATTTTTCGTCCTGCAAAAGGTTGCCAACCAGCTTTTCAAGACCCAGATTGGTACCCAAGGCGAATTCACCAATGCGGTTGGCGTTGGCGTCCTGAGCCATGTATTCCTTGATGTCCTTTTCAATGTCCTTGTTGGCACAACTCACTGTTTGAACCCGACCATCTTTGAGTGTGAGGGTGACGGGGGTCTTGGCGATCACGCCGTATTTGGTGTTCATGTAGTCGCCCAAAACACCATCCACCACGATGGTGCCATTGACAGACTTGGCGCAGGTAAAGACCTCGCCGTCGGGCAGGTTGGACCAGTGCCCGGGCTGGATGTTGCCGTCGCAATTGATCCACTTCCAGTTGGGATCGAGCGTGACCTCGATGTTTGTGCCGGCGTCGGTGGTGACCTGGGCATGTTTTGTTCCCTGCACCAGCTTCATGACCTTGGCGTTGTTCTCTTTGATCTTGGCGTAGTCGGCGCACATGCCGGTTTCCATGAGGAGATCGTTGACATTGGGCATGTGGCCGTGGCGAATGTTATACTCGTCGGTCAGGATGGTCATGGGGTGACGAAAGCTGGGGAGCTCACCCTTTTTGCCGCGACCAGCGTACACACTCACTTGTGAATTCTTAAGGTAGTTGGCAATCTCGTCGGGAAACTTTAGGGGATTGGAACCGTCATCGGGACGATCACCAAAGTCTTCCATGCGGAACAGTTTGACCTTTTTGGTGACTTTTAAAAACTGGCTTTCGATGGCCTTGCCGATGTGCATGGTAACATCATCGGTGATGA
>CAZGMS010000135.1:0-2651 GCA_964526915.1 uncultured Nitrospirales bacterium
GTGCTCTTTGCGGTACTGCCAGGCCAGCCATTCTTTTTCCCCCGCTGTGTAGATGCGGTCTTGTCCGGGAGCTTTCTGTGAGGCGCGCAAATCGCGGCAGATCGCGCCAGCGATGCGTTTGAAGGTATTTAGCCCCATGAAAAATGCGGGGTTGATGGCGATGAAAAAATGACCCAAGGGGTAGGGGATGGGTTTGTTGTTTTCGTCAAAACCATTAAGGGCCTTGAGGTAGGCACCGTTCTGCAGGGCAGACGAAAGAATTTCAACCGTGGTGGCCCAGCCGTAACCTTTGTAACCGGCCGTTTCATCTCCAATCCCACCCACAGGGGTGAGGGCGGCGAGTCCTTTGGTGAGATCTACCAACACCTGTTCGGTGTCGGTGCGCGCGTTGCCGTTTTGGTCAATGACCCAACCCTTGGGCAAAGATTTTCCGGCCCTTGCATACGATTCGATTTTCCCGCGTTGCGTGACGCTGGTGGCACAATCGATCAAAAAAGGAAACTCCTCATCGGTAGGCATGCCAAAGGTTAGCGGGTTGGTGCCCAGCATGTTTTCGACCCCAAAGGTGGGGGCGATGGAGGGACGGGCGTTGGTCCCGGTGATGCCGAGCATGCCGGCATCCACAGCCATGAGCGGGTAATAACCGGCGATTCCATAGTGTGTGGAATTTCGCACCACGGTCATTCCCAAACCAAAGTTCTTGGCCTTGTCGATGGCCATTTGCATGGCCTTGTGTGCCACCACATGCCCCATTCCGTTGTGTCCATCCAAGACCGCGCAGGCCTTTTCGTCTTTGACGATCTCGATTGTGGTGACGGGGTTCAGAATGCCCTCATCGATGCGGTCCAGATAAATGGGCTTAAGCCGGCCGATGCCGTGTGAATCGATGCCGAGTTTGTCGGATTTGATCAGCACATCGCCAATGATTTGAGCATCAGGCACCGGCACGCCAAAGGCGACCAGACAGTCCTTCATGAATTGTTCGAGGGTAGCAAAGTCCACCCAAACACAGTCTTTATATTGATCTTGATATGGCATGGGAACTCCTGTCAGAATATCGAATATCGAACAAGGAACATCGAATGTCGAAGGGATAGAACGTCATTGCGAGTGGCCAAAGGCAACGTGGCGATCCAGAGAATATTTAGAATGTTTGTCTGGATTGCTTCGCGTTGCCCGCAATGACGCCTCCTTCAATATTCCTTGTTCCTTGTTCCTTGTTCGATATTCAAATGTCTCCCACCTCTTCGTCATTTCTCGAATAACGTCAAAAGATTTTTTATCATTTGCCTTTTTTGAGTAAGTTTTTTAGCGACGTGGTTCTATGCAAAACGAACAGATAAAAGTCCTGCAATATGGCAAGGCTGAATTGCTCAGACCAATTGATCTCGATGAATTTCGCGAGATCAATCGCCAAAAACCAAAGGGTCTTGTTGATAAGCTCATGACCGAACATGACGCCATCAAGAAGTATGTCAAGGATGGCGATTATGTGGGGATTGAACTTTACGGTGCGATCCGTTGCCCCATGTCTCTGGTGCGTGAAATCATCCGGCAGGGGCGCACGAATCTGGCCACGTCGGGCATGGGGGTGTACGAGATCGACCTGATGATCGCGGCAGGCGCCATCACCGAGATCGACTGGACCTACATTGGTTACGAGGTGTTTGGCATTTCCAAAAACGCGCGCGAGGCCATCGCGTCGGGGCAGATTTCAAAAATCGTGGAATGGTCCAACGCGAGTCTGGCCTGGCGCCTCAAGGCGGCCAGCATGGGCGTGCCGTTTATTCCCGTTCGTTCCATGTTGGGCACCGATACCTTTAATTATTCCTCGGCAATCTCCATTGAGTGTCCCTTCACTAAACAACCTGTGTGTTTGATCCCTGCCGTGATTCCCGATGTGGGCATCATCCACGTGAGCCGGGCCGATAAATATGGTAACTGTCAGATCGATGGTGTGACCGGCTTTGCGGCCGAAATGGCCCGGGCCTCCAAGCGGGTGCTCATCAGTGCCGAGGAAATCATCGACACCGACGAGATTCGCGCCAATCCTGAGCGCACGATCATCCCGTTCTACAATGTCGATGCCGTGGTGCACGCGCCGTTTGGTTCTCACCCAGGTGAGATGGCCGGAAAGTACGATAAAGACATCGCAAACCTCAAACACTATTACGACATCACGGGTAATCAGGAAGAGGTTAAAAAGTATCTCGACAAGTGGGTCTACAACGTGAAGAGCCACGAGGAATATTGTGATGTGGTGGGCAAAGAGAATTTAACTAAGTTGCTTCTTCAAAAAGCGTGAATCGTGAATCGTGTGTCGTGTATCGAAAGAGTTGTATTTTCGATTCACGATCTACGAACCACGACCCACGGGTTTTCATGAACTATTCCCCCAACGAACTATTGATCTGTCTGGCCTCGCGCCTGATCGAAGACAACAAAACAGCCTTCATTGGCACGGGCATCCCCATGTTGTCGGCGTCACTGGCGCAGAAGATACACGCCCCTCATCTGATCCCAGTATTCGAGTTTGGCGGCACAGGCGCCATCTTGGATACCTTACCGCTCAATGTGGGGGATATGTGGACGACCAATCGTGCACTGCATGCCACCGGGATTTGCGACATCATGGAGACGGCCCAGCGCGG
>CAZGMS010000136.1:0-4046 GCA_964526915.1 uncultured Nitrospirales bacterium
TATTCTCCCCGCTCACGTGGCCATTCTGGCCACGTTCGGAGTGACCCAGGTCATGGTTGCCCGAAGGCCCCGCGTCACCGTCTTGGCCACAGGCAGTGAACTGGTGGAACCTGACAACACACCCGGACCGGCTCAGATTCGCAACAGCAACGCTTGGCAACTTTTGGCGCAGGTTCGCTCTCTGGGAATCGAACCTTGTTACAGCGGCATATTGCCTGACCGAGAAGACATCACCTCTGCGGCCATTGATACGGCCGCAAAATCGTCCGATGTGCTGTTGCTCTCTGGCGGGGTTTCTGCCGGAGATTACGATCTGGTGCCCGACATTCTGCGCAAATTGGGATTCCTCTTTGCCTTCGACAGCGTAGCCATGCAACCCGGCCGTCCTACGATCTTTGCTCATAAGGAACAGGTCTACGTTTGCGGGTTGCCCGGTAATCCTGTCTCGACTTTCATCAATTTTGAACTGCTCATCAGACCATTCCTGTACCGGCTGATGGGGCACGACTGGCAACCTCTCGTGGTGG
Source organism: uncultured Nitrospirales bacterium (assembly GCA_964526915.1). Taxonomy (GTDB): domain Bacteria; phylum UBA10199; class UBA10199; order UBA10199; family JADGCS01; genus JAHJDR01. The sequence goes on from CAZGMS010000136.1 coordinate 528, forward strand.
AAGCCCGTCTGGCAGAGGCGATTCGACGCAAACAAACCTCGCGTCAATCAACGGTTCCTGTCCGCTTTGTCACACCCTCAGAGGTGGCCCCCGTGGAGTATCATGGATCGGCTCACATTCACGCCCTGACCAGGGCCAGTGGTTTGGTCACCATTCCCGTGGGACAAGCCTGTTTGCAAAAAGGAGATGTTGTCCGTGTTCGATCGCTTTCATCGTAAAATAAACTACCTTCGCATTTCTGTGACAGATTTGTGCAACCTGCGTTGTGTGTACTGCATGCCCGCCAGCGGTGTGCCCCTCAAACGACATGAGGACATCCTCTCGTTTGAAGAAATTGAGGCGTTGACCAAAGTGGCTGTGAATCTGGGTATTGACAAGGTTCGCCTCACGGGCGGCGAGCCGCTGGTCCGTCGCAACATTCTGGAACTGGTACGTCGGCTGGGCAAGCTTCAAGGAATTTTGGATTTCGCCATGACCACCAATGGAGTTTTTTTGCCACAATACGCTCTAGCCCTCAAAGAAGCTGGCCTGCACCGCGTCAACATCAGTCTGGATTGCCTGGATCCCAAGCACTTCAGTGAGCTCACGCGCGGTGGCTCTGTAACAGACACACTCGCCGGCATTGAAGCTGCCCTGGCAACCGGATTTCGTCAGGTAAAAATCAATTGTGTGGTGAACGAATCCCCCGATGAACCCCAGGCCAGAGACGTAGCCACCTATTGTCGGGAGCGGGGTCTGGAAGTTCGTTTCATCAGAAAAATGGACACCGCCAAAGGTGATTTTTGGCGGGTGATTGGCGGCGAGGGCGGTCATTGCGATATCTGCAACCGCATTCGCGTTTCCAGCGACGGACACGTCTTTCCCTGTTTGTTCAGCAATCTCAAATTTTCGATTCGCGAGTTTGGCCCGGAACAAGCGATGCGTCTCGCCATCGAAAACAAACCGATTCGCGGGCAACGCAGTCAAAACAAATTTTATGCCCTGGGAGGATAAACTCATGACCCTCACTCATCTCGATGAACACGGACGTCCACGAATGGTGGATGTCAGCGCCAAGCCCGACAGTCACAGGGTTGCCAGGGCAACAGGATTCATTCGTCTGCAAGCCGAAACGATCGACCGGATCCAATCCCGTCAGATACACAAAGGCAACGTGCTGGTCACAGCCGAACTCGCCGGCGTGCAAGCCGCCAAACAGACGCCTTTGCTGATCCCTCTTTGTCACACCCTTTTGCTGGAGCAGATCACAGTCGAGGCGATGCTTGAAGCTGAAGGGATCAGGATCACCACCGAAGTCAAATGCACTGGCCAGACGGGTGTGGAAATGGAGGCGCTGACGGGAACCAGTGTGGCGCTCATGACGATTTATGATATGTGTAAAGCCGTTGATAAAATAATGGTGATCGAATCTATTCAACTGCTGGAAAAAACCAAAATTCCGATCAAGGCATAAAACCGCAATGGGTACACGACATTAAGTAGGTAAAATTTGGAATGGTGATAATCGGCACCGCCCCTCCTTTTTTTAAGGAGGGGCTCCGCGAAGCGGTGGGGAGGTAGTATCGTGATAAGCTGAGAGACGGGAAATACCCATCTTCTCTACCTCCCCCAGCCTTCGGCTACCCCCTCCAAATCATTGGAGGAGGGCTGCTCAATTATAATCACCTACTTTTATGTCGCACACCCAACCGCAATAGAACGAAGGCGAGGCATCATGGCATCAATTATTTCCATCAACTTGTCTGATGAAAAAGGAACCAGCAAACACCCTGTGGATCGGGCAGTGATTGACGACACAGGGCTTGTTGGCGATGCTCATTCTGGTCATTGGCATCGGCAGATCAGTCTCTTGTCTCAGGAATGTATTGAGAGCTTCGCGAAACAGCATAACCAGTCCTACCAACCGGGCAATTTTGCCGAAAACCTCACCACCGAAGGATTGGCCTGTGAACGCGTGGGAATCAGGGATCTGCTGTTCATTGGCCGCGAGGTGACACTCGAGATCACCCAGATTGGCAAAGAGTGTCATGGCGGCAGTTGTGCTGTGTTCAAGGCTGTTGGCCGGTGCGTGATGCCTAAGGAAGGCCTGTTCACCCGCGTTCTGCGCGGCGGGTCGATTGCCAGGGGAGACCCTGTTCAACATCAACCTAAACCGCTCAAGATAAAAATCATCACGTTGAGCGATCGCGCCAGTCGGGGTGAATATGCGGATCGTAGCGGCCCCGCCATCGAACAACACCTGACCACGCATTTTGCGGGCACCCGATTTCAACTGGAATTTTCCAGGATCATCCTGCCGGATGAGGCGACGTCTTTAAGAGAAGCTCTGCTGGCAGCGCGCACGAATAACAGCGACCTGGTATTCACGACAGGTGGCACAGGGATTGGGCCGCGCGACCTGACACCCGATGTCGTTTTGCCATTGCTTGACAAGACCGTTCCCGGGATCATGGAGTCCATCCGTTTCAAGTACGGACAAAACCTGCCATCCGCCCTGCTGAGCCGTAGTGTGGCGGGAGTAATGGGCACCTGCCTGGTTTACACCCTCCCCGGCAGTGTCCGCGCCGTCTCTGAATATCTGGCTGAAATTCTTAAGACCCTTCCACACAGTTTGTTGATGCTTTGGGGCATCGACGCACATCATTGACACGCCGGCAAAATCGTCATGATTTATGGTTACGGCATTGAGAGTCCAGATTGAGGTTCATGATTGCCTCACGGCTCATTAGGATCAAAGGTAGTTTCAAATCCTGAGGATTCAGGGACCGCGCAAGGATTTCTGCTCGTTTTAAGGAAACCTCTAATAGCTACAAGTCATCAACAGGCAAATAATCCGCCATGAGTGTCTTGAGTGAGTCCGCATCGAAGGGACGCAAAGGGGTCTCCTCCTCACCCATTTCGTATGCGTAAGTGCGTAAATTTTGATCCTGTGTCACACTCATCACCCTGAGGGCAGGGACTTTTTCTCCTTTGGGCAACACGGATTTGATCAGGTGAAAATAATACTCCCCCTCCTCCTGTGCAAACCCCGAGTCCATGATGATGACGTCTGGCACCTGTTCCTTGACCATCCTGACAGCCTGTTCCAAAGAGGTAACAGGGCATCCTTCCAGACCGTACTGCTCAAGCTGACCCAACAAGGAATCCACAATCTCGGGATCTGAATCGATCACAAGGATATGTTGTTTGCTCATGATGTCTCCCCTTTTGTGATGTGTCATTAGAAAGTATAACACAACACAACACCCAGCAGAACCCTGTATTTGTTGGAATAAACAAAATAATTTTGTCAATAGGGTGACAGATTTTTTAGTTTCGAAATGAGTACAGACTTTTCCGTAATATGGACAAACTCAACAAGCAGTGAACAGTTCAATGACTAACCGTATACAAATTCACCTGAATTCCGCACTTGACAGGGCTCCATTCAGGCCAAACCGCTGAAATCGCTGAATCTCTGCGTTGCTCAGGAATTTTTAAATCCTCATGTATTTTCCTATACATTCCGGTTTAAAAATC
>CAZGMS010000137.1:0-12013 GCA_964526915.1 uncultured Nitrospirales bacterium
CGGGCCGTTCCAATCGTTTTATGATTTCTGTGCCCGCGTTGATCTGCGCCGTGTGACCAAAAAAGTCCTGGAGGTCCTCATCAAATCGGGTGCGTTCGACGTATTCGCCATGCCGCGCCGGGGGATGTTCGAGTCCCTGGAAAAAATCGTCACCGCGGCCGTCAAAAAACAAAAAGACGAATCTCAGGGACAATCGAATCTGTTCGCCTCCTTTGACGCCGAGGAGCAAACCCCGGTTGGTCTTGATATCGCCGTTGGTTCCGACTGGACCAGGAAAGAGGCTTTGGGTTTTGAAAAAGAGGTGTTCGGTTTTTACTTTTCGGGGCACCCCCTGGAGGTCTATCAGGACAACCTGCACAAACTCGCCACGCACAACAGCACGCAGATTGCCAAGACCGCCCCGGGAGCCGAAGTCACTTTGGGCGGGGTGGTGTCCAGCATCCGCACGGTCATCACCAAGAACAACGACAAAATGGCCTTCGTGGTGTTCGATGATCTGCTGGGAAGCCTCGAGGCCATCGCGTTTCCACGCACGTACAAAAAATATCATGAGCTGTTGGCCAGTGAACAGCCATTGATCATCGCGGGCAAGGTCGACCGGTCAGAACAGACTGGCAAGATCATCATCGAGGATGTCGTTCTGCTCAGCGAAAAACTCAAGCAGACCACACGTAGCGTGCACCTGCACATCCCGATCGATCAGTTAACGCCAGAGACGGTCAAAAGGACCATGACGATTCTGAGTGAACACAAGGGTGAAAGCAGGATTTATTTTCACTTGCTGAAGCGTGATCAATACGAGGCGGTGTTGGAATTGCCACCAGAATTCCGCGCTTTGGCCTGCGAACCCTTGCAGTACCACCTCAATCAACTTTTTGATGATAAAATCGTGCGGTTTATGTAGAGGGCTCGGGGCACAAGGCGTAAGGCTTAGGGCGGATCAATTGCTACAACTACTTCAATGAGCAACAGACAATTGGCAATTGATGTAGTTGATCGTTGAGACAATTGAAGCAGTTGTTTCACCTTTCACCTTCGCCTGCCCTGAGCGATTTATCCCGAGTACTGTCGAGGGAAGTCGAAGGGTTCTTCCGGCTCTGCCGGGTAAGGAGAATATTTGTTAACCAGATCCGTAGAGTCCGCCTTCATCATCGGTGTTTATCACCGCAAGAATTCCAAATACGACGCACAGGAAAGTTTTGATGAGGCCAAGAGCCTCGCCGGCACCGCTGGCGCCACACGGGTGGGCGACGAGTTTGTCGAGGTCCGGCAGTTTAATCCGGGAACGTTTTTTGGTTCTGGCAAGGTGGAAGAGATCGGTAAAAAAATCGAAATTTTAAAACCCCGCATCATCATTGTCGATTACGAATTATCGCCCGTGCAGAACCGAAACCTCGAGGAAACCTGGAAGACGCGCGTCATCGACCGAACAGGGCTTATCTTGGATATTTTTGCGCAACGCGCCCGTTCCAAAGAGGGCAAACTGCAGGTAGAGTTGGCCCAACTCGAATATCTTTTGCCGCGTCTGGTAGGGGCTTGGGCCCATCTCAAAAAATCACAGGGCGGTATCGGGTTCAGGGGACCCGGAGAAACCCAACTCGAGGTCGATCGCCGTCGCGCCCGCGAACGCATTGCTTTCCTGAAAAAGAATCTCAAAAGGGTTGCCGTGTCACGCGAGATTCACCGCGCCAAACGCCAATCCGTCCCCATCCCCACGGTGTCGCTGATCGGTTACACGAACGCCGGCAAATCCACTTTGTTCAACTGTCTTTTGCAGGCCCATGAGTTTGCCGAGAACAAACTCTTTGCCACCCTCGATCCCAAAACAAAAAAACTTCGCCTCCCATCGGGCTTGAACATTCTTGTATCAGACACTGTGGGCTTCATCCGCAACCTGCCGCATCAGCTTATTGAATCCTTCAAATCCACTTTCGAAGAAGTAGGCGATTCGGAACTGCTCATCCATGTGATTGACGCGAGTCATCCCGACCGCGCCCAGCAGACCGAGACCGTGGAGAGGATTCTTTCGGAACTGGATTTGGCAGAAAAACCCGTGATCAAGGTCCTCAATAAAATTGATCTCGTGAATGTGCATCACCCTCAGGGCAACCCCTCATCTGGCACCAGTCAGGGTGCCATTGAGATATCCGCGCTGAACGGATTGGGGATTGATCGACTTTTGGCAAAAATCGAGGAAGTCTTGAGCGGTATGTATGACAAGCCCGTACACCTGCTGATCCCGCATCATCAGGGCAAGATTTTGAGCGAGGTTTTCACGCATGGACGTGTGATTTCGACGGAAAATACCGATGACGGCACCCTCGTCCTCGCCCACCTGCCCCCCAAGTGGCAGAACCTGTTTGCAGATTACCGACACACGCACACATGACGCACACATGACGCCCACTAACCAGTTATCTTTTTTCTTTTTTTCACCGGCCTCATAAAGAGGACACCGTGAGTTTGTAATGCCATACGGGTATCTTTGTCATCCAGTCTGATCGCTCTGAATTCTGCATGCGAATAAAAAGTATCGTGATAAAAATACTCCGGAATTTCCCCAACCAGCACTGTCTCAGCCGTGAAAGGCAGTCCCCTATTATCGGCAAAAACCACGTGGCGAAGCCGCCTTTGCCTTGCCAGTTCAGACAACAGTGCGTAATCGAACTCCTCCATTGAAATACCGCCCGCAAGATAATGCCGCTCCACCAGCATAATGCCCGGACGCACATACTCCAAAAGCACGCGCGCCACTACCTTGCCCGTATGGGGATCCTTAAGACCGGCCAGACTCACATGCGGGTGCATGGCACGCCATAGCGGCTGTCCTTCACGATTGTATGCACCAGGAGATGAAATACGTTGACAGGTTCTCAGAGGTTCTTCCCCTGCGCGCGCGATGACTACGGGATCGTCCGTTATAAAAAAATCATAGGTGGTTCCTGGGGCTTGATTTCGATTTTCCTGCAGGGTCCTGATCTGTTCCAGATCGTGCAGAACCTCAGTGATCTGCCCGTTAGGCTGTTGACTCATGCACTCTTGTAGCCGTTGTTGCCACTCAAACAGTTTGTCATGGGATATACGCCGTCCGTCCCTTAAGCACACCTCAACGTCCATAATAACGGTTCTCAAATCAGCCTCTGCAATTTCTGCTGAACCCTCCACCATGAGGTGTTCCAAAATGGAACGATAAACAGTCAAAAAACCTTCCCTCCTGCTGGTCTGTCGACGCATTAGAGTTACCTCTCTCTCAACTGGTAAGACTCCTTTGCGGGCAACGTGTCGCCCCTGATTGGCAATCATCCGCAAATACTCGTTAACCGCCTCTCTGCCTCCGGGGCCCTGAAAATGGTAATAGGCCACAATCTCATTGATTAACTCAGGCTCACTCAGAGGGCTTTCGGGATTCTGCATCTGCTCACGAATCTTCGATTGCGTGTCTGCGGGTAGCGAACTCTTGGCAAAAAAATCATCGAGGGCCGCCAATTTGATCGTCTCGGTGATCTTCTTGATCTCTGCCGCATCCATGAATTCGCGCCGTCTTTTTTGAGCGCACTGGGCCCGCATGCCCTCAATGATTTCACCAAAAGCAAGTCCCGGCAACAAATTGCCAAGATTGGTGACCACCCTGCAAAACTCAATAAAGGCCAACATGGTCTCTGCCCTTTTAGCCGAATCTGTTTGAGTTCTATTGATGCTGATGAGCATGTCATCAAAAAAAGAATCGATCTCCTGTAGTTTTGCCACAGTCTCCAGAGGAAGAGTGACATCGAACCCATAATCACGAAATTGCTTGTAGTCGTCATAACCCAATAACGCCACTTCATCCTTCATCTCCGCAATCAAATCCCGATCACTGGCCGCATCCTCCGGCGTTCTGATCTCGCCCCGCAAAGCAGGATCATGCTCCCAAGCATACAACTCTCTCAGTTTGCCAATGTTGTCATCTGTCCAATCCCCACGTTGCGCACGGGCCAGGAATAATTTGAGCCGCGTCCGCAACAACAGATAGTCCGCCAAAAACCGTCGCGCGTCACGAGTCTGACTGCCCTTGGGGATGTTTTTGAGAACCCAGATGAGGTGATTTTGCGTGCCGCTCTGAGCGTCGGCAGTCATCATGGCCCGGAGCACTTCCGGCGTTGGGTGATAAGACAAGATTTGTCGCAAACCATCCAATAGCGATAGAGGATCTTCCAACTGTTCAAAACCACTACTCAACTCCGAATCGGGATCTTTCATCAGGCCTTGCTGTCTTTGGACACAACCATGTGTTCTCCGAATGACTTCCTGCAAAAAAACCACATTCTGAATAGCCAGTACCCGGCGCCCAGTTACCTTTCTGAGAATTGTGTTCAGATTAACGATAACGGTAGCTTCACCGACGACATCCTCCTCCACACAACCCATAAATTCAATCAGCCTTGATACCTCCTCCGCGGGAGTCTTGTTGATCACTTCTAATAGCGCGTCGGCAAGGGCTGGTTGGTGTTCAGGCAGGCACAGACCAAACAAATGACTCATGGTCGTGATCGATTCAAATCTCACAGCGCTTTTTTGATAACACGACATCTCAATAAGGCATGCGATTTTTTTTGCCTGTGCCGCAAAGGGGGCTAACGCGGGGTGACGTTCAATGGATTGAACCAGGGGCGCGTACCTCACCCGAGTGAATGCCAATGCGGCCTCTGGCTTAAGACAAGACATGAGGCGTCCGCTTAATATGCGTATATCTCCAAGCATAAGACAATCTGGCGCATTCAGGCAAATCAAGCGATGCAATCTATGTATGCTACCAAGCAATATTCTTAGATTATCGTAGGGATGATGTGGGTTCAGGTGATTTTGCAATTCTCCATCTCGTAAACAATCGTACAAAAAATCAAGAGTCGCCCTCAAATCTTGTGGTTCTGGCGTCTCCTCGCCAATGAATGCCTCCGATGACTCCTCTTCAATATCTACGCTGACCACACGACTGGTAAAACAAACCAAAAGCACTTCTTGAACAACTTCTCTCCTGATGGGCTCACCACTTTGTTGGCTTAACCTGACCAGCCAATCAATCAATGTGCCAAGTTGTGCCACATCGTGAGGTGTGCTTTCGGCGCAAAGAGTGGCAGGGACTTCGCTGGCAGTCTGTTCATATTTAAAGACCGACCACTGACCACAAACAGGCAATTGTTCGAGGACCTGATCTGCAGAAGCATACCAATCTTCCCGTACACCGACCTCCCCCAGAGCCTCGCCTCTTGCCCACGCTTGACGGTCACCCTCAACAGATTGCAAAATACCTGACCTTAAATCTGGCACCGTCTGGGGATTGATATCTCTTCCCAGAAGCAAGACAGGGCTCTCTGATGTTCCGGATGCGGTACTAAAAAAACCCTGTGGTGAAGGTAAATTGATGATTGGCATAGTTTGGCTTGTCTGTGAATAATCACATGGCTTTCCTATTATCGACAAATAGGCATGAAAGTTGTGTGTGTCGCCAAATTTCCGTCCACAATTGTGGACAGAAATTTTTTGAGACAAGCAACTTTTTATGTGGGTTGACGAAGCAGTGAACAGTAGTTTCGCAAATAGGAGATGTTTATGAGCGATCTGTCCGTCAGGCCTCACCAAGCAGATGATGTGTGTTCCGAAGAATATGGGCGACTCCAAGTCATTGACGAAACCCCGTCGGGAGACCCTTCGTTGAGACTCAAATTGCAGGAAACCCAGCAGGAGTATTATTGCCACATGCAGGAAATGCTCGGTTTTGTGATGGATCCCCTGACCATCGGTATTTATGGACGAAAAAACTGGCCGACCGCGACAGCGGGATTTCCTTATGGGATCACGAATTATTCCGTGCAAAGAAAGGAAATCTTCTCCACACAACAAGATATCAAAAAAGATATTTATGTGCCTTTTTTTGTCAAATTCCTGTCTGGTCGATTGACCCAGCAACAACTGGATCAGATGGCCAACGCATTTCACGTTGAACCCAGAGACAATATCAAGGATGTCATTGCACAAATTTCCGAAGAAGATGCTTATGATCAGTATGCCACACACTATGGTCTGATGAACGAGATGGGACTGCACGCCGTTGCCCAGGCAGGTTTGACAGATCGATTGGCTCCTGGCTTGGATGAATTGGTGGCGGCCCTGATTCGTCAAACCTTGCGAACCCCCACCGATCGCGAACAGTTTGGGGGCATGGATGAACTCGTCAGTCCCTTTATTGAATCTTCTGAACGCTTCGTCTGGAATCAGGATCAGGTGATTCATGATCCCGAAGCTAACCAAGGCCCCTTGGGGGTCGTGGAGTACGCGTGGTTTGCCATTTTGAAGGAGCGCGAGTTTGCCATGAAGTACGCGCCCAGAGAAGGGTTCACGAGGGATTTTGTGGCGGCCCTGCAACGACATCCCCAACACGAAATCACTCATGCCGATTTTGTTCGTATCATTGCCGAAACCTCAGGCGAAAATCTTGACACCTTGCTGGCTGGAAATGATTTTCTCAATACTCTGTACCACGATCCGGCTCCCTTAACGTGCAGACAACAATTTGGGAGGCCTTTCCAAAGAACAGGAAAATTTCTGCGCGCGGCTTGGCAACTTCTGACAAATTAGAAAATGTGCGGGGTCAAAGATTGACAAGAGACAAGTTTGGTCATTTTATCTAGATTTGCTTTTTTATTGTCTGTCAAAAATCACCTATGTTCAGATGTCTGACATCATTACTGGGGCTCACCACAAAAATCTCCCTAGAGACAATGGCCACGATTGCGGTTGCCAATGCCCCCTGCTGTGCTGAGCCAGTCGATGACGACTCCAGCAAGCCTCCCGAAAATGTTGGCACACGCGCCGTCCCCACTTGGGCAACCAAATCCGTACCCGGACACCCCTATTTCACTGCCACAGGAGCATCACCACGGGAGGGGTCCGCACGGCTCAATCAACACGCCCCCGCCACCGCGGCAGAAATGATCAGCTCACAAACTCAACCCTTGGAAAAAGAAATTGATTTCCTTAGCCAACTCGATCCCCAGGTAAGGGCCTTCATGCGCTGGTTGTCTTTGCACCCGAGTCTGCAGACCACCGGCTATTATGCACCCACGTGGAATCATCTGGATCCAGAGCAAAGGCTGATGGTTCTGGGTTGTGCCCTGATGGCGGGATTTTCCATCCGCAAAAGTGGTGTTGTAAAAGGCGTGAGCGATTGCCTTTACTGCCAGACAGAAAGATTGGTGGGCGGCGTCTCTCTCAGTTTCAGATTTTCCGCATATGAGAACTGGAATAGTGACGAATTCGCTATGGCCTGGCATGATGTTATGGCACACTTATGCAAGGTAGGAGAAAACGGCGAATGGGAAATCATTGATGACAACCCGCTCATCAATCCCCTTACAGGCAGGACCATCCCAAACAGTCACATCACCATCGAAACCCTGATCTCATATGACTCGCAAGCGACTACTGCCATACGATCCGGGGCAAAATTTATGGATATTTCTTCTCAACTCGCTCTGCGATTTTGCTTGATGAACGGCGACCTCAGCTTTTTCCACCTCTACACCCACGGTTTTGGTATCATGCCACGGACTCCCAATCAGATAAGACAATGGGCAAGAACTCTTTAGGGCCGGTCACGACCGGCCCTTGAAAAGGTCACGACCGGCCTCTACACTCTTTACCCGGAAACAATTGCCTTTCAATAGGCAATATCTGCCAGTTTTTTGACGTGACGATCTGTTACGAAAAGATTTTCCATCAATTACCGTAAATTGCCACATGCTGACGGCATATCTAATCTGGTCCAATTTTTGCAGTGTGTATAAGTGTCAAATCATTTGAACTTATTGGGTAATATAAACCACTAGGAACCCATCATGGCTGTCAGGATACAGCAGGCCCTCAATCATCATGATAAAGAGCGAGTGTATCGGTTCAGGTACACAGTGTTGGATCCTGATTTTGTCCCCGAACAAACCGAGATCGATCACGAAAGAGGTTTGATTTTTGATTCTCATGATGAACACGCAGCCATATTCTACGCACAAAAAGGCCCGGACATCGTGGGGTCTATCAGGGTTATCACTGATTTGCCTCAACAACTTTCTGAGCAGGGAATGAATTTGTATCAATGCCATGAACTGATCACGAGGTTACAGCCTCATCAAACCTCAGTCACGGATATGTTTGTCCTCGACCCAAAGGTACGGGGTCAGACCCTCGTTTCGTTGTTGTGGTCTGCGGCCTACCAGTTCCTGTTGACCAGTCGTAGTGATGCCAACATCACCCTGGTGGGGCCCGGCATGTTCGGGTTGTACCACCGCCTGGGCTATCGATTTTACGGGCAACCCGTTCGTCACGCCTCCGGCCTGAACTTCACCCCCATGGTATTGACCACGAGGGATTATCAGTACCTGCTGGAAATCATGTCTCCGTTTGCCATGAATTTATGTTATGAGGAAGACGATGACGGCAGAATTGCCAACCTATTAACACAGAACCTCAGTCTATTTGAAAATCGGGCCTATGTTCCACCACTCGATCTGGGCACGTTCTGGGCCACCTTTGCTGACGTGTACGCGCGTAGCACCCACAAGCGATCGAACCTCTTCGATAATCGGTCGCCAAATGAAATTGCCACCATCCTGAAGCACTCCATCCTCAAAACCCTGTCCCCTGCGGAAGCGCTACTGCTTGAGCGTTCCACCAAAACAACGATCGGCATTGTCATCAGGGGTTGTTTGGGACATGGTGTGGTCAGCGACTTCGGACATCACTGGTACAATCTTTTCAGGGAAGGCGACACCTTTGTGATCATGAATGGGCAAGTTGATTCGCAAACGAACATCGTCGCCCTGGAAGACAGTCAAGTGGCCATCCTCTCACCCAACTTCGCCACGGAGATCAAGAGCGATGACCCTGTGCTGGCCGCACGCCTGAGCATGAGCACACTCGCCATCATCCAGCAGTTCATCGCGGAAATGGAAGAGGGATCGGTGGATGTGGAGAATGAGACAATCGCAATTCAACTTTGAAAATGAAGAAATAAGCCTCTTCACATCTTTTGAGGTGTATCCAGAAACTCCTGCATTTCCTCAATCACAGCCTTGATCGCCTCGCGTGCCGGCTCAGTCAATGCCCCCCCAGCCACGCCCAATGGCAACTGCACAGGGACATGTTCAGCGGCAAGCTGCGCTTTGGCCACCTCGCGACCTGCCATTTTATCTTTGAGCTTCTGTTTGGCACCCTTGATTGTGAAATGACTTTTGTAGAGCAGATCGCGAATCAGGCAGATCAGCTCGACATCCTGACGTCGGTATAACCTCTGCTGTGACCGCGACTTCGTGGGGGCAATTTCGGAAAATTCTGTCTCCCAATAGCGAAGAACATACGGCTCCACACCGATGAGCTTGGCCACCTCACCAATGCGAAAATAAAGTTTGTCGGGTATGCTGAATTCGCTGATGTCCATCGGTGACCTTTATTTGTTCAACGAGGTCTTAAGCACCTGCGACGGTTTGAAGGTCAGTACGCGCCGGGAAGAGATTTCGATCTCTTGTCCTGTTTGGGGATTACGTCCAATGCGCGGGCGTTTCTGGCGGACGACAAAATTGCCAAAACCAGAAATTTTTACCTTCTCGCCCTTTTCCAGTGTGGCCTTGAGGGTTTCGAATACCAGCTCAACGATGTCGGAGGCCTCTTTTTTGGAAAAACCGACCTTTTCGTAAATGGACTCAATCAGTTCAGCCTTGGTTAAGGTCTTGGTCTTGTCGCCCTCAGGTGACAGCACGTTATCAGTCATATCTTCTCCTTATTTTTTACTTTAAGTATGCAAGAAATTATGCCGGTCGAATATGTCTTTTTTAGATAAGATATTCTAAAACTCAACTCAAGAAAAAACAATCGTTTTCTGTAACCCTTATACCTCACCGTAACTCAACCCCCAACTCCTTTTTGAGTTTCTCGACCAGCTCAAAATGAACCCCATTGACCTGTTCATCGGTCAAGGACTCCCCTTTTGGTTCATATATCATCGATAATGTTAAGGATTTTTTATCATCACCAAGATTCCCCCCCTGAAACAGGTCAAAGATTTCGTAAGTGCCCAGTAGCTCCGGGCGATATTTTTCGATGACTGTCTGTACCTCGGTATACGTCATTTCTTTTGGAATCACGAGGGACAGGTCGCGATACACCGAAGGGAGTTGGCCAATTGGCCGATAGGCACGCGGCTGTTTTTGGTAGTTGCTGGCAAAAAAATCATAATCCAATTCAGCGTAAAAAACTTTTTCGCGCAGTTTGTGTTCTGTCAAAAGCTCGGGATGCAGGGCTCCCCACAAAGCCAGCGGTTTGCCCTCAAACAAATACGCCGCCGCCTGCTGCGGATGAAACGGCCACAAGCCGTGCGTTTGCAGGGACACAACAATGTTGCCACGACGCAGGAGTTGATTGATCCAGCCCTTGCCATCGAAAAAATCGGATTCCCTGTTTTGGCCAAAGCGATTGCGTCCAAAGATGTTGCCCGCATACAAAAGCGACAGCCTGCGCGATTCAATGATGTTGTTGTTTTCGTCGTAGGCGTACACGTTTCGGAGTTCAAACAACCGCAGGCCTGTTTGCGACAACAAACGATTTTTTGTGTATGCCTGCAAGAGGTGCGGCAGGAGAGATGGCCGCATGACGGAGAGCTCTTCTGACAAGGAATTTTTTAACGTGATCCACGATTTGGTATTTGCGGGACGCAGGACCTTGCTGAAATAGACAGGATCACCAAAGCTGTAATGAATGGTTTCTTGAAATCCCTGTGTGACCAAAAACTCCTTCGTGCTGGCCTGCAGACGTGACAAAGACGTCTCAACAGGTGTTCGCGACTGCAAACGGGGCATGATCGTGGGGATGTTGTCCAGGCCGTAAATGCGAATGATCTCTTCGATCAGATCGATGGGGCGCGTGAGGTCGGAGCGACCGATAGGAGGTTTCACAACATACGCGTGAGGGTTTGTCTGCACGTCGCATCCAAGACCGCGCAGGATCGAAATGACTCGCTCTGCGGGCACAGCAATCCCCAAAATCCGGGTGATCTCCGCGTCAGTCAATTCCAGAATGACCTGCTGGTGCGTTTGTGGGTAAGAATCGATGATGTCGCTCACTCGGCCACCAGCCAGGGTCAGGATCAGCTCGCGCAGGATTTCGTGGGCACACAAGACGGTTTCGGGATTTACAAAACGGGCAAAGCGATATGAACTCTCGGTGTTCAGTCCCAGCCGACGCGATGTTTTGCGAATGGTGTTCGGATCGAAAAAGGCCACTTCGAGAATGAGGTTTTTGGTGTCTGGTTTGATTTCTGAATTTTCCCCACCCATGATCCCCGCTAACCCCACGGGCCCGCGCGGATCAGCGATGATCAGATCGCCCGGCACCAGTTGCCGTTCGATTCCGTCCAGCGTTTTGAATTTGCGTTCTTCGTTCAGTGTTTCGATGATGATCTCTGAATCCGCAATCTCGCGAGCATCGTAGGCGTGCACGGGATGCCCCGTGAGCACCATCACATAGTTGGTGGCATCCACCACATTGTTGATCGACCGGATGCCCAGCGATTCCAATCTGTATTTGAGCCAGGCAGGGCTGGGGCCAATGTTCACATCAACAATTTCACTCCCCGTAAACCGGCCACTGGCCTTTTGATCACGGTGTGTTATTTTTAGTTTTCCTTTGACCTTTTCGTCCCTCGTCCCTCGTCCCTCGTCTCTCGTCCCTCGTCCTTCGTCCGTCCCAAGGAGATCGCCACCCGCCTGCCCTGAGCGAGTGGAACGAGTCGAAGGGTCAACAAGGGAACTCACAAACCCGTCAAGTTCTTCGTGCGTAAATGTGCCATGCACCTCTATCCACTGTTCAACCTGTGTTGTAAAAGCAGTGTCATCCGTTTCAATCAACGCATCACAAAGATCACAAAACAAACCCAGCTTGGCCAACACGTCCCCGTTCGGAGCAACAGAAGCATCATCCCTGATCCCCA
>CAZGMS010000138.1:0-21672 GCA_964526915.1 uncultured Nitrospirales bacterium
GGGGGGGGGGGGGGGGGGCGGGCCGGGCCGGGCCCCTACAAAGTAAAAATTGCACACCAAGCGTCAATAGACAACTACTCACTCACCATAAACGAGATATGCCTTGCCTTGCACTGTGGAGGTGAATGTGCTGGTCGCGGTGATGATGAGATCATCATAACCATCGGCATCAACATCGCCCGCCGCCCGCACAGTTTCACCAGCGATGTAATTCGTGCCAGGCCCCTTGAAGGCCGCGCCCGACACCGTTGTGCCGATTGTCGCCGCTGTGATCGTGCCAGTGATGCCTGCGCTTGAACCATACAACAAATAAGCTACGCCATTATCGGTGTAACCAGAGCTTTGTCCGTACGCGCCCACCAACACATCGTCGTAACCATCGTTATTGATGTCACCTGCCCCGGCAACACTCCAACCGAAATAATCAGCGCTGGCTGTGCCTTTTAAATATGCTGTGGCCATCGTGGAATTTAGCGTATAGCTCCCGCTAAACCGCGGACAGCTGCCGTTAAAAATGTAGGCGGCACCCGAACTCGATGTCGATCCCGTGGCATTGTAGGCGCCCAGCACGATGTCCCCAAAGCCATCTCCGTTGATGTCCCCCGCGCCCGCCATGGCCCGACCCGCTTTATTGGAGCTCGCTGCGGCTACAAAATTAGCGTTGGCGGCGCTCGTAGAGATCGTCCCTGTCAAAAGCGCGTTGCCGTAAAAGAGGTAGGCAATACCTTTGTTGGATGAATATTTTTCGCTCCCCACAAAAAAATCACCAAACCCATCGTTATCCAAATCACCCGCGGAGGCACAAAACTCAAGCTCATTGCCCGTCGCGTACCCATTGATGGTCGCGTCAGCCACAGAAGCTACCGTATAGGTCGCGGCTGTAAAATCCGTGGTAAAAGTAGACGAGCCATAAATCAGACTCACAGTGCCATAGGTGCCCGTTGTGGTCCCCGAGGTGTTTTTCTGTTTACCAATCAACAAATCATCATAACCATCGCCGTTGATATCACCCGCGTTGGCCACATTACGAACACGCTCGTTGCTATTGGTTCCTGTCAAGCGAACGCCTGGAACAGTTGTTGACGTGGGGGAAATCCCGCTCAAGGCCAACGTGCCTGAAAGCGTCGTCCCTCCAAAGATCACATAGGCCACACCGCGGTTGGAACTGTATTCGGAAGCGGTCATGAAGAGTTCATCGTCACCATCATTGTCCATATCCACAGCGGCCAAACTGTACCCTAAAAGTTGATTGGCAGTCGTGGACTCAGCTTCAAAAATCACATCAGCTGTCGACAGGCTTCCCGTTGATCCAAAAACGTCACCGTAAAAAACGTACACACGACCGATGAGTTTTGTTTGAGAATTCGCCGAATCATAATTGCGGTCGGACACAGCCATATCAATGAAGCCATCCCCATTGAAATCGCCTGTCACGATATCAGTACCACCTTTATCACGTGTGTTCTGTTCGGTGTAGCTGACACTATTCAAGGCCGTCAGACTAGTCAGACTCACATTGCCCGAATAACTGGCCCAAACCTGACCCGAAAGGCCAAGTAAAACCACTGCCACAATAATTGTTTTTATTCCTTTTTGTATTATGCTCATTGTCTTGCTCCTTGCTGTTATGTGTTGATGATGATTTTCTGGTGCTCAAAAAAACTCATTTGCTTGATTCTTTGTTTATTAGTGCCTTTTATCGTTAAGAACAAACAAATATAGCCCCCCAATAAAAAAAACGTCCACAATTGTGTGGACGCCCGTAAAAAAGATTCACACCAGGATTGTTGTCAGTCGTTACAAAATGGAAGAGCTTTCTTCACAAGGCTCTACTCATCAACTTTTTTCGGAGCAGGCCGTATGACTTTGTTAAACCGGTTCATCGTCACATCAATGCCCTGTGATAAATAAGCCTCGATGGCCTTTGTTGACAGGTCTTGCAGGCTGGCCACCTCCTTCATCTCTTCGGCGCTGAATTTGTCGAGCACGTGATCGGCCACCTCTTGCCCCTCGTGCACGGGACGCCCAATCCCCAGCTTCATTCGCGGGATCTCGTTGGTGCCCAACACATCGATGATCGATTGAATGCCCCTGTGCCCCCCCGCGCCGCCACTGCGGGCAATGCGCACGGAACCAAAGGACATGTCCACATCATCGTAGATCACAAAAATGTCCTGCGAATTGATTTTGTAGTAATGAGTCAGGGCGTACACGGAAGCCCCGCTCAGGTTCATGTAGGTGTGTGGTTTGAGGTAAAAAACTTTTTCATGGTCCGAATGATTGTGCGAACACCACTCACCCTGAAATTTTGAGGACTCTTTGAATGAAAGTTTTTTTGTGTGAACAAGTGCATCGAGGACCAAAAAACCAAAATTATGCCTTGTGTTTTCGTATTTCTTACCGATGTTACCCAGACCGACAATGAGTTTCATGGGATACGCCAACAGCCAACAGCCAACAGCCAACAGGGATATCCTTGTTGACCGTTAGCCGTTGACCTTTGGCCGTTAGCTGTTAGCCGTAGACCGTTGGCATGAAATCCCTATTTCTTCTTGTCTTTTTTAGAATCACCGCCCTTGCCAGCACCCTTGTCGGCACCAGCTTTTGCAGCAGGAGCGGCCCCGGGGGCAGCCTTGCCATCCGCGGCGGCAGGAGCCTTGCCATCAGCAGGAGCGGCAACAGCACCTTCAGCAGGAGCCGCACCCTCAGCAGGAACAGCGCCTTCAACGCCTTCAGCGACCACGGGAACGACCTCTTCAATCTTCTTCTCTTCAACAACGGCCACGATGGTCGGGTTATAGCCTTCTTTGGCACGCACACCTTCCGGCAACTTAACCTCGTTCAAGTGAATGTTGTGTCCAATTTCCAAGGTGCCAATATCAACAGAAATGAAATTGGGAATGGCATCGGCACGGCAATACAACAGAACCTGATGCGAAACCTGCTCAACAATCCCGCCCTGCAACTGACCGGGGGCCTTGCCTTCGAGCTTGATTTCGACGTGCACATGCACTTCCTGCTCCGCCTTGACCGCCCAGAAATCAACGTGATTCAAGGCGCGAGTGACGGGATCACCATTCATGTCCTTGATGAGCGCGGTGTAAACCTTGTCATCCTTGACATTGAGGTTAATCAAAGTGTTCATCCCCTTTTCGGACAGCAACACTTTGTCGATATCGTGTGCCACAACCTGCAACGTTTTGTTGGTCATTTCACGACCGTAAAGTACGGCAGGGATCTTCTTTTCTTTTTTTAATTTTTTGGAATAACTTTTGCCAATGGCGGGCCTGGATTCGGCCAGAATTTCTATGGACATATTTTGTTCCTCCAGCCCATCGGTCGCGTGTCATGACACCCCAAACCTACTTGCTGAATGGATTATTTTTTGAGGGGCCCTTGTAGTAAAAGATAAAGCAAAAAGCAACACCACAACGCGTTATTTCGGACTTCGTTGCGTATCTGCAAGGGGGATCGCCACGCGGGGCGCACAGCGTCAAAATTGCCTTTGGGCAATTCTGATCGCAGTGCACCACTCGCGATGACAACCTTGCAATTTCAGCCGGTTACAGAAACCACACTGAATATTTTTCAAACAAATAGCGATGATACACTTTGGCCTTTGGCAATACGCAAAATCCCTTTGCTTAATATGGGGGCCACGGTCACCTGTTCGATCTTGCTGATCTGTTTTTCCTTTGAGAGGGGAATGGTATCAGAAATGATGAGTTTTTCGAGCACCGAATCTTTGATGCGCTCAATGGCCGGACCCGACAACACACCGTGAGAGCAGAGTGCAGAGACTGACTTGGCACCGTATTCCAGAAGCGTTTTGGCCCCGGCAGTGAGCGTTCCCGCAGTGTCTACAATATCGTCCACGATCAGACAATTCTTCCCTTCGACCTCACCGATCACGTGCATCACTTCGGACACGTTCGGTTTGGGACGACGTTTGTCAATGAGGGCAATGTTGCAACCCAAGCGCTTGGCATAACTGCGCGCGCGCTCCGCCCCACCCACATCGGGAGACACGACCAAGAGATCTTCTTCGACAAACGTTTTTTTGATATGCTCTAAAAAAACAGGCATCGCAAAAAGGTGATCAAAAGGGATATCGAAAAAACCCTGAATCTGCCCCGCGTGCAGATCGATGGACACCACACGGTCTGTGCCCGCCGCCGCCAACAAATCGGCCACCAGCTTGGCCGTAATGGGAACGCGTGGTTGCGATTTGCGGTCCTGGCGCGCGTAGCCGTAATAAGGGATCACGGCTGTCACCGTATCGACCGAGGCTCTCTTGAGGGCATCAATCATGACCAATAGCTCCATGAGATTCTCATTGGCCGGCTCGCATGTCGGCTGAATGATATAGGCGTCCTTTTGACGCACATTTTCCTGAATCTCCACCCAGATCTCTCCGTCAGAAAACCGCTTGAGTACCGTGTCTGCCAGTGGGATATCGAGTGTGCGCGAAATGGCCTGGGCCAGTTTGGGATTGGCGGAACCGGTAAACAACAAAATGTCTTTAAAACGACTCATGGGATCTCCTTGAAATGAAGCGCGGCGGGTCGCTGTGTGTGTAATAGATGGCCTTCAAAAAAGCAACCCTCCCATTTAATAGTTTACAAAAAAAGCGACAGGGGCTAAAATATGGCAACTTTCTTTGGGAGTTTACCGATAACAACCGACAATGTATTCGTTGTCATGGGAGATCATATGCCAAAACTAACACTCTGCGATATGGATTTAGACGTTCCTCAAAATTGGAAGGATCAGGGTATGGTCACGCTGACCTTGCCCTCAACCGACAAAAAAGTCCGTCCCAACATCATAGTGACCAAGGAACGCCTGGCACAACCAATTGAACTCAACGACTATTTCGAAAAAATTAAGCAGTCTGTGCAGGCCAGAGGTATCAAGTCGTTCGAGATCGTCGACGAGTTCGAGTTCGATGTTGGCGGTGTCCCTGCCATGGAGATGATCTGTCGTTGGGATCTCTCTGCCATGAAGGAAATGAGCCCAGGCCAAAATCTCGATCACATCAAAGAAGGCCAAATGGTGCAACAAATCCAGGTGTCTCTCATCAAAGATGATTGTGCTGTCAACTTCACAGCCAGTTTTCCGGCGGATCAGTTTTCGATTTACCAGCGTCCGTTCGACAACTTCATCCAGAGCCTCAAGTTTATTTGAGTTGAATGCTCGATGTCCACAAACCAGACGTTCCCGTTGCTGTCTTGAAAAACAAGAAGATCGTCATCTTTGGTTTTGGGTCGCAAGGACGCGCGCATGCGCTCAATCTGCGTGAACAAGGCCTGTCTGTCATCGTGGTCTTGCGCGACACATCACCGAAATTAATACATGCCCGGTCAACCAAAATCGATGTGACCTCGGATTTTATCGCGGCAGCAAAACAAGCGGACATCGCCGTCTTGGCCCTTCCAGATGAATGCCAGAAAGATCTGTACGACCGGTTCCTGAAGGATCATCTTCCAAAACACGCCTTGCTCATTTTTTTAAGCGGGTTCTCTGTGCACTTTGGCTTCGTTACGCCCAGAACCGATCTTGATGTGGGGCTTGTGGCTCCCAAGGTTCCGGGGGTGATGTTGCGCGAGCAGTTTCTAAAGGGGTTGGGTGTGCCCGCATTGGTCTCCATCCATCAAGATGTTACAGGCCAGGCACGTGCGTTCGTGTTTGCCTATGCCCAGGCGATTGGTTGTGACTCCTCAGCACTGACTTCAGCCACGTTCAAGGACGAAGCCGAGACCAATCTTTTCAGTGAGCAGGCCATCACCTGTGGTGGCCTACCTGCCTTGATCTGTGCGGGTTACGAGGTTTTGGTCGCGGCGGGATACCCGTCGGATTTGGCCTATGCCGAGTGTGTCAAAAACACCAAACGGATGGCAGATCTTTTGGAGCAACACGGGATTGCGGGAATGTATGAACGCATTTCTCGTACTGCGGCTTACGGCGGTTTGACACGCGGACCGCAAGTTATCGACCAACACGTCAAAGATAATATGCGAAAAATCCTGACCCACATTCAAAACAAAGATTTTGCCAACGAATGGATCCACGAATGCGCCTTGGGTCAACCCAACCTTAATCAATTGCATGAGCAAAACAGACAACTTGCCATCGAAACAACCCTCCGTGGTCTGCACCCACCAATAAAGAGAAATATGTGACGCATAGTCCCCTCTCCCAACGGGTTCTATCAAAACGATAATCACACATGTTTTGTATTTCTTTGAAATAATTGCACAATTTTAATGAATCAAAAGCATCGTTTGTTTTCTGTTTGGCAACGAAATTGCATTAAGGGCTGTTAGGGAGAATATTATGATTCAGAAAAAACAAACCTTTTTCCTTTTGATGTTTGCTTCATTTACTCTGTTAGCCTTTACGCAATGTGGTGCTGACCGGTTTGCCTATGATCCTGTGGACAGCTTGGCAACAGATGATGATCAGGGAGACGAAATTGACGTGGCCATCAATGAAAGTGAAGACCCCGTTGCTGATCCAGTGGACGTTTCGGCGGAAGACACCTCGACAGCAGACCCTACCTCTACAAACATCACCCCTATCTCTCTCCCTGCGGAAGAAAACGAAAACGGAGACGGAGAAAAAAAGAAAGTCAATGAACCTGCTCTGGCACAGGAAACACCTATCGAAACAGATGAGGCAGATGATGTTGATCTAGATCCGACTGGTGGTGTTCCCACAACGGTTGAAGCAGAAGAAACCAGTCCTCAATTTGACGCCGGCCTGCCATCAGATGCTATGCAAGATCGCATCAAGGACTATCTCAATTCGTCCGAAAACCCCTCCGATGGCATAAGTGTTATGCCCTATGATGGCGCAGCCCGAGGCACTCTCACTCCAGCTGAAGAAGAAGATAATGGCATGATGTCCCATTGGAATAACAACTTCGAAATTTTGAAAGGTGCCGGCATCATCAATTCTGCAACAAACAACACAAAAACAGTCCCCAATACCGGGGCCCTGCAGGCTTTTGTAGACAACGTCGAAACTTCTTTTTCACGCTCCGATTACAAAGCCAACTTTCCAAAAGACACCTACGACAATTATTTTGAAAACGATGTGCAAGTCAAAGCCGTGCCGGTCAAAGAAATTCTGGAACACTTTACCGAAGAAGACATCGCCTATGTTGTGCAGAGCATGCCTGACACAACCACGGCAGAAGATTGGGAATACACCGATGTCCCACAAGACAACCCTGCTACCACCAGTTACTCAGCGGACTATGTAGAATACAAGTCTTACAAACACGGCAGTGTCAACAGTGACACTGTTTACACAGCTGATGAAGATGATGACGCCTAGCCATGATTTATTTGTCATGTCCCACTTGTAATAAAGGCACAGCCAAACCCTTCCCCCTGATAGGGCCACACCTGACAACCCCTTCTGTGCCGTTCACAACTCTGTCATCCCTATGGTGTCCATAAACTGGCAACGTGCTGGCCAGATGGATGGTGTGCCGTCCAAACTGTTGATTGATCTGGTCGATCGCCTGATCGACTTTTTCTGTTTTGACAATGCGGAGAGGCTCTTCGAAAAGACCCAGTTGCACGGGATGATCCTGTTTGAGATCGCACAGAATCACCCCCGTAGCGCGATAGTTCTGCCCTGCCCGTCGGGTCACTTCAAAACCTGAACGCAAAAAGGGGATCATATCGAGCACCGATGCGCTGGGCCGCGACAGGGAAAATTCGAGAGAGGAATCCCTGAACTGTGAGGAACGCAGAACCATCACCACACGTTTGGTGGCCAGATGAAACCGCCGCATTTTGGCCGTGGCCCTCTCCAGATTACGCAACAGTTGCGCATACAGGTAATCGGAGTCGTTGATGGCGGGCGTAAATGTTTTGAATTTGCTGATGGTGGCGTACGTGGTTTTTTCGCCCACCTGGACAGGGTACACAGATGTGCCAGAAAGTTCCTGCCAAAGCTCGTTGCCAATCTTGCCAAACAGACTTTGGGCAAATGTTTGCGGACGATTAACAAAATGATCGGTGGTTTTGATGCCGTGTTTGTTCAGCAGTGCCACTGAATTATGACCAAACCCCCATACTTTGTCGACCGTGTTATGCGATAAAAAACGTTGCACCTCACGGCCTGACACAAACACCAACCCCGATGGTTTATTGAATTTGGACGCCAGTTTGGCCAGACTTTTGGTAAGCGACAAACCCGCCGATACGGTGATCCCGAGCTCTTGCTCAATTGTCTCTTTGATGTTCTTTGTGATCTGCGGGTACGAGGCATGGTGCAGACGACGCACACCCGTGATGTCGGCAAAGGCCTCGTCAATGGAATATTCTTCTACCTGCGGTGTGAAGCGACGGATCACATCGAACATGCGTTTGGAAAACAAACCGTAGGTTTCGTAATCGCTCGACACAAAAATGACCTGGGGACATAATTTTTTGGCCTCGGCCCCCAGCATACCGCGCTTGATGCCATAAGCCTTGGCCTCGTAACTGAGAGCGATCACCAAGCCACGCTCTGCACCCGTGACCACAGGTTTGCCTTTGAGGCGCGGGTGCACAGCCTGTTCGACGCTCGCAAAAAAAGCATCGGCATCAACATGGACAATGGCTTGGGGGTAGGATGTGAGTTTAAGGTCCATAAAAAACGTACGTGCGTAATATTTGAGATTATTTATGCAAACACGTCATTCGATCCACGATCCACGATTCACGAAAGCAGTAAACGATCGTTCACTTATGTGCAAGAGCGTTTTTTTAACCTGTTGATTTGAGAGGAAATTAATTTTTTAAAAAGCACCTTTCAATTCCGGATTCAAAAAAATGATTGCGTTGACGCCCATGGCGGCATATGAAATCATAATCATATGATCTTAAAATCCTGTTCCAAAATTTTGTCTTTGTCTGACCCAACGCGATTGCGCATTTTATCACTCATTCACGCTCTGCCGGGCATTTGTGTCTGTCAGATCATTCACGTGTTAAAACTGCCACAAACCACCATTTCAAAAGCTCTTGGTGTGCTTAAAAAAGAAGGTTTGGTGCGGGCTGTGCGTGAAAAACAGTGGGTGAGGTATTGGCCTCAAAACGATGACAAAGAGTTCCCCCTTTTGGAACTCCTCAAATGGGCCGCCAAAGATGCTGTGTTGGTTAAGGACGTTCAAAAACTCAAACAAACACAAAGCATATCACTCGATAAAATCTGCTCCAACAAGCCCTGGAGGAATAGTTATGTCCGATAGTCTTGTAAAAAAATTATCATTTCTGGATCGCACCCTCACGCTCTGGATATTTTTAGCCATGGCAGGTGGCGTGGGCGGCGGTTACTTGTGGCCACAGGTTAAAGACGTCATTAATCTATTCAACGTGGGGACAACGAATATTCCGATCGCCATCGGGTTGATTCTCATGATGTACCCGCCGTTGGCCAAGGTGCGGTATGAGGAGATGGGGCCCGTTTTTAAGAACTTTAAAGTGCTTGGTCTCTCGCTCGTGCAAAATTGGATCGTGGGTCCCATTCTCATGTTTGGCCTGGCCGTTCTTTTTCTTCACGACAAACCCGAATATATGGTGGGGCTCATCATGATTGGGTTGGCGCGATGTATTGCCATGGTGATTGTGTGGAACGACTTGGCAAAAGGTGATGCCGAGTACTGTGCGGGGCTTGTGGCCTTTAACTCCATCTTTCAGGTGCTTTTGTATTCCGTTTACGCCTACGTTTTTATCACGGTTCTCCCCAAGTGGTTTGGGTTAACGGGGGCTGTGGTCAACATCACCATCAAAGAGATTGCCACGAGCGTTTTTATTTATCTGGGCATCCCATTCATTGCCGGAATGATCACGCGGTACACGCTCATCAAAATCAAAAACAAAGAGTGGTATCACACCAAATTTATTCCCAAGATCAGCCCCATCACGTTGATCGCGCTCCTTTTCACGATCGTGGTCATGTTTTCGCTTAAAGGTGACGCCATTGTAGAGCTTCCGTTTGATGTGGTGAGGATTGCCGTTCCCCTGCTCATCTATTTTGTGCTCATGTTTTTTATTTCGTTCTTCATGTCCAAAAAGGTGGGGGCTACTTACGGACAAGCCACAACACTGTCCTTCACCGCCGCGTCCAACAACTTTGAGCTGGCCATTGCTGTGGCTGTGGCCACGTTTGGCATCAATCACGGAGCGGCCTTTGCCGCAGTCATCGGGCCGCTGGTTGAGGTGCCTGTGCTCATTACGCTTGTGAATGTGGCGCTGTGGTTGGGGAAAAAATATTACAAAACAAAGGAGACAAAAGCATGAATCAAGAAAATGATATTCGTAAATCAGTCGCAAACACTTACACACGTGCTGTGCAAAAGGGGTCTGCGACAGCAGGGTCCTGTTGCTCGGGGCCCGCTCCAAAGGGGATATTAACCACATTGGCTGGATACAGCAGGGAAACATTGGCGTCTTTACCCGCCGATGCTGTGTCCAACTCGTTTGGTTGCGGCAACCCCGTAGCCCTGGCCGAGGTTCATGAGGGGGATGTTGTCCTTGATCTGGGGTCGGGTGCGGGAATTGATCTTCTCATTGCCGCCAAGCTCACTGGCCCAAAAGGACGGGTCATTGGTGTGGATATGACGCCAGCCATGATTGAGCGCGCACGGGCCAATGCTATCGCGGCAGGGCTTTCCAATGTTGAAATACGCGAGGGGATTATCGAAAAACTGCCTGTGGACGATGATTCGGTTGATTTGGTTATTTCTAACTGTGTGATCAATCTTTCGCCAGAAAAACAAAAGGTGTTTTCGGAGATTCACCGTGTGCTTAAAGACGGCGGTCGATTTTCCATTTCAGATATTGTGGCAGAACCCATGCCCGAGTGGATCATCAAAAAAGGAACTCTCCATTCGGCCTGCATATCGGGGGCCATTCCTGAGACAGACTATCTGGAAGGCCTTGCAAAAGCAGGTTTGGTTGATGTGGCTGTGCGAGATCGTCTGGTTTATGGCGAATCGGAACTCTTGGGTCTGTTGGATTCCGAGCTGACAGGTTCCTGTTGTTGCGGAACACCCTCAATTCCAAAAAATGAGCTGACTCGTATTGCAAAGGAACTTGCTGGTCAGGTTGCCAGCATTCGGGTTGTGGGGCGCAAGATATAGGAGACAGTATGAAAGGCATTCTTTTTTGAAAACAATAAATAATGAATAAGGAGCTTGTTATGGAAATCAAAGTATTGGGCCCCGGTTGCCCTAATTGTAAAACACTTGCCAAACGCACCGAAGAAGCCGTGCAAAACATGGGCATTGACGCTCAAATCATCAAGGTGACTGATTATCCCGAGATGATGAAATACGACATGCTTCAATCGCCAGGTCTGGTCATCAACGAAAAACTCGTCATGAGTGGTCGCGTACCTACGGTGGCCGAGATCACGACGTTACTCGCCAATGCCGAGTTGGGTGCATCCGCCGAACTGTCGGCCAGTGCGTGTGGTTGTAAAAAGGGGTGTTGCTAACATTTATGAAAAAAACTCTTTTTGCTTTTGTCTTTCCTTTGTCCGCTTTTTTGTGGTGGCTTATTTATAGCCACCTAGCCGCAGTTTCAAAATTTTTGACCTATACGGTCATCGGTCTTTCGCCAGCAACGCATTTGGGGTTGGCTGTTGAGTTTTTTGTTTTTGAAGTGCCTAAGGTCCTCATGCTTTTGGTGGTGGTTGTTTTTGGTGTTGGTATCATCAGGTCTTTCATTACCCCTGAACGGACACGTCAAATTCTGGCGGGCAAAAAAGAGTTTGTGGGTAACGTGCTGGCCGCTTTGTTGGGCATCATCACGCCTTTTTGTACCTGTTCTGCCATTCCCTTGTTTATTGGTTTTCTCACAGCGGGGGTTCCTTTAGGCGCCACGCTTTCGTTTCTCATTTCTGCCCCCATGGTGAATGAGGTAGCACTTGTCTTGTTGTTTGGGCTATTCGGGTGGAAGGTGGCTCTCCTCTACATGAGCACGGGCCTGACCATTGCCATTGTTGCTGGTTGGATTATGGGCAGGTGTTATCTTGAAAAGTGGGTTGAACCTTGGGTTTTGCAAACGCAAACTGGAGCAGTCCAAAACATTTCAAGCGCGCACACCACCTGGAATCTGCGTTTTCAATACGCTGTCACGGCCGTTAGAGATATTGTTGGCAAGGTGTGGGTGTACATCATCATTGGTATTGCCGTGGGGGCAGGGATTCATGGGTTCGTGCCGCAAGATTTTATGGCATCGATCATGGGCAAAAGCGCTTGGTGGGCCGTGCCTATTGCGGTGCTGATTGGTGTCCCCATGTACTCCAACGCGGCAGGTATCATTCCTGTGGTGCAGGCGCTTCTTGGCAAGGGTGCCGCCTTAGGCACTGTGTTGGCCTTTATGATGGCTGTGATTGGGTTGTCGTTACCCGAAACCTTGATTTTAACCCAAAACGTGCAGTTGAAAACTTAAGATGAAAAAAATGCCTCCTTAAGGCAAAGGGATTATTGGATTTACGAGAAACAATGATCCCAAAGCAAAAGGAGGCAAAAAGTGAATTACGAAAACGGCAATAAGCCAATTTTTCAGGCAAATCGAATGAAAATTTCGGTGTCCACAAAACCCATGACAGCCTACGGTGGGTTTTCCCTGTTGGCGATTTTTTTTGAAAAACTGCATCTAAAAAAAACATTTCTGCCATTTTTCCTGTAACCCAGTCTTCTCCAAATGCCATTTCTGTTTGTGACAAAATCATCACCTTCATCCTGATTGTCTTGGCTGGCGGCGAGCGCTTTTCCCATCTGCCCTATCTGGCGATCGGCAGGGACATTCTCTGCGATCTTTTTGGTCTTAAAAATATGCCACTGGCAGCATCTTCACTTTCCCGTCTCTTCGCCAAACTCACCAGCTGGATACGCATCGAAATCCTTGCCACCAGACTGTGGGATTATATTTTTTCTTGGATCCCTTTTGCTGAGATCGGTGCTGACTGGCTTGATCTCGATTCTTCTGTCATTACCCGTTATGGCAAACAACAAGGGGCTCTCATTGGGTATAATCCAACAAAAAAAGGAAGAGCTTCACATCATCCTCTCTTGGGCTTTTTGTCTGAATCCCGATTTGTTGTGAATATCTGGAACCGCTCTGGCAACTGCAAAAGTGCCAATAATGTTCTGGATTTTTTTAATGAGACTTATGGCAGGCTCAAGGACAGACTAACTTTCAAGGGGGTTCGTGCTGATTCGGGATTTTATGTGGAGGATTTTTTGGAAAAACTCGAACTGTTGGGATTGCGATACATTATCCCAGCAGTCTTGTATCGCAATCTCCAGAGACGAATTTGGAATTTAGAAACCTGGACCCCCATTGCCAAAGGTTATGAGGCCACCGCGTTCTTTTTCAAACCCGATGACTGGACCAAAGAGCGTCGTTACGTAGTCATCCGGCGCGAAATCAATATGCTCAAAGGCAGGGCGGTGGGTAAACAGCTCACTTTTTTGGATCCTAAGTGCAAATACACCTACAGTTGTTTCGTGACCAACGATGACACAGCGCCCCCGGAAAAGATCTGGAGGGATTATCGTCCGCGTGCCTGTGATGAAAATATCATCAAGGAATACAAGGAAGACTTTGCCCTGTGTGGATTCTGTCAGAAAAACTTCTACGCAACAGAGGCAGGCATGCTTATTCGTGCTTTGGCACTCAATTTGCTGAGTCTTTTCAAGCGGGAAATCCTCAAACAAAAAAACGAATTTGTCGAAAAACTTAAAACAATACGATTCAAGTATTTTGTCATCCCCGCTGGCAGGGGAACTGCGCAGAGGCAGGCTGTTTTACGTTTATCAATACCCCTACAATCACTGCGGCAGAAAATGGTCCGCCTGCTGAGCCAGGTTTCATCATACATTCCCATCATAGGATCAAACTGCAATGCAGTTGGACCTCCAAAAAGCCCTGTGGGTGAAATGTTGACCCCGGAGCACTAAAAAACACCCGGATTCAACAGTCACCCAGTCTCCTGTACTGATATTATCTGATTGTCCTGATGCTTATGACGGCTGATCAATGACTAGCAATGGCTTAGTGTTGTCGAAATTTCAACTGCACGGATTGGGTTTAAGAAAAGTGCTCAAGCTCCCGCTCATTCTTACCTTTGTTGGTATTGTGGCCTTGGGGATTTTGCTGACAGGCTATCTTTTTAACTGGATTCTCTGAGGAGGCTGTTGCTCATGAAAACACGAAACATTGTCCTAGTCGTTTTACTTTTGTTGGTTGGGTTGAGTTTTGCGGGCACGTATTTCAAGCAAGACAATTCAATCGCGAGCAGTGTTGCCGCTCCAGTTTCTGTATCCGAAGTAAAAATGGAAAAGGGTGTTGCGGCCTATTATTTTCATGGAACACGGCGTTGCCCAACCTGTCGCAAGATTGAGGCTCTCACAAACGAGGCCATCCAGACAGGCCTTGCCACAGACATCAAGGATGGGCGCTTGGTATGGAATGTGTTGAATATAGATGAAGATGCCAACAACCACTTTATTCAGGACTTTCAGCTGACCTCAAGTTCTGTCATTCTGGTTCGATACGATGGCGGCGAATCCAAAAAATGGAAGAATCTGGACAAGGTTTGGAGGTTGGTCAGGAGTGATAAGAACCAATTTGTCAGCTACGTTCAAAGCGAGATCAAATCTTATTTGGAGAGTCCCGCACAATGACCAGCTTGCTCATCAACATTGGCGCGGCCTTTTGGCTGGGTATTCTCACGTCAATCAGCCCCTGTCCGTTGGCCACCAACATTGCTGCCGTGTCGTTTTTGGGGCGGCGAGTGCAAACACCGGTAAAGGTGTTTTGGGCAGGCCTTCTTTACACAGCAGGCAGAACCATGACCTACGTTGTGTTGGGCATGTTGCTGGTCTCAAGCCTCTTGAGTGCCCCCACCCTTTCGCACGTGTTGCAAAAATACATGCACACTGTGCTGGGACCTGTGCTGATTGTGGTTGGTCTAATTTTGGTGGGAATCATTCGCATTAATATCTCTGGTTTGGGCCTTGGCAACAAGATGCAGAAACGCATTGAAGCATTGGGTTTGTGGGGAGCCTTGGTTTTTGGTGTTCTTTTTGCTCTCTCCTTTTGTCCCGTGTCGGCCGCCTTGTTTTTTGGGAGCCTGTTGCCCCTCGCTGTTCAACAGCATTCTTTTTTCATTCTCCCGTTGGTTTACGGAATTGCCACGGGATTACCCGTGCTCGTGTTTGCAGTGCTCATTGCTTCTGGTGCCAAACGGGTGGCCCTGATGCTCAACAAACTGACCGCATTTGAAAAGTGGGCACGCATTGTGACGGGGGTTATTCTGATTGTCATTGGAATTTATGAAACAGCGTTGATTGCGTTGTGAGTCGAGACAAAGAAATTCAAAGGGTTGCCCCGCGTCAGGTGCGGGTTGATAAATTGAATTGCTAAAAACGAAAAAATGTCGTATATTTGTTTTGTGATAATGTCGTGTTTTTGTATTCCCAGTTATAGGTAATATATGACAAAAAAGAGATATTTAAAAGATAAGATATATCTCAGGATTACTCTTAAAAGTAACTGCGTGTTTTTGCGTTCAGATTTTGAAGATTTGGGAGACTATGATCAGGTGGGGCGGGTGTTAAAAAATCTTGTGCAAGAGAGTAAAATTATCAAGCTTGGTTATGGGTTATATGCCCGTGCCGAAATATCTTCTTTGAACGGTCAGGTGATTCCAGAAAAAAATCTACCAGAACTGGCAGCAGAAGCGCTGAAACGACTGGGCGTGACCGTGACAACATCATCGTCCGAAAAAGAATACAACGCGGGCCTGTCTACACAGGTGCCTACTGGTAGGCTCATTGCAGTCAAGGGACGTGTGGTGAGAAAAATTGGTTTTGGAGATGTTTATGTCGACTATGAAAGAATCAGCGAACAAACAATTGTTTGAACTGGCGGCCAGACAGATGGGCATTAGCGAGTCTTTTGTTGAAAAAGACTGGCATGTCACACAAGCCCTCAAGGCCATATCAAATGTCAGGCAGAAAAATTTTCAACTGGTGTTTTCTGGCGGCACAGCGCTTTCCAAGGCGCACAAACTGATTCAAAGATTTTCTGAGGACATCGACTTTATTATTGTAGCACCGGATGAGACGCAGAGCCGCAAGGCGCGTTCAAAACTAAAACACGATGTTTTTAATGCCCTCAGTGAGGCCGGATTCACCATCGACGAAAATCAGGTTGTCGCCAAAAATGAGAACCGCTTTTTTTCCATTGAACTTGAATACCACACAATTTTTGAACGACCTCATTCGTTGCGGCCCCACATTCAAATAGAGATGACTGTCAAATCGTTACAACTGCCGCCCGTTGAGCGTTGTGTGTCTTCATTTGTCAATGAACTGAAAAAAACCGAACCAGAGGTTGCGGAAATTTATTGCATGGACCCTGTTGAAAATGCAGCCGACAAACTCAGTGCCATTGTTTGGAGGATTTTTGATCAAACACAAAGAGGAGAGATTGACAGATCCCTTGTAAGGCACTTTTATGACTTGGCCCTGTTAAAAGAAGCGGCCTTGAATCATTCCAACTTCAAGAAACTGGTTGCGTGCAACATGGAGCAGGATAAAGACAGGCCCGCGGCTAGCGATCATTTTTCCAAGCTCGCAATAAGTGACAGATTTAATTTCTTATTAAACACCCTCGAAAAAGATGACACCTATCAGAAAGAATATGACCTGTTTATAAAAGGATTTTCGTATGCAAAAACAGGGATGATACCAAATTATCAAACTGCCGTGGATGCAATAAAGGCAATGGTTCCATTTGTGGTGACTTGATTTATATTTTGCTTCATTCATAATTACTTCTCGCCAAAAAACCTTGGCTCATCCCGGTTAATTGCGCCAATTTTGTAATCGTCGTTAAGCCTTCTTTTTTTTGGAAGATTGCTCCCCCTCGCTGTTCAACAAACTGACCGCATTTGAAAAGTGGGCGCGCATTGTGACGGGGGTTATTTTGATTGCCATTGGGATTTATGAAACAGTGTTGATTGCGTTGTGAGAGTGAAGCGATTGCTCCGTCATCATTTTTCTTTCTTTCATAAACAAATCTTGACCTGTCTATCACTTCACAGTTTACTATTCCTGTATGCAATCGATTGTCGGTTGCCTGTATAAACATTTCACAGGAGATCACATGAATCAGCATACAATGAATAAAGACAAATGGCGTCAGCTATTTATTTCCATTGGGCTCGACGAGCCAACGATGGACAAGTGGCACCATGAATTTGAGAGTCAATATCCTCAAGAGCACAAAGTTTTTTTGGAGTGGTTACAAATTCCGGCAAAGGAAATACAAGGAATCAGACAACGGTCTCAGGCCGTTTAGTCCTTAAAAAAACCACGACAGGGCCTGCACTATTTGTGGGCCCTGTCCGAAAGGGTATAACATGTACACAATCAGCAAGCTTGCCAGCCTGCACAACCTCTCTCGAAGCACCTTGCTCTATTATGATTCCATCGGCCTATTGAGTCCCTCAAAAAGAACTGAGGCCAAGTATCGTTTGTATTCTGAAAAAGACAGGGAGCGGCTGGCCTTAATCAGAACTTATGCCGAGACGGGGTTGTCTCTTGAGAACATTTTAAAAATTATCAACACAGGAAAGACCTCTATGACTCAAATTCTGGAGGGACAACTGGGAGAAATCAATCAACGAATCAGTTTACTCAGGAACCAGCAGCAAATCATCATCAAGATCCTCAAGAAGAATTCTATGATCAAGAAAATCAGAGCCATGAACAAAAACCAATGGTCTGCTTTGCTTCGTTTGGCAGGCCTTGATGAAGAGGGGATGATCACGTGGCATGTTGAGTTTGAGAAGATGGCACCAGAGGCACACCAAGATTTTTTAGAGTCCCTCAACATTTCAAAAGAGGAAATTAGACACATTCGAAATTGGTCAAAAAATGCAGAGAAATAAAAACGTCAAATGTGGGGGGGTGTGCGACATAAAAGTGGGTGATTTGAATTGAGCAGCCCCCCTCCAATGATTTCTGAACCTGTCCCATAACTCAAATTGCTGGACACAGACAAAATACTGTGGTAGACAGATATGGTGGAAACGGAGTTAACCATACAGGGCAAACGGTTCACCTCAGAGATCATAATCCGGATTCAACAGGAGTCTGCTCTTGTATCGCGAAGCAGACTATCGAGACTGGTTTGTGAATGGGTAAACTGGAAGACTTCCGATGGACGGCCTCGGGAGGTGGGTTGTCGGAAGGCCCTGAATAAGCTCAGCCGGCAAGGTTTAATTCATTTGCCTCAAGCGGGTCCCACTATTCCTGCTTATAAGTTGCCGGAAGTTTCGTCTGTGTCCACTGTTCCGGTATTGTGTAATTTGAATGAGTTGAAACGGATTGAAGTCGTGCCGGTCGCAACGGCAGCAGAAAGAGGTTTGTGGAATGAGTTCATGGTCCGCTGGCATTATCTGGGAAAGACAGGTCTTGTAGGGTCTCAGAGGCGATATCTCATATCTTCCGAAAGAGGCTATCTTGGTGGTCTGAGTTTTTCGTCTGCAGCCTGGGCGGTACAAGACAGGGATGCGTGGATAGGCTGGAGTTCTCAGGCTCGCCAAGCGCATTTGAATCACATAGTATCAAATTCCCGTTTTTTGATATTACCCTGGGTACACGTGCCACATTTGGCTTCACACGTTTTGTCGGTGGCGATCAAACGACTTGAAGGAGATTGGCAGGAGACTTATGGATATAAGCCCGTACTTGTGGAAACATTTGTGGAACGGGAGAGGTTTGTGGGGACTTGTTATAGGGCAGCTGGCTGGACGGAGGTTGGTGAGACTACGGGACGCGGCAGACAGGATAAAAATCGCACCGCGACGATTCCGGTAAAGAAGATTTTTTTAAAACCTTTGAGAGAAGATTTCAGAGATGTTTTATGCGTGGAGCCTGTGGGTACAGCTCCTCTTTTCTCTGACTGGGCCTATGAAGAGTTTGCCAGGGCGTCTCTGGGAGACAAACGGTTAAAGCAGCGACTGATTACGATAGCACAAGATTTTTACGCTCGGCCAGACGGAAACATCCCAAAATCGAGTGGAAGTCGTGCCAAGACCAAAGCAACGTACCGGTTTTTGGATCATGGTGATGTGACAATGAAAAAGATATTAGAACCTCATTATGAAGCAACAGCTCGCCGATGTAATCGGGAGAAGGTTGTTTTGGCGATTCAAGATACAACGTCATTCAATTACCAAACGCACCCTGACACAGAAGGGCTTGGGTTGATAAGCCGTCATGCAAACGGGGCAGTTGGGATCTTGTTACATGAGACCTTGACGGTAAATCCGCAGGGAGTGTCCCTTGGGTTGTTGGATGCACAAAGCTGGGTGAGAGATCCGGCGGATTACGGGAAAAAAGAACGCCGGCGGAAACTGCCCACCGAAGAAAAGGAGAGTTACAAGTGGCTCAAGAGTTTTAAGGCAGTAGCAAAATTTCAGAAGAGGTTAACGCAAACGACATTAGTCTCCGTGGGTGATCGTGAGGCAGATGTTTACGAATTATTTCAATTTGCAAAATCTCGGCCTGAACACCCCAAATTGTTGGTAAGAGCAGCACGCAATCGGGCGTTGTCCGATGATCAGAAATATTTGTGGGAATATGTCGAAGCGCAGCCTGTGGCAGGGGTTCAGGAATTACAGGTTCCACGACGCAAGGGACAAAAGGCCCGCTTGGCTCGTCTTGAGATTCGGCATTCTGAAGTGAGTTTGAAACCACCCCGCCATCGAAATTGCCGGACGGGGCTACGCACAATTACAGTGCATGCCATTTTGGCAAAAGAAACGGACACACCGGAAGGACAAATCCCACTTGAGTGGATGTTGTTGACGACACTTGAGGTCAAAAATCTTGATGGGGCGATTGAAAAACTCAAGTGGTACAGTTTGCGTTGGCAAATTGAAGTGTATCACAAAGTATTAAAGACAGGGATCAACATAGAGCAAAGGCAATTGGGTAACAGGGATCGGATAGAGAATTGTTTGGCAATTGATTTGGTGGTGGCTTGGCGGGTTCTGCATTTGACGAAACTCGGACGCGAAACGCCGGATGTGCCATGCACCGTTGTGTTTGAGGATTTTGAATGGAAGGCACTGTTTGTTTTTGTGAACCGCACACGGGAAATACCAACAACACCACCAACACTTCGAGAAGCCATGAGAGCCGTAGCTGGACTCGGTGGTTTTCTGGGGCGGAAGGGTGATGGTGAGCCCGGCCCCCAAACCTTGTGGGTAGGTTTACAACGATTGGATGATATTGCTACGGCCTGGCAAATTTTTGTTGCGACGATGTTGCCCCAAAAAGAACTCCCTGTGCCCAGCAAGTCAGATTATGGGTAAAGATCAGTTACAAAAAAGGAGGGGCGGTGCCCTCCTGTTGCTTGTTGCGCAATAAGATTTCAAAGAGAAAAGCCTTTTTTACCCACTTTTATGTCGCACACCCCAACCTGCCAGATTGTTTGACATAATCATCCTTGTCACCTATGGCTGAGAAAATTAAGGAGGCTCACTTATGAAAAAAAATAATGTTATAAAGTTACTTATCGGACTGGTCTTGACGCTCATGATTGTGATACCGGCAGGAATTGTGCTGGCCGAACAGTTCACCGATCTCGGCGGTGTTTACACGGCTTCGGGTAAAAACCCCAACGGTTCGGGTTACAGCGGCAAAGTCACCATCAGTAAGACGGGAGAAAACAACTACACATTTGACTGGAAGGTCGGGACCTCATACAGTGGCACAGGCAGATTGGACGGCAGTGTTTTGACCGTTGACTGGGGTGATAAATATCCCATCATCTACGTGATACAGGATGGCGGCAAAAAACTCGCCGGCACATGGGCCAACGGGACTGCCAGCGAGGTACTCACCAAATAAAGTTATCCCGTTTTATCGGGGCAGCAGTCCGCCCGGGCTTGTGAGCCACTTTCGAGTGCTTATTCTTTAAGGACATGACCGGCGATGACCAGGCGTTGAATCTCGCTGGTCCCCTCGTAGATTTCAGTAATCCGGGCATCACGATACAGTCGTTCAACAGGGTATTCCCGGCCATACCCATACCCGCCATGGATTTGAATAGCCCGATGGGCGCAAAAGGTGGCCACTTCCGAGGCCTTGAGTTTGGCCATGGCCGCCACCTTTCCACAGGGTTTTCCTTTGTCCTTGAGTTCGGCTACCTGATAGACGAGATTTCGGGAACATTCGATTTCGGTCGCCATATCCGCGAGCATAAACAGAATCGCCTGAAGGGCCGAAATCGGCCTTCCAAACTGGACCCGTTCCCTGGCGTATTTTACGGCATGGTCAAGAGCGGCCTGGGCAAGACCCAGCGCCTGAGCGGTCACCCCTATGCGCCCGCGGTCAAGAGTCTGCATGGCAATCATTAACCCCTCGCCCTCTTTTCCGAGCCGGTTGGCAACGGGGACCCTGCAATGGTCAAAAACCAGTTCATAGGTGGTGGAGGCGCAAATCCCCAAGGTTATGTCACTTGCGGAAAAAAAAGGTTTAATACTAATCAGTCCGTAGTATATCTGACGCTTGGGGCATAAAAAAAAGACCTCACCAGAGAGGGCCTTTTTTTGATAGCAGTTAGATCTTCCGTCACT
>CAZGMS010000139.1:0-17298 GCA_964526915.1 uncultured Nitrospirales bacterium
CTTACAACAGGCGGGGGGGGGCAAAATCAAAATTACCTACTTTTATGTCGTACACCCTTTCACATTCAACTTGACCAGTTACAGACACCCTTGTTACGAGGGGCTCCAATGACAAGGAGTTAAATTATGATAAAATTTGGCAAAGGCAATTTGCGTGTTCCCAAATGGACCCGTCCTGTTTATATGGTGGCGGGGGGAATGACGGATTTTCGCAAACACTATCCAGAGAAAAAGCTCGAAGAACTGACGATGATGGCCTTTCGTATGATGCTGGAGGAAAATAACCTCAAGCTTGATCCGCTCGAGGTCAAAGGGCTCATCAATTTTGCGTGTTACGGGGAATTTGCCGATCACTTTCAGGATCAACTGCTTTGCGAGGCCAAGGTTCACGATTATCTGGGCCTTGACCCTCTGTTCAATGTGGGCATTAAAACCGGTGGC
Source organism: uncultured Nitrospirales bacterium (assembly GCA_964526915.1). Lineage (GTDB taxonomy): Bacteria > UBA10199 > UBA10199 > UBA10199 > JADGCS01 > JAHJDR01. The sequence continues at coordinate 442 of CAZGMS010000139.1, forward strand.
GCGACAGGTGGCTCCAATATTCTCATGGCGGGTAGCATTGTGGCGAGTGGCATGGCGGATTGTGCCTTGGCGCTGGGTTGGGAGCGGATGGACGAAGTCGCTACGTGGACTGGTAATTATTACATTTCTACAGCGGCGTGTAAAGAATTTGAGACCCGCTTGGCCCGCAATTATGCCAGTTACTACGCCCCCATGGCCAGACGTTTTCAGGAAATTTACGGTGTGAGCCCCGAGGTGAGGGCCGAAATCGCCGTCAAGAATCGCGGTTATGCCTGTCATTCCCCCTTTGCACAACAGCCGGGTAAATTTACCATAAAAGATGTTTTGGAAAGCCCTGTTGTTTCTGATCCCCTGCGTTTTTTGGAATGTTGTGCGATGTCTGTCGGGTCTGCGGCGGTGTTGCTTTGTTCCGAAGAGATGGCTTACAAACTGACTGACAAGCCGGTCAAATTGTATACGGCCGGTGGGTCGCATACCTTGAGAACGGGCGATCGTCGCCATATGGAAATCCCGCTGTTGCCCAATGAGAAGGCGTCGGATTATAACAAACTCTATGCTGATTTGAAGGAACAGAAAAGTCGTTGGCCGGGTTTTGAGAGTTTTGCGGCCACGCGTTTTGCGTCGTATCTTTGTTACAACATGGCAGGCATCAAAAATCCCATTGAAGATCTGGACCTCATCGAAACACACGATGCCTTCACCATCTCCGATTTACAGACTTACGGTGATGTGGGTCTTACATTGTACGGGGAGGAGCAGAATTATGTGACATCAGGCGAGTGTTATTTCAAAAATCCCAAGACCGGCAAACCGGGCAAGTGTCCGTCCAACCTGTCTGGCGGGTTGTTGGGGAGCATGCACGCCGTGGGCTGTACGGGTATCTTTTCTGCCGCCGAGGTTTTATGGCAGTTGCAGGGCAAGTACGATCAATTTCACGGTGATCCCAAGATGTGGCAGAGGTTTGGCAAAACCAAACCGGCCGATTGGCAGAGCTTGCAACTTTCCAATCCCCGACGTGGCGCTTATGTCTCGCACGCGGGTGTGGGCTCTCACGTGACCGTGGGGGTGTTGGAGAAGGCGTGGTGATGGCATCGTGCATCGTGAATCGTTGATCGTAAATCGAACAATGCATTTTCGATCCACGATCTTCGATCCACGATCGACGAAAGGAATTGTTATGTGTGACTGTTGCTGTTCATCAAAAGAATCAAATAAAGTTAAACTCAATACAACGCCAGCTAAAATCAAATCGGTTGGTGAGTTTTGGGTCATCGACAACCCGCGCTTTCAGGGTGATGTGGGCACGCATCATCACACGCTCGGCATGCTGACGCCTTATTTTCAGGGGCTGACGCAGGGCAAACTGTTGGGAACGAAGTGTACAAATCCGGAGTGTCCCATCAGTCACGGCAAGGGTGAGCTGTGGCTGCCGCCAAGAGCCGATTGCCCCGATTGTCACAAGCCAATGGCATGGGAAGAAGTCAAAAACCCTGTGGGAGAAATCTTTACCTACACCTACGTCGAACGTGGTGGGCAAGGTTTGGAAATCGAAACACCGTACTACCAGATCGATGTGCAGATTCCGGGTGTGGCCACCATTGTCAAAAGTTATCTCATCAATCGCGAACGTCAAATCAAGATTGGCGACAAGGTCAAGGCAGGCTTTAGAACCGGCGCTTTGGCTACCAATACGTGTCTGGATCTGTATTGGGAATTGATTTGATTATTCTCTAATCACATAACCGCCGATTTCTGCGCCTGAGGGGATGGTCAACTGAAGGGTGCCGCCCTGATCGTTTATGGTCTGGCCGGATATGGTCAGGTATGAGACCGAAATGCCAGACAGGGTGTCGGTCAGGGGTAGTGAGGCGATGGTCTGGATGCTGGGACCATTGAGGATCGTACCGCGATTGTCATCCTGTTCGCTTCTCAAATTGATTCCCTGAAATTCGTAAACACTGTCCGAGGTCGTGTTTGTGTTGGAAAAATAGACGGCCAGACCGAAGTTGCCCACAGAGTTTTTGAATTCCGTATCGGCTGAACTGCTACCAAAGAGGGCCGCTTTGAGATTGTCCGTTCCGGTCAGATCAGAGTTAACGAGAAGGTCCAGAAACTCCGCACCATTAGTCAATTCAGCAAAATGACCCAACTGGGCCTGCTCGTACAGATAGCGCAGGAACAGGTAAGAGGCCCCTCGTTGGGAGAGGCTTGTGCCACAGCTCAAACACAAACTGTTTGGGTCTTCCAGATACGAACTCACACGAGCGGGATTTTCCACATTGGTTTCTTCCAGATAACCGGCACTGTTGAGATTCACCATGTCCTCAGCCAGATGCGAGAGGGCCTCGTTTAACCACGATTCTTCCACGCCGGCTCCGTTGACGATGTAGTGTTGATTGAAGTTGATCATGTGCTGGTATTCATGGGGCAGAACAGAGGGATGAATATTGGACAGACAGAATTCCTTAGAAATGGCCGTGCCATAATCTCCTGCCGGATCTGGAACGATGGTATAGAAAATTTCCATCTCGTTGCTGGCCTCGTAGAGACTGCTATCGAACAGGTCGATGGCGTAGAAGAAACCCGTGATGATACCGCCGCTGCTACCGCCGAGTTCATTGACTGCGCGGGTGAACAACACGGCAATTTTTCCGTCGCCGTCCACATCGGATTCCTGTCCAAAAAGGTTTCTTTCTTCGTCAACTCTAAATTGGGCCGCGAGCCCTTCCAAATCGGCATCATCCAGCGACGCGGCATCCCGCGTATCAATATAAAAGTTCACCTCGCCCGAGGTGACCCTGAGTTCGGCGGTTACGAGGTTGTAGGTTTCGGTCGTCGCTGTGGAGTCGATCACCTTAAACACCCGGGTGGATCCCAGTGTGGCGTATCTCATTGTGGAGGGTTGTGCGTTCTCCAAAGGGTTTTCATTGAGACCTTGTTCCAGTTGACGCAATTGATCGTTAAAGTCGGCTGTAGCGTCAAGTGAAGGGTTTTGTGTCAGATAAGATGGTGATGCGGATTCGCTCACATCTCCCAATTCGAATCCAAGAGAATCTGTATCGCCGCTAGAACTGTACAGGACCAGCAGGATGTTCTCGTCATCATCCAAATCACCAAAGTCAATCTCGGTTTGTGTGCTGTCTGTCAGGTTCAGGCCGCTGATGGTGCCTGTCAATATCGTGGAAGAGGTTGTGGGATCTCCGGAGGCATCATTATCAAGATCACTGGAGGAGAGAGGGGCAACCTGACAACCCGATATCATCGCCACGCACAAAACGATCAGTAACAGGTTTGTGATCGATGAACGGTTTATCAAAATCATGCGCTTCATGTCCACTTAGATTGCACGGATTGTGCCACACAAAAAAACGCAGGGATTATCGTGGGCTACAAAAAAAGTCCTCAGGAAAGTCTTTTATATGTACAGTGGTCATGTCTATAGATCGGGGGCGTTGTATTTATTTTGGAAAGAGGGTAGATCACTTTTGTCATTCCTGCGTAGGCAGGAATCCAAAATGAATTACGAATAACGAATATCGAACAAGGAATATCGAATGTTGAAGGGTGTCATCCCAGCGGACGCTGGGATCCAGAAATACGCGACCTGGATTCCAGCCTTCGCTGGAATGACAAAATACGTTTCATTATTCCCTGTTCGACATTCAATATTCGATATTCACGAGTCTGTCTGTACAAGTATGATGGCAACGCAAATGGCTATTCAATCCCAATTGGGCACCACCTTCGCCTGCCCCAAATGTTCTCGACAGCACACGATCACGACAAGGGACATCGTGTATTCTGTCGATGCCCTCGACAGATTCATACACATTGTGTCCGAAAAACCAAAGTGCAACATGACGGTCATGTTCGATGTGAGAACGAAAGCCGTGTTGGGTGATGAGGTGTGCAGGGCGATTAAGCAGGGCACGCATCATCACCTGCAGAAATATTTGGTGAGTGATCGTCAGTGTCATCGCAATGACAGTCTCTCCCCTGTCTGCGATGATGTCACAAAAGAGCAAATCATGCGCACATTGCCCGAATCCGATCTCATTATTGCTGTGGGGAGCGGGGTGATTAACGATCTGGCCAAGTGGGTGGCGTTTGAGAAAAAAATTCCGTATCTTGTATTTGCCACAGCGGCGTCGATGAACGGTTACGCCTCGGCTAACGTGGCGGCCCAAGTCAACGGTTTAAAGGTATTGTTCAAGGCTCGGGCGCCGGAATATGTTTTTGCCCTCCCTTCGGTGCTTGAATCGGCTCCCGCTGAGCTCACAACGGCGGGTCTGGGAGACGCTTTGGCCAAGCCTGTCAGCTCGGCGGATTGGAAGCTCAACGAACTGCTCTTTGGTGAGTATTTTTGTCAATACGCCGTGGACATTGTGGCCGAGCAGGAAAAAATTTATGTAAACAACCCGCAAGGGATTCGTGATCGTGATCCTCAGGCCATCCGTGCCCTGTTTTTCGCGCTGTGTTATTCTGGCGTCTCCATGAGCATCGCTGGTTCGAGCTCCCCGGCATCGGGAGGAGAACATCTGCTCTCGCACACACTCGATATGTTGGCTCATCGCGATGGTGGCAAACACGACTTGCATGGTCGTCAGGTGGGGGTGGGGACGATCCTGTCGGCGACCCTGTATGAAAAGGTCTTATCTCTGGATGTTGTGGATTGGCGGCCTCTGGAGGAATTTCACAATGAGGTATTCTGGACATCCTTATCGGACGAGGTGAGGGGACAGTATGCAACCAAACTTCTCAAGGCCAAGGAAGCCCTCGTGCAGTTGCAGAGCCCACAAAGGTGGGCGCAGATCAAACAGGAACTCAAAAAATATGTGCGTGCGCCACACGTGATCAAGGAGTGTTTGCGTCAGGCGGGGGCCGCACACAAGAGCGAACACATTGGCGTGCGCGATATCGATGAGTTTGTCAGGATTTGGTCTGTCAGTCATGAAATGCGGTCACGCTTCACGATACTCGATCTGGCGAGACTTGCGGGTGTGATGCCGGAGCTTGCCAGGGAATTGGTGCATCAATGGGTGTTATAAGGGCTGCCCTTTATGACAGGCGGAATTATTTTCCCATTAACCCCTTGGCGATGAATTGCTTCATGAGGGTTTGATAGGGAATGCAACGCTCATGCCTGTTCTATTTGTCGCATAAGCAACAATTATGAAATCATTGTCGTTATTCTGATTATTTTCAAAAAAATCACACAACATCACACGTCATCTGCCGATAATAGTAAGGAAGTATGCCCTGTTTACCCGCCAGACTTCCCTTTGTCCTTGGCTCCGTTCCTGCTGTGCCTGCCGTGGCACCGGCGTTGGGTCTTCGTCCCAACCGGGCAGCATCAAGCGTAGCCGGACCGCAAACCATAGTGGAGGTTGGAGCCAATCATACTCGTCAAGGGGTGCTTGACCCTGCGAGTCACGATACCTCCCATGCCCATGCCGCTGTGGTCCACGGTACCGCACAGCAGGCAGTGGCTTCTGCTCGAGGCGAAGCTGGGGCAGGGCGGAGACAAATCAGACCGACAGTCGTTGCTATGCCTCCTGTGCTGACAGATGCCCTCATGGCTTTGAATGAGGGCAACACGGTGACGCTCGGTAAAGGCACACTTTTTTTGCCAGATGGTTTTTTGCACAGTGCCTCAAACCTGATTGCCGCGAACCACTGTGTGATGGGGAGGGATACGAGAGGACGATGTTACGTTCGAGCTGTGCATAAAAATGGATTTTCTGTACAAAGAGGCAAAGCCCGTTTTGATATATTTGATGGTCACTGCACAGCACGGTTTCCAGATGGGAGCATTAGTCAATCTGCTGACGATGAAGTGGAACTGATCGATGGTGACATCGTTTTATTTTCGCTCGATGTTCAACCCGAACTCAGGGTGGTGGGGTTCAAATTTAAAAAGCCGATTACTCCCGTTGCTTCTCCCCTGCCCGAACAACCCAAACCTCGCGAGGTGAAAAAATTTGTGCCACCCACGCCTCCTGCTGGTATAAGGACCTTTGAACCCGCAAAGGCAGGTGTTGCAATGATCCAACCGCAGAGGCCATATAATACAACACGTATGCAGATGCAGGCCAGAGAAGTGATGCGTGGCCAACTCATGTCGATGGCAAGGGGGAATGGAGGCACATATATCTTGGGATTGGAAAACAGCGCCCTGTTTGGAGACGTTGATCCCAGATCGGCGGGGTTGCTCGAAAATCACGCACGGATTTCTTTTGAACAGGGCCGGTATGTCTTGCGAACAGACCATCCCTTGTTTGTCTTGAGGGACGGCGATGAAATCGCCGTGGGGAGACACCAGCAAGGTCTCCGTAATTCCCACCTCATATTGCGAAACGGTGACGTCATTGTTTTTAAAAAATACACTTTGACCTTCAAGGTCATTCTCCCGTTTTCATTATTGAGCGATGTGACGCGAGATTGGGATACGGAGATGAGGGCCTGGTCATATGTGGCCACGCTGAGTGATGTGATCAGGTTGTTTTCGGAGGCTCAAGAGACAGTGCGTGGGCGGGCCAATGTGATCGTTGAGGTGCCTGTTTATCACGATATTCCCCCAGAGGCTCTGGACGAAATCGATGCCCATTGTCGTCGTGCCCTCCGTACTTATCCGCGGCTTGCGGGGTATCAGCTTGTCCGTGCGCGCAATCTAGGCGGGTGCAAACCGCATACGACCGACATGTTTTATTGTGACCCTCCTGTCTTTGAAATTGATATTGCGAGAACGATCAGCGTGTCCGATGCGCCCAGGACCATCGCCCATCAGCCAGACGCCACGTGCATGGTCACCCCCTCACGCTTGAGGGATATTGTGAACGCAACCGAAGAATATCGAGGGCACCGCTTGGGAGATGTCGTGACAGTCCTGCGTACGCGTCAGGGATTGAGAGGGCCTGTGAAGGTACCTGAACGGGGTTGGACCATCACCGCTTTTGATACACTGCGGCAACGCGTGACTGTCAGACGCGCCATGACAGCCGATGAAGTCACACAGCACGCGGCCAATGGTTTTATCGACGGAGTCAAAAGAATATTATTTGGTCATGTGGAACGGCCCAACGAACTGGAACTCACTGTTCCCCTGGAATACATAGCGACTGATCAGCAAATTTTCGATGCAGTTAATGGGGAGCAGACCGCATTTTGGCACCTGAGCCGACGTGTCGCATTACTACGTGATCATGCCAAGATGACATACGCAGAGTTCCAGGCGCTTTTTGGTGGTGAATTTCATCAGCAAAACGTGGGCAACTGTTATTTGATATCTGTCCTTAAAGCACTCACAAGCGATCCCGAAAATTTTGAGGCACTCATGCGGCTGTCCATCAGGCCCGTTAAAGAAGGCTGGGAGGTGACCGTACCGCTGGGACTTCTCAACGGCCGGAAGATCATTATCACGCGCGAAAATCTAAGGCCTTGCCACAATCCACACCGGGGTGAGCCTGATTATTCGCGGCCCGATGAGATTGATTCTAGGAAATCATTGGAGCCTGTATCAGGCCCCGATGGCTACAGAATATTGGAGGCCGTCTATTGTAAACTTCTAAAAGGTGAGAGGGGGGCCACTTATGTGCCAGTTGATCGTTCTGTGATTGATCAGGGTGGTTTCAGTCGTGAGGCGATTGTGACCCTGCTGGGTGATGGCATTATCGCTGAAAGACTGCAGTTGGACGAGAGCTTGTCGGGCCAGCATCCAAACCACCTGTCCGAACGAGGGATGGCTTATCTGCTGAATTTCCATAATGGAAAGGATGTGGCCACAACCTCCACGAATTCAAATGGTCAGTTTGGTCAGTTGCGCTTCACCGACCCGGTGACACGGGAGAGTCACACCATCCGTCATAGGCACGCTTACACCATTGCCTCTGTTGAGTTTGAATATCCCCGAAATCAACAGGGTCAAAAAGAAGTGCGGTTTGTGGTCCTCTTTGATCCTCACGATAACAATAAAAGGATTCGTTTGTCGCTGACAGCCTATTTATGGGCCTTCAGGAAGATTGACGCGTGTGAATTGGCGATGGGGAATTTGTTTAAGTGACGGTGTCCGAAAATTTATCCCAAACTCACAATCAGCTCATTGAGCCTTTTTACAAACCCGGCCGGGTCGTCGAGCTGGCCACCGTCGCTTAAGATGGCTTGGTCAAACAAGACCTGTGACCAATCGGTGAACCGCTTGTCATCGCTCTCCGCCGACATGCGCCGAAGAATCATGTGCTCGGGATTGACCTCGAGGACTGGTTTGTCCGTGGGGAGGGTTTGTCCGACTTTTGTAAACAGGCGCTTGAGGCTCGGGTCGATGTCGTGTTCGGCAGAGACAATGCAGGCTGGAGAGGTGGTCAGGCGTTGTGAGACGCGCACTTCCTTGACTGTATCCTTGAGGGATTTCTGAATGCGCTCAATGAGCGTTTTGTGTTGCGCCTCTTCTTTGGGTTTGCCGTCTTCTTTTTTGACAGAACCGTCGGCGTCGAATTTGCTTAAGTCCACGTCGGTCTTGGAAATGGATTGCAACGGCTTGCCCTTGTATTCGTTGAGTTGCGAGACAAACCAGTGATCGACGCGGTCAGAGAGCAAGAGCACCTCAATGCCTTTTTTGCGAAAGATTTCCAAAAGTGGACTGTTTTTGGCCGCGGGGAACGTATCGGCGGTGAGGTAATAGATTTTGTCCTGCTCTTTTTTGGCGCGGAACAGGTAATCGTCCAGTGAAATCTCTTGAGTCTCTTTGTCGTCGAACGTGGAGGCAAACCGGCAGAGCTTGGCAATGCGCTCTTTGTTGGCAAAGTCTTCCACAACCCCTTCCTTGAACACAGGGCCAAAGGCCTTCCAGAATTTGGCAAACTTTTCTTTTTGATTTTGGGCCAGATCATCCAGCTGATCCAGCACCTTTTTGACGATGGTCCCGCGCATGCTGGCAATGATCGGGTTATCCTGCAATATTTCGCGGGAGATGTTGAGTGGCAAATCGTTGGAGTCGATCACGCCGCGCAAAAAGCGCAGGTATTTGGGCAGGAGCTTGTCGGAATCATCCATGATGAAAACGCGTTTGACGTACAGCTTGACACCGTTGTTGTGCTCCCGCGTCCACAGATCGAACGGGGCCTCCGTGGGGATGTAGAGCAAAAAAGAATATTCCAGTGTGCCTTCCAAATGAGTGTGGGTGTGGGTGAGCGGGTCGCCAAAATCGTGGGAGACGGTCTTGTAAAATTCCTTGTATTCCTCGTCCTTGATTTTTATGCGAGGGCGCTTCCACAGGGCGCTGGCCTGATTGATGGTTTCGTCCTTGATGGTTTTTTCCTTTTTGTCCTTGCCGTCTTCAAAAACCGTCATGACAATGGGAATGGAAATGTGGTCGGAGTATTTTCGGATGATCTCCTTGAGCCGCCACTCATCCACAAATTCGTTCTCTCCCTCTTTGAGGTGGAGCGTCACATCGGTGCCATGTGTTTTTTTGCTGGTGGACTCGATAGTGTATTCGCCTTGACCGGCTGAGGTCCAGATGACGGCTTGGTCCTCGGGGTCTCCCGCCTTGCGGGTGAGGAGCGTCACTTTGTCGGCGATGATGAAGGAGGAGTAAAAGCCTACGCCAAATTGCCCAATGAGAGAGGCGTCTTTTTTGGAGTTGCCGGTTAGCGATTCAAAGAATTCCTTGGTGCCCGATTTGGCGATGATCCCAATGTGCGTTTTGACATCTTCTTCGTTCATGCCGATGCCGTTATCGCTGATGGTGAGGGTGCGATCGTCCTTGTTGAACGAGACACGAATTTTAAGGTTGTTATCGCCTTCAAAAAGGGCGTCGTTGGAGATGGCCGAGAATTTGAGCCTGTCGCAGGCGTCTGAGGCGTTGGAGATCAGCTCTCTCACAGCAATTTCTTTGTTGCTGTAGAGTGAGTTGATCATGAGGCTTAACAATTGTTTGACTTCTGCCTGAAAAGTAAGGGTTTTTTCTGTGTTGGTCATAAGGGTTCCTGTAAAAAATAATCGTGCTGACGTTATCGCGAGTCCCGAAACCTATGTTGAGGGACACGGCGATCCACAGCATCCGATTTTTCGTCGCCCAAATATAGTCCCGTTTTGAGAATTGTCAATGGTGGGGGGAGGATGGGCAAGGGCTTTGGCCTTGTCGAACAGCAGGGTTTGATTCGGCAAACTATTGAAATTTATTCAGTTTATTACTTGTCCAACAAAACTGCACCTTGCGTATTGCAAATATTGGATAGGATAGCATAAAACAAGGGTAAGTTAAAGGTAAGTTAAACTGTTCGTAATTTTTTTGGGGTGCTTATGAATGACTGTTATGGTTTTCCAAATTATGGGTCAAACTGCCAGTCTGTGACAGCTGTGGATGATTTCTGGAAATATGACGTTGATCGAGATGCTCATGTCACAAAAGAAGAAGCGGCAGAATTTGTGAAAAAATATGACACTGAAGATTCTGGTGAATCTGTTGAAATGTGGGAGTACCTTCAGGTTGAAGATGATGAACCTCTGCATCTTGATTGTTATGTTAAGAAAATCAAGACGGCCTATTCTTATTTTGATCAGGTGCAAAGTGCTTTTGCATCGCGCGGAAACGAAATGGGAGGTTACCATACGTTGATGTATCTTACTGAGCAGGGGGCTAGTTGTTCTTATCCGTCTGCGCATGTCGCCTTGGTGGCCGCAGGCCTGGCAGGATATACGGAAGCAGAAATATTTACGATACTGAATGAAGGAGACTTTTTTCGACATGGCGCAAACGAAAGTGTATTTTCTGGTCTGGCCGCACTTATTGATGCGGGGTTGTCAAAAGAGCAAATTTTAGAAATTTATATACAAAATCGTAACACAAACATTAGGGCAAATGCTGGTGCACGTAGTATTTTCAATGCAGACGGCAACGATCATCGCGATATGAACGAGGCTGTGCAGGCCTTTCTTTCTATGGGGTTTCAACCTGACCAAATTTATGAAATATTTTTACTTTTAGCCACAACGCGTTCATTGGGAGCGTTGTCCCTGTATGGCAGTTTTGTGGGTTTAGGACGTAATTTGGCTGAGGCACAGGCTGATCCCGGAACTGTTTTACACTATCTCACGACGATATTACAGACAGTTAAACCTTGGATGCGTGATAACACGTCTGACGTGGTTGATCTGGTACCTTATTGCCTATCACACGGGATCTCTGTTGAGCATCTTTTGGATTATGTTTCACGATTACAGAAAATAAATTGTGGCACTTGTGAAAACTATTGCCAACACAACATGATTGAAAACTATCCGGTTTTTGTAGAAGTGGGATTCAGTCATCAGGAGATTATTGATTTATTGCTGGGTGTTTGGCGATCGAGAAGTCCTTTAAATTTGGCAAGCATTGATACCAGTTTGCCAGATGCGGTGAAGGCGATGCATGAAAAAGGTTATGGCAAGGATTTTATTTCAGACATTGTGCTTGCCATTGCCAGAGAGGCTGATGATTATGAACTGGCTACAACCTTTGTGAAGCTTGCAACGACGATCAAGCCTGATAGTTCAAAACGTCAAATCATGTGGGGTGTGGGAATTTTTTTCTAATAGAATCTTACACAACCAGGACCCAAATGCTTTCCAAACCTGCTTCGGCTCCGATGCATCAATGCAGGTACGCCAAAGTATTTTATGGAAGGGAATATGATGTGGAGCCTGGTATCTGGATCGTCACACTTGCCGGCCTTCATACCGTCTTTGTGAACGGCCTCAAGTGGGTTTTTTTGACACTGGTGCGCGTCTGGTGGTTTCACTCATGAATGCTCAGACATGAGAAATGTGGGTGGCACTTTTATGTCCGATTGTTGCTTGCCCCGTGGCGGAGCTTTGCGGGGACTGGCACCTAAAAAATCACGTCTCATTCTCATAACTGTCGTCCAAATATAGTCCCGTTTTGAGAATTGTCAATGGTGGGGGTGGTGTGTTATCCGGTGTGGCATGAATAGGACGATTCGTTGACTGCCATTCTTAGATGATGAATTGTGATGACATAAATATAATCTTGATCATTTTATTTTGTATTTTTGTTCTGCCTGCATGCTCCACAGGACCGCAGTTCGCCGTCTCAGGTCATGGCATTGTGAATCTCAACGTGCTTGACGGTGCGACAGATGTTCCCGTTGATCAAACGTTCACTGTTGTTTTTTCTGACACCGTCATGTCAGAAAGTGTAAACGTAAACACGTTTTTCATTGTGTCCTCGCAGTCATCATGGCCAATGGTGGTGTCATCTATTGCCACACCCACTGTTTGTGATCCCGATCGTGCCATTGAGTCCACGATCTCGCAGAATCAAACAGGACAGTGTGTCACTTCGTTTACGCTCACACCGTCTTCGCCTCTCTCCGCCGGGATTGAGCACACTTTTTGCATGACACCGGACATTTTGTTCTGCGATGCCAATGAGAATGGTCTATTTTCAGGCTTGGAGATTGTTTTCACAACCGAAGCAACCGAAGTGACTCCGGAAGGACCTGAAACATACAGCGTTGGTGGGACGATTGATGGTCTTGTGGGCACTGTGATTCTTGAAAACAATGGGACTGATGCCTTGTCGCTGACGGCAAATGGGGGCTTTGCATTCAATCTGAATCTGGTCACAGGAGAAGCCTATGCTGTGACAGTTGCGGCAACACCTGACGATGTTGCTTGTGTTGTGACTGGTGGCGATGATGGGCATGGTGCTGGTGTTGTGGACGGAGCAAACGTGACTGATGTCGTTGTGCTGTGTGAGGAAAGCATAGCCCCTGTTTGCGATGGAGTTCCTGATGGTGATTTTCAGAGTGGGACTGGCACAGAGGATGATCCCTATCTCCTCTGCACACCAGAACAACTCAACCGGATTGGGACTCATTATCTCACCAGCTCATTTCGTTTGGCCGCAGATATTGATATGACGGGGAGCGATTTTACAATGATTGGCAATGGGCGGGATCAGGCTTTTTTGGGGACTTTCGATGGTAATCATCACACCATTTCGAATATCATACTGAATCTTCCTGATGAAACTTATGTGGGGTTCATCAGCGTATTGTCTGGCACAGTGCAGAACCTGGGGCTCACAGATATCGACATTGGGGGAGAATTGATCATTGGCGGGTTGGCGGGTTACACATCAGCGGATTCAACAATCGATGGCTCGTACGCAACAGGTGTTGTGACCCCCACATTGGGCACGGCAGGCGGACTTGTTGGAATTAATTGCGGAACAATCACAAATGCCTATGCAATTGTGGATGTGATTTGTGAAGACTGCCCTTTGTTGGGCGGCCTGGCCGGCGGCAACGGCGCTGATTGTGATCAGAGCAGTATTATCGATTCGTATGCTAAAGGTGATGTCACAGGCACCAGTCTCGTGGGTGGTCTGGTTGGAAAAAGTTTGGTTGGCACCACGATTACGTCATCCTATGCCAGTGACAATAATGTTTCTGGAAAAGACATGGTGGGTGGTTTGGTGGGACAAAACGATGGCACTGTTTCGGAATCTCACTCATCCAATGCTGTCACAGTGGCCGGCGATGCTGGGTTGGGACCCTGTGGCGGGTTTGTGGCTGAAAATACGGGTAACATCACATCGTCTTCCTCCGATAGTGTTGTGAACAGTGCGGGCTGGTGGCTGGGGCAATTTGTGGGAGACAACAACGGCAACATTGAACATTCACAGGCGCTGGGATCTGTCACCGCGACGGTGGGGACTCTTTTTGTGGGTGGGCTTGTGGGATCAAATTGGGGCCTCGTTTATGATTCTTTTGCCAGTGCTGATGTGAATGCACCAGACAGTATTGATGTGGGTTGTCTGGTGGGGTGGAACGCCACGGGCAACATTCTGAGTGTGCAGGCAGAATGCGATGTAACAGGTGGCATGGCTGTAGGGGGGTTGGTTGGCGGCAACGAATCAACCATTGCGTATACCTATGCCCAAAGTGCTGTAGAGGGGGGTGAGCACGTGGGAGGCCTGGTTGGCTCCAATGTGCTTGGCAGTATCAACGATTCTTTCGCTGACAGTGTCACGAACGCCACACGCAATGTTGGCGGACTGGTAGGAACAAACCAGGCAACCATTGAAAACACATACGCTGTGGGCCCTGTGACTGGTGATGACAATGTGGGTGGTCTGGTGGGAGCTTTCAACGATGACGGAACATGCACGGCTTCATTTTGGGATACTGAAACATCTTTGGTTGCGGCTGACACTTGTGTTGATGCAGCAAAATGTGGTTCAGGCAAAACCGACGCCGACATGAAACTTCTGGGTACCTTCAGTCCCCCCTGGGATTTTGATGATGTCTGGGAATTTGTTGACGGTGGTGATTATGATTATCCATCTTTGCGTTTGCCACAACCTCTTTGAGAGGTGAAAACTGATAGTGGCAAGGACCCCCAACTCGATACGATGGCATCTTTAGAACCCACTCCAAATTGCATTCCAGTTAAAAGGTGCAAGATTTTTTTCTCATCTAGATTCTATTATTGAATGGCCCTGATTTCTATAAATGAATGCACCACATCTGTTTGGTGGTTTCACTCATGAATGCTCAGGCATGAGAAATGTGGGTGGCACTTTTATGTCTGATTGTTGCTTGCCCCGTGGCGGAGCTTTGCGGGGCCTGCCCCGTGGCGAAGCTTTGCGGGGACTGGCACCTTTCAAATGCCTCCTGCAACGAGGCAAATCCGGCCCTCACAGTGATCTTGTGATAGAAATGCAGATTGCGCAACAGCAAGGATAGTTTGAGCGGGACCTTCACCCCAAGAGCACGCAACTTTACCAGCGACCCGTTCACCTGATGGAACTCTCCCTCTTTAAGAGCCTTTGCCATCTGGGCAAGTTCCCCCAAAACAAATGCTTGCACCTGTGTACGCCTCGACGGCTCAACAAGCGAAAGGAAATACGAAGCGGCCTTCATGACAAAACCAGCGTCAATCGGTCCTTTGATGGCCTGCAAAAACAGGGCAGATTCCGCAGCGGTAAACGTCAGACTCATGGTCCGGTCCAGGATCGCCACACGATGATCCGGTGTCACACGATAATTACCGGGGTGGGCATCACCATGCACCTGACCCAAGGCCAGTTGATCGACAAATCCTCGCACAATGCACGAAACCACACCGCGCATGTCGTTCTCCCCGGCCAGTTCATCCCAAGCGGTCAGGTTGTGCCCCTCAACCCGGTCCTCGATTTGAAAAACGCTGTTGGCGGGAATAGCGTACTCCGTCTGCCTCGAGTCGGGAATCAACAGAGAGTACCCGCCGTAATCCCGCCCATGCAATGTCCGTAGTTTGGTTTCGGTCTCCTCAAACGCCGAAAAATCAAGCTCAGCCTTCGTCCACTCATCGACCAGTTGCACCTGAATTTTGAGTATTTCGTGCATGGTCCCATTGATGTGGCCCTGCAGTTTCATCTGGTCGATGGTTTGATCAAAGAGTGCTCGTGTTATTTGTAAATGGTAACCAATGTTCGGGTTGATCACCCTCACCACCTTGGCACTGCCATCATGCATTTCGAGCGCGTAAACTGTCATGAGGGACCCCCCACCGAGGCGTTTGCCAACGCGTTTGACGTGGCGCCACATGTCGGGCCAGGATTTCTCCATCAGCGCGATGGCCGCGAGTTTACTTTGTCCGCGCATGTCGTCGTACAAGGCGCCAAACAGTTCTTCCTGCTCTGGGTTCATGTCAATAAACTGCGGCATGAGTTGCATAAAGCGCACGGGCATGGCCCCGCCGCGCTGGGCAACTTCTATGAGGACCTGCATGGCCGTTTGCCGACTCCCTTGAGAACCCATGGCTACATCTTGCGCCTTGAGCCATTTTCTGACAATCACACCGGCCTCTGTGCCAAATCCTCCCTTAATTCTTCTGGCACTTGGGTTCGTAGCGTGAGAGGGGCTTTCGGCCATTGCCTTCATCAATTCAGTGGAATCTATAAGTTCTGCCCGTTGTGCCATATGTGGAAATCCGAAACTTGTCCATGGTGTTTGTGCTTGTGGCGGCCGGGCAATGTGTTCGGCCAAAGTTGGGGTAATGGCGTGAAAGATCGGCTCCCAAATCGTGGTCGCCGCCATAGCCTGCGCGACATTTCTCATCACAGTAGCAAAGGCTGAGTTTTGCTCAGACGCAACAATTGTTTCGTCCAAAAATAGCTTATAAAGTCTCTGTCGCTCTTTTGGTTCCACAATCAGTTTTCCATCGATCAGAAATTTTTTGATCACATACAGTCTGATTGGCAAGGGTAATGAATACAGTTGGTCCAGCATGGCATCTATACTGTGAAGCTCATGACGCAGTCGCACAACCACTTCTTCACCCTTGGGAGCACCCACGAGAAAACCATCTTCATCAAGAATCGAGCTGATGGTGTTTTTCAAATTATGGTCAGATGAATGGGTGTGCAACAGAATATTCAAAGTTTCAAAACTATATCTTTTACCAAAAAAATAACGTATTTGCTCCACGGCAAGAACCTCATCACCCTCACCATAAAGATCATCAAAGTTTTGTCTGATCCGCCCCGCCACAGCCTGGACTTCGACTTCCGACCCCATCTCTTCCTCGATCAACCGCCTCTTGAGCGTCATCTCACGCCGAGAAAATGGGTGCTCGAAAGCCAAGGCCAACCGAGCTTCAAATGTCCCTGCCTTTTTCCATAGATGTTCCAGTGTCTGCCTTTGCATGGCCTCTCGCAACGAAATGTTCGCCTCCAGGAGGGTCACGATTTCGAGAAGCTCACCCTGTTGCCCAAGCCTCTTGTAGGTTGGCAAGGCTTTCATGAGGTTCAGCACGAGTTCAGCAGTCTCTTTTCTTCTGTGCACAGCGCGCTCACGATATTCACTATTG
>CAZGMS010000140.1:0-10424 GCA_964526915.1 uncultured Nitrospirales bacterium
GAGCTGACTCATATCAATACTCAGCCTCGTGAATGGTCAATCCATCTTCTCCGGCTCCAAAACAGCGTCGTGCCAAGGCTTCATGAATTGACCCTGCCCTCCGCTCTTGTCTCCTTGACAATTTGACTGGCCAATGACATAAGTCGCCGAATTTGTAAAATATTCAATAAATAGAACTGGTTATGTTATGAACTCTGTGCCTGATAAATTTTATCAACCCAAGAAAGTGATCTCGCTGTCGTCTTGTGAACACAGGAATTTGCTTGATGGAGAGTTCTGGAAAAAAATCCCAGCCTATAAGGACGTGACTCCAGAGGAGTTCATGGACCACATGTGGCAGTTCAAGCATTCGGTCAAAAGTGTCGAGGAGATGCTGTCAACACTCAAGGATCTGGTGAACAGTGACTTTTATCAGGACGTCAAAGAGGGGTTTCAGAAGGCCCCTATGGCCGTGCGTGTATCGCCCTATGTGATCAGTCTGATCGACTGGACGGACCCCCTGCGCGATCCCTTGCGTCGACAGTTCATTCCGCTGAAGAGCACGATGTTGCCAGACCATCCGGAACTGCGCATGGATTCCCTGTCGGAGCGGGCCGATTCACCGGTACCAGGGTTTACACACCGGTATTCCGATAAGGCCCTGTTTTTGGCCCTGAACATTTGTCCTGTCTACTGCCGGTATTGTACGCGCAGTTATGCGGTGGGGACCGAGACCACCAATTACGACAAGGTGTATATTTCGCAGGATCATGAGCGGTATCAGAAGGTTTTTGCCTACATTGCCCAGCACCCGGAACTCGAGGACATCGTGATCAGCGGGGGCGATGCGTACATGCTCAAGGCTGAGCGGTTGCAGATGTTGTGTGACGTTCTGCTCAACATCCCCCACGTGCGCCGTATCCGCATAGCGACCAAGGGTGTGGCGATCATGCCCATGAAAATCCTGTCAGACCCCAAATGGTATGGTGTGGTTGCGCAGGCTGTCAGGAACGGGCAGAAATTGCACAAGCAGGTTTGTTTGCACACCCATTTCAGTCACCCCAACGAGATCACGTCGATCACCAAGAAAGCGCTCGATAAAATGACCGAAGACGGGATCACGGTGCGCAATCAGGCGGTCTTGCAACGCGGTGTCAATGACGATGAAACGACCATGGTCACGCTGACACGCAGGTTGGGGTATCTGAACGTGCAGTCTTACTATGTGTACATGCACGATCTGGTGATGGGCGCCGAAGACATGCGCACCACGCTGCAAAAGGGCCTTGAGATTGAAAAATTTGTGCGGGGTTCCACGGCAGGTTTCAACACCCCCACCTTTGTGGTAGACGCGCCGGGCGGGGGAGGCAAGCGCAGCATTCACAGTTTTGAATTTTACAGTCGGCAGACAGGGATTTCCATTTATACGGCTCCCAGTGTGAAGGCGGGTAGATTCTTTTTGTATTATGACCCCATCGATGCCCTATCGGACGATGTGCAACGGGCTTGGCAGGATGAGGGGGCTCGTTACGAGATGATCACTCAGGCGCTTGCTGAAGCCAAAAGACGCGTTGAGTGAGCTTCGCAAAATCAAGCAGAAGAGATGAGAGGGAAAACAAATGGCAAAGTTGAATTTGGATCGCGATATGATCGATGCCTGTCGCGAAATGGCAGAAGACATCATTCACCCGATTCTGGTATACATCAACAGACATTCGACAGTGGCCATCGAACGATCGGTGCTTCGTTTGCTGGGGTTCGATGATGTTGTGGAAGACAAAGATGGCATGCCGTATCCCGTTTGCAACATCATGATCGAAAAAATGGACCGGCGACGCCTGTACAGTGGCGCGGCTCTTTTTGTGGCGGCGATCCGAAAACGGTATCCCCGTTGGAACCAGAGCAAGATTGCCGAAAAGTTTCTCGGGGGCGAGGTGAACGTCGATAAATTGGAAGAGGTCAGTTTCGACGAGGCCATGGAGTTACTCAAACCGTGGATCGACCATTCCATAAGGCACATCGATAAAATGCGGTACAAAAAAGAGGAAATGCGTGCCGTGTACAGGACCTCGCCGACACCGCTCAAGTACGTGATTGTGGCGACGGGCAACATTTTTGAGGATGTCAAACACGCTGTGGCCGCGGCCCATCAAGGTGCCGATGTGATTGCCGTGATTCGTTCCACAGCGCAAAGTCTTTTGGACTACGTGCCGCACGGAGCCACCACGCAAGGCTTTGGCGGGACTTACGCCACGCAGACGAACTTCAGAATCATGCGCGGGGCCTTGGACGAAACCTCACGTGAACTCAAGCGGTACATCCGCCTGTGTAATTATTCGTCGGGACTGTGTATGCCCGAGATTGCCGTGATGGGGGCCATGGAAGGGCTGGACTACCTGCTCAATGACGCGATGTACGGGGTGTTGTTCCGCGACATCAACATGAAGCGCACACTCATCGACCAGTTCTTTTCCCGCATCATCATTGCCCGCGCGGGAATCACTATCAACACGGGAGAAGACAATTACCTCACCACATCCGATGCCTTCAACAATCATTTTCAGGTGTTGTCGAGTCATTTCCTCAATGAGTGTTTCGCCAAACACGCGGGCCTTCGCGACGATCAGATTGGGCTGGGGCACGCCTTCGAAATTGACCCAGCCATTGAGGACAGTTTTCTGTTGGAAGTGGCTATGGCACAATTGGTCCGCGAGATCTTTCCCCGTTGCCCCATCAAGTACATGCCCCCCACGAAACACAAAACGGGGGACATTTTTTTTGGTCATGTGCTCGACACACTTTTTAATGTCGCCGGGGTGATGACTGATCAGGGAATCCAGTTGCTGGGGATGGCCACCGAAGCCAATCACAACCCGCATTTGCAGGATCGTTACTGGTCGTTAAAAAACGCCAACTATGTTTTCAAGTCCGCCAAATCCCTCAGCGATGAAATTGAGTATTCTCCCAACGGAAAGATCATGCGACAGGCCCGGCATGTGTTGGATCGCTCGTTCCGGTTCCTCAAGGACATTTCCAGTATTGGTCTTTTGGAGTCGATCGAGAAGGGCATGTTTGCCGAGATGCCCCGCGCCAAAGAAGGGGGAAGGGGGTATGATGGCGTGTTCGAAAAATCCCGTCGCTACCTCAACCCTTTTGCAGAGTTGATTTTGCCCGGTCAGAATCGCGGAGGTCGTCGTGAATAAAAAAGATTATCGTCAAAATAGCGCAGAGGGGCGTCGTCGCAACCATCATCCCGTGTCGGTTGATCCCAGAATCAAGGAGCTGTTGGCAGAAAAAAATGGGCCCGTTGTTGGTCCTTATGGCGACAAGATGGGAGATGGGGCCGTCCAAATGAGTTTTACTTTGCCCGCGCCAGCGTCGGAAGAAGCCAGAGTGGCGGCCAGGGTGCTCATGGAAAAAATGGGATTTGCCAACGTCAGAGTGATCACGATGGAAAGCCTGGGAACCGATTTTAGTTTTTTTGTGGTTTACGGTGCCTCCCCTATCACGATCGACCTTAGAGAAATTGATGTTCCCAAACTGGAATACCCGCAATACAGTTTCATCGAAATAAACAAGATGCTTCCCGAAAAGTTGGGACGCAAGGCGATCGTTTTGGGCGCGTGCATCGGGTCCGACGCGCACACGGTGGGCATCGACGCCATCTTCAACATGAAGGGCTATCTGGGTGACTATGGATTGGAGCGGTACTCGGCCTTTCAGGCCATCAATTTGCGTTCACAGGTGGCGATCGATGATCTGGTGAAAAAGATCATTGATATGCGGGCCGACGCGGTGCTGATCTCACGCGTGGTCACACAGCGCGACGAACACATTTCCGAACTGAAAAATTTTCTATTGGCCCTGCAAAATGCCCAAAACGTCCCTGCGCACCTGATCAGGGTTTGCGGTGGGCCTCGCATCACACATCAGGAGGCTCTGGAGTTGGGGTACGATGCCGGTTTTGGTCCCGGTACCAAACCCTCGCATGTGGCCAGTTATCTGGCGACGGAGTTGGTGAGAAGACTTGATGGGAAAAAATGAATTTCGAATATTGAACAAGGAACAGGGAATATCGAAGGGGGCTGTCATTCCAGCGTCCCGCAAACGGGATCAGTCCAACGGCTGAAATGCTGGAATCCATATGTGCATTCGTTCTGGATCCCTGCCTTCGCAGGGATGACAAATTTCGATATTCGACATTCCTTGTTCAATATTCGATATTCATTTTATTATTTATGTCCGGAATTGGCGTTGTCTTAAATCCTTTTTCTAAAAAGTATAAAAAGAATCCCGGCAAGCTGGAGCACATGGCCTTCATCATCGGTGACAAGGCCAGTTGTCGCCCGACGGAGGACCTCGATGATTTGTACCGCGTGGTAGAGGCCTTCAAGTCCCGTGAGATCGATATTGTGGCCATTTCTGGTGGGGATGGCACGATTCATTGCACGTTGTCGGCCTTCCTCAAGATTTATGGCGAAAAACCATTGCCCAAAGTGACCTTGCTCAGGGGCGGCACGCTCAATACCATCGCGGCCACGCTGGGCATTAGAGGCAGTACCGAACAACTCATGTCGGAGCTTTTGGTCAAGTATCACGAAGACAAGAATTTTGAGATCAGGAAGCTCAGGCTCACCAAAATCAACGATTCCTACGGCTGTATTTTTGGGATGGGTGTGATCTACAATTTCATGGAGGAGTACTACAAAAACCCCGAGGTGAATCCGTTCATCGCGGGCAAGACTTTGGTGGCCTCTTTGCTCTCGGGTGTGGTGCAGGGCAAGACCATCAAGCGCATGTTCAAACGTTTTGATGCCGATGTTTTTGTGGATGGCGTCAAATGGCCGTTTGCCAATTATTCGGCGCTGTTCACGGGTTCCATCCGGCAATTGGGTCTGGAGTTCAACGTCTTTCGACACATGCTCACCCAGAACGAAAAGATCTGCGCCATGGGGATCAGTGCCAATGCCGGCGATCTCATGCCCTACCTGCTAAATCTCAGGGAAGGCAAGGCATCTGGTTCTCCTGATGTTTTGGATGCGGCGGTTGACAAGATGGAAATCTATTTAAAAGAGCCTTTGCCGTACACCATTGATGGCGACATGTTGCCCGCCATCGACAAATTCATCATCACTGCGGGGCCTGAGGTGTCGGTGTTGGTGTAAAAAATCACGCTGAAGCGTTGATTTTTTTACGTGTTCATGTGTTCATGTGTTCACGAAAAAACTCACCTGAACACGTTTGCCATATGGAAATGAAAACTGTTCTCATTACTGGCGCCAGTAGCGGGATTGGCATGGCGCTGGCCAAAGAACTGGCTATGCGGGGGTATCACCTTATCCTCATGGCGCGTCGCTTAGACCTCATGCAGGGTTGGACACAATTTATTCAAACACAACATCCCGATTGTCAGATCACTGTGATTGCCTCGGATGTTGCCAATCATGAGCAACACATGACTGATGTGGCGCAGGCCATAGAAAAGGCTCAGGGTCTCGATCTGGTGATTGCCAATGCGGGCGTGGGGTTCAATACCAATGAATGGACGAATACGTGGGAAGGAACCAAAAAAATATTTGATGTGAATCTGTTGGGGGCCATTGCCACGATTGAGACGGCCAAGGATTTTTTTCTCAAACAGGGCCATGGTCATATCGTGGGGATTACCAGCATGGCCTCTGTCAGGGGGATGCCGCAGGTTTCGGCGTATGGGGCATCCAAGGCAGCCCTGTCGTCTTTTTTGGAGGCCATGCGATTTGATTTGATGGGAAAAAAAATCACGGTGCTCGACGTGCACCCCGGTTTCGTAAAAACCCCCATGACGGAAAAAAATGGTTTCATGCCCTGGCTCCAGACACCTCAAAGGGCCGCTGAGTTGATCTGTCGCGCGATTGAGAACAAAAAATCCCGCCTGTATTTTCCGTGGCAGATGCTGGTTTTGAATTATTGCGCGCGTGTGATTCCCAATGTCCTGTTCGATTTCTTCATGCGCCTCTCCCGCAAGAAAGTCGAAGGCTTTAGGGAGGGGAGGGACAAAGGGCTCTAAGTCCTGTTGTGTCCCAAAAAATTCCCGGTGAATCCTCCCTTAAGTGGTACATGTCCCCTAACTTGGTGTGCAGATTGGAAGGAAAAAAATGCCTTTCAAAATGAGAATCCACCATTGTTTTTGACAATTTTCCTGAAGACGGAGCCCCCTTGGCAAACAAAACATAACAATATTATCTGGTTATGTGCTATTTTTCCGGATTGTCCTGGCACGCCTCTTGCTTATCATTACCTGTATAGGTTTTAAAAGGGGCTTTTATGAATAACTCACGTACAGTATCTTTGCGCATTGTGCTCTGTGCCATCTCGGTCTGCATCACTTTTACACCCCACAGTGTCTACGCAGAAACTTCCGGATCGGATGCCTCCGAAATCGAAATTATGGATTACCAGTTTGCAGGCGATGGCCAGACCCCCACCTTCCTGCAGTATCTGGACACACAGAAATTCGAAATGGCAAAGACCAAAGATTTGGCGACGGCCACGAACAAGGGAGACATTACGTATTCCGTTTCGCTGGACCTGCCTCCTGCCCTTTTTTCACCTACAGTGACTTTGAATTATTCCTCGGAAGGGACGATGGATCTGGAAATGCCTTATGGGTGGTCGCTGGGTGGCATTACAGAAATCCGGCGTCCGCTGGTCTCCTATTACGAGCTCAAGGAAAAAGACGAGTGGGCAAACGCCGAATGGATTGTGAGTGGGTCCTCCTTTTCCGGGACGCTCAAACCCTCAGGGGAGAACGACAATCGCTTTTATCTTAAGGCAGCAACCTCAACCACTGTCATTGCGGAGTATCATCCTGGTAGCAATAGCTGGACCGTACAAAGCGGAGGGATCACGTATGAACTCTCAGCGGCCGATCAGGGGGCAAGTACCGATTTTGGAACGGAGCGTTGGCGGGTCGTTACAGCCAGGGATGCAGTGAACAATTACATCACGTATTGTTATGACGATGGTGGTCGCATTGAGGACATTGCCTATGGCGGGAACACCGGAACGGGCGCGGATCATCTGGTGACAGTGGCCTTCGCGTACGGTGATAATGTGGTTTCTCGCACCAACGCGCGGGCGGCTTTTGTCAAGGTCTTTGATAAACACATTGAGAAAATCACGATCCAGAGCGGCTGGCAGGGGACGTGTGATCAGGGGGCCTCTTCATCCTACAGTGGGACACTGGGCCCCTCAATGGCTTCCAAGCCATCCGACCCAAAGAAATCTGGCACAAAGACGGGTTCACAAAAACAAACCGCATCCTCAAAAGGCACCGTCACAACCTTGACCGCCGTGGGGTTCCAGGATTCGGACGATGATGAAGACAGTGATGATCGGCTCTATGCCTACGATCTTGTGACCGAGGAAGTGGACGCGATCAATCTTTTGAAACGCATTGAGCGGGAGGGACAGACCAGCGCGACATCGGAGGTGCTCGCCCTGTTTGGGTACACCACCTTTGATGCGTCCGACGCGACAACGAGTTCGAGCAGTGACGTCCCGGAGAGTCTTGGTTATTCAGTCACCACAGTTGGCACTACGGGCGTGACCCAGACCGATACGACCAAGGTCCTGCAGGATATCAACCGCGATGGTTTGCCCGATGTCATAGACTCGTCCGCCGAAGAGGCGGAGAGCACAAATCGCTGGCAGGTCACCTCACAGGGGGTGAATCACGAGCGGCGCAGTTTTTCGTGGAATAGCCCCGAACAGGTTGTCAGTGATGGCGGCACGCTCGGCACGTCCACTCTCATGGCGGGTAATGAGAATGGCCTGCCCTACAATATTTCTTACGCCACACGCCAAGTGGTGGACTTTGATGGTGATGGTTATCTGGATTACCTCATTAGTGGCGACTTGGCTGGTTGGACGGTTTTTTATGGCACAGGAGGAAAATCGGATTCTCTCGCAGATGCGGATATTCTGGGGGCGACGGAGGGTAAAAAAGGCGCGGATGACTTTGTGTCCTTTACGGAAGCACCGCCCACTGATGCCCAGGAGACATGGACCTACGCGCAGGCGTCTTGGCGGCTCAATGCCAATATTGAGGGTGCGGAGTCTGTCACGACAGACGTGCAGTATGGCACGCTGGATTTTAACGGTGATGGCTGGTTGGATCTGGTGCACCCCTCTTCTCAACGGGTTTGGTTACATTCTGGTGTTCGCGGTGGCGGGTGGAATCAAGAACTCACAATCACTCCTGCTCTGGAGGCCATGCGTAAAGTCAAATATACCCTCAAGCAAAGACAAACCACTATTCAATTGGATGCCTCTGAGTTTTGCGATGCCCTCGAGACTGCTGTATTGCAAGGTACGGAAGGTGATCTGGGTGATGCTACAGGTTTCGGAACCGTGACGTACACTGATGCCAGTTGCTCTGAAGCGGTCAATCAAGTCAACTCAACAGAGACAAAATCCATTTCGTACACAGATGAAACAGGTGGCTTTTTTGACATGAACGGCGATGGGTTGCCGGATTATGTTGACGCCGCGACCTCCTCTTGGCGCGTCTATTTGAACACGGGTCATGATCTGGGGATTCCCGGAGCAACCCCCGGGTACATTTATTGGTCTGCCCCAGCCCCCTACACGCAACGTGTTGATGAGGGGTCCCCGTATATTATGTGGCAGGACACTCTCAGTAGCACTGAGATAGACAGGGATGGCAAGACGGCCGTTGTTTATCAGGCACTGCTCGATATTGATGGCGATGGTCTGCTGGATCTGGCCATGGCGGAGCATGAGAATCTGACCCAAAAAAATGTGTGGTACAAAAACACGGGGGCCGGGTTTGAAGACTCTCCACGCGATCTTCCCGCGTGGTATGCCAGGACACTTAATGCCTCCATCTCGTTTTCGAATGTTGTGAACAACGCTGGCAATAATACTGGCAGTAGTGCCACGACCTCGGTTCAAAGCACGATTGATCTCAATCACGATGGGGTGTTGGATCGTGTTGCAACCCAGTGGACGGATGAAGAAGGGAACGCAGAAGGTGAGGAGACCAGCAGTGTGACGTATGGTTCTTATCCCCCACCGTATTTGCTCAGCACCGTGGAAAACAATCAGGGCGGGCAAACCGGCATAGGATACCGCTCTCTGGCCACAGTTTCGCCGTCTGGAGATTGGTCAGAACTGCAGGACACCCCCAACGTGAAGCATCTGGCCAACGTCATAGAAACGCTGGACGGCATTACCGGGGCGAGTTCAAGACTGGTCTTTGAATATGACGATGGCAAATTTGATCGGGGGATTTTTGCTGGATTTGCGGGGCGTTCCAAAACTATGTCTCTCGATGAAACGATAAAGGGCAAAACGGAATACGAATACTCCCTGATTGAAGATCTGGAGCCGGTCATCACCACGCAAACCCAGTATGATGCTTCCTCGGTCTCCACAGGGATGGGCAAAGGCAGTTCCTCCAATAGTTTCAAGAGACGGTTCATGATTGAAACAACCTACAAGGCATTGTCTGGGGACAGGTCTGCGTTTTATCTACCCAGCCAGAGAACAATCACGGAATATGGCGGCGTGAGTGGCTCCGCGACCAGTGTCATCGATTTTACCTGGGATGAGTTTGGAAACCTCATCACATACAAACATAATGGGGGCGGTGATCCGTCCTTGGCCATCGACGTGCATTATGAATACGTGGCAGATAGTGCCAACAGTTTTTTTAGAATCGCCCAACAAACCATCAGTGGGACAAGCGGCGCGGTGTCGCAAACGACCTATTATTACGACAACCACTCCGGTGCTACCGAGACCTTGACCCAGGGTGTCTTGACTCAGGAAGACAAATCCGCGGGCTGGACCGATGGGGGTGAAGGGCTTGATGATCAGAGGCTATCGATACAATACGGACGCGGCAGTCGTGGTGAAATGACCTCTGTGCTTGATGTGGCCACCGGTGAAAAAATCGACCAGACCTTTGGCTTTGGCGGGGCGGTGCTGGAGACGCAGACCAACGCGTTGGGGCACAAATTGGTGAGGAGCATTGACGAGAGGGGCCGCATTGCATCTATCAAAGACAACAACGGTTTGATGTTGCTCACGACCTATGACGATTTCAATCGTGAGATCAAAAAAGAAGTGACTGGCACGGATGGCAAGACACAAACGCTCAAGGAAAATGAATACACGCGGTCTGCCTGGCCCTATTATTCACAACAAAAATTGTATAACGAGAATGGCGGTGTTGATGTCACTTCGTTTGCCGTCGAGGATGGTTTTGGCAATGTGGCGCAGAAATGGATGCAGGGAGATGATGGCAAGTATCTGGTGACCACTGGTTTTCATAATTTGCAGGGACTTCTCACGAAGACCTCGCATCCCCGAGAGGCGGGCCGGGGCCTTTCAGGACCCCCCGGGGCACCCCGGGGTGGCGACACCGCGGAACAGACGCC
>CAZGMS010000141.1:0-16628 GCA_964526915.1 uncultured Nitrospirales bacterium
GGTTTTTCCCGGCCTTGGGGGCCGCCAGGATGGCGGTTTTGAGTTCGTGATTGAGGGAAGCAGGCATAGGCGTCCATATACAAAATCAAGAAATGAAACAATGAAACAATGGTGACTTCCTTTCTTGATTGCACATTGCACAACTGCTTGATTGCTTGATTGCTTGATTGTATACCCCGCCCGTGCCGATCACCTTTGCCATCGCCCTGCGTTTTTTGTTTCGCTCCGCCAAAACCCGACAGATAGGCGTTTTTACCGTTGTGTCTGTTTTGGGGATAGCGGCCTCGGTTTTCGTGTTTTTACTCATCGATACCATCATCAACGGTTTAACCTCTCATTTGCAGGCATCCCTTATCGGGTTTGAGGCGCCGCTGTTTGTTCCGACCGACACCGAAGGTGTCAGACCGACAGATCAGGCGTTGGCCCGATTTTCAAAGGAACATTCTGAATTTAACCTGACCTATTATTGCAATAAGCAGTTTGATGGATTGATCCAACGCCCCGCGCAGTCCGCAATGGGAGTCAAGGTGAAAACGGCAGGGCAGGAATTTTTTGATATCAAACAGGAGCAGGTGTCAGTGTACTGGTTCGATGGTTTTTCACAGCAAGGTTTTGTAGGCAGTGACAATCAGGTATTGCTTGGCGAAAGTCTTTATGAATCTCTGCAATTTATCCCGGGGGATGACGAAGTCGTGTCGATCACGCACCCCTTTGCCGACATCGGCCCGACGGGGGAGATGGAACCGAGTCAGCGGGATTTTGTTCTTGCGGGGATTTTTTCCACGGGCCGGTTGGCCTTTGATGAATCCTTTGCGCTTGTCTCACCGAGTGGTCTGGCACAGTTGTCAGACGATGATTTTTTGGAGAAGGAATATTACATTTTTCCCAGACAGTGGGAGTCTCTTGCCCAGATTCAGACCCTGTGGCAACAAGGGCGGGGGGCGCAGCTCGGTGTGATGAAAACCTGGTTTGATCGCAACAGCAATTTGTTTAAGGCCATGAAGCTGGAACAGCTCATGTATTTTGTCATTTTCATATTTGTGTTTTTGATTTCGTGTTTTAATATGGCAGCGCTCATTTCCATTTTTGGAACGAGCAAATCCAAAGAGACGGCCATTTTGAGCGCCTTGGGACTGAGACTCAAACAGGCCAGGTTGATTTTTATCCAGATCGGTTTTGTTCTGGGGGCCCTGGGGACGTTGGTGGGTGTGGGCTCAGCCCTGCTGTTGACCGTCATTGCGCAAAAAAGCGGGTTCCGTTTGCCCGAGGCCTATGGCTTTACCGAATTGCCTTTGGCAATCAATGTGATCACTTTGACAGGTCTGTTATTGGGCACGCCCCTGTTTACCGCGTTGATTGCCTGTGTTCCCGCGTATCGATTGATTCACCGCGACATCACACAGGTGATGAGGGAAAATTGATGAACTTCATTTTATTTTTGGCCAAACGCTATCTTTCCAGAACAGGTGTCCAGGGACTTCGTTCGTGGCTCATCATCGTTTCCACAGTGGGTATTTTTCTGGCCTCATTCATGGTGCTGGTGGCCCTGGGAGTTCTGGCAGGATACCAGCGCGTCTATCATAAGGCCGTACTGGGGTTCTCTGCCCACCTCATCATTTTTAACAGCGAAGGACTCACAGACGGTGACCAGCAGGAGATCACCGGTTTCCTCAAACAAAGCAAGATGGCGAATGTGTTTTCTCCCTATCATTTTTATGAAACCATCGCCCCCAGCGAAGATGGTCCCAAACCCATCATCTTTAAAGGTGTGGACGAAACCAAAATGCGACAGATGTACCCCATCGAGTTCGAGGACCTTCCCGCGGGTTCATCCAATAACGTCTTTGTGGGCAAAGATGTGTTGGTGCGGCAACCCGAACCAACGAGTCAGGGGCAACTTAATTACCTGACCAACCCTCATTTGGGGAGCGAGCGCAAGACCACGCTCAAATCCATGCCGCTGCAGGGTATCTTCAAAAGCGGGTACTATGATTTTGACTACCGTTTTGTGATCATGCCGCTCAAGTTCATGCACGCGACGTTTTTCGATGTGCCGCTGGTGAGTGGGATCGAGGTTCGCCTCGATGACATCAAAGAACTGGTGCCGTTGCGCGATGCTTTTTTGGACCATTTCGGCGGACGCTTTGCGGTCATGACCTGGGACGAGATGAATGCGAGCCTGCTCAACGCGCTCAAGATCGATCGCACTGTGGTTTGGACAATTTCTTTTTTGATCGTGTTGATCGCGTGTCTGAATATTTTTGGTTTCAATTTTCTTTTTTTCGTGCAGAGAAAAAGGGAATTTTTGATTCTATCAGCGCTGGGATTGAGTCTTCCCAAGAGCAAAGACCTGCTGGCCCTCCTCAGTGTGGTTCTGGGGGGAGTCGCCGCCGCACTGGGTGCCTTAGCTGCTTTTTTAGCCATGTTCTGGATGACGCGAGGAGCGGGGATTCCTCTGGATGCCCGGGTTTATTATGTAGAAAAAGTCCCTGTCTATTTTGAGTGCGTCTGGTTTTCTCTATTTTTTTTGTTGGTGATCCTTCTTTGCTTCATCACCAGCCGCGTGGCAGGTAAGGTGGTCATCAGTCGGTATGTGACGTCGACGCTAAAAGATTCTGCATAAACTATTGTCTGTTGCGGTCATCCTGAATTCCGACTTGCGGAATTTAGGGTCATCGTAAAAACACTTTACCTTAGGGAAAAAAAGAGCTACGGAGCGGCGACGTATGATTGAAGTACGGAACATCACAAAGGTTTTTGAGCACAAAGAGGTCAAGGTCGAAGCCCTTTGCGACGTCTCATTTGTGATTGGCGATGGCGAATCGGTGGCCATTTCCGGCTCATCAGGCGCCGGTAAATCGACTTTGTTGGGCATCCTGGGTGGACTCGATCGCCCCAGCCGTGGTGAGGTCTTGATCGATGGAGAAAGGCTGACCACCCTTGATGAAACCGCTGAGGCCCGTTTTCGGAATGAGAAGGTGGGGTTTGTGTTTCAATTTCACCATCTCCTCAGCGATTTTTCTGTTTTGGAAAATGTGATGATGCCTTTGCTCATTGCGCAGTGTTCGTTTAAAAAGGCCCAAGAGACAGCACGTACCATGTTGGAAACCGTCGGGCTTGGTCTGTTGACCACGCGTCATCCGCTGGAGCTTTCTGGTGGCGAACAACAGAGGGCGGCCATTGCCAGGGCTCTGGTGCACAGGCCCAAGTATTTATTTGCCGATGAACCCACCGGGAATCTAGACGATCAGAATAGCAACCAGGTTTTTGATTTGCTTTGTGGGCTTAACCGTGATTTACGGGCCACCCTGATTGTGGTGACGCACAATCAGGCTTTTGCCAACAGAATGAATCGTAAAATACTCCTGGACCAGGGGAGACTGATGGTTGATGAGTGATGAGGGAATATTGATGAAACGGATAGCGATTTTCATTGCCATTTTTTTGCTGATGACGACGGCTGTTCAGGCGGCCGAAAAGATCGTCAATGTTGATTTCTCCGGTCAGGTCTCTGCGTCCGAGACGAACATGCGTTCGCATGTTACCTCCATTGAGGGAACGACCTATAACGAAAAAAATGTTGAAGCCGACATCAAGAATCTGTACCAGACAGGCTTGTTCACTGATGTTTCAGTGCAGAAACTCGGTATTGCCGGTGGTGTGAAGCTCATCTTTCAGGTTGTCGAGAAGAAAACGGTTGGCAAACTCACCATTGAGGGGAACAAAAAGATCAAGAAGAAGGATTTGCTGGAGGCTGTGCGCATCACAGAGATGTCTCAGTTGGATCCTGCGAAGATTGCCGAAACCAAAAATGCCATCTATAAATTGTACGAGGAAAAGGGTTGTTTTCTGGTCGATGTCAAAACATCGATTGAACCCTATGATCCCGATCAAAATCAGGTTGAGCTTGTCATCAAGATCAGGGAAAACAAATCGGTTAAGATCAGACGTGTCCAGTTTTTGGGTAACAAGATTTATTCAGACAAGGAACTTCGTAAAAAAATCAAAACCAAGGAAAAAGGGTTTTTGTCCGCTGTGACCGAATCGGGCAAGCTCGAGAACGAAAAGTTTGATGCCGATCTCCATCTCCTGCGTTATCACTATCTGGATAACGGTTACATTAACGTCAAAGTTGGCGAGCCCAACATCACGCTGACGCGTGACAAACGATCCATCTATATCACTATTCCCGTCCATGAAGGCAAACAATTCAAGGTGTCCGAGATTGATATCGGTGGCGATATCCTGACCACCAAAGAAGAACTGCTGGGCAAATTAAAGATGGATGTGGGCAAGATTTATCGCAAATCCCTGGAGATCGAGGACCTGCACACGCTTGAGAAAGTTTACGGTGATCAAGCGTACGCCTTTGCCAG
This sequence comes from uncultured Nitrospirales bacterium, assembly GCA_964526915.1. GTDB lineage: Bacteria > UBA10199 > UBA10199 > UBA10199 > JADGCS01 > JAHJDR01. Next base: position 4,377 of record CAZGMS010000141.1, read on the forward strand.
CATTTATCCCAATCTGGATGTGAATGAGCAGAAAAAAACGGTCAAGGTCACCTATTATATCCAGAAAGGCCCCAAGGTTAAAATCGGCAAGATCATCATCAAGGGAAACGACGTGACGCGCGATAAGGTGATTCGTCGAGAATTGAAGCTTGTTGAAAACGCCTATTTCAGTCAGTCAGCATTGGAATTGTCTCGGACACGTTTGTACCAGTTGGGGTATTTTGAAGAGGTCAACATTGCCACACCGCGCGGGGCCTCCGAAAACCTGATCGATCTGGTGATTGAGGTCAAAGAAAAAAACACGGGCACGATCAGTGTGGGGGCAGGTTTTTCTACTCTGGAAAACTTTATTTTTACGGCCACTGTGCAAAAGGAAAACTTTTTTGGGTTAGGCTGGGGAGGCGGCGTTTCGGCCAATATTTCCAAATTGCGTCAAGACATCATGTTGTCCCTGTCCGATCGTTATTTTTTGGACAGCAAGTGGTTCTTTGGTCTGAGTTTTCAGAAATTTCAATCGCAATTGAATCGTGACTTCGACCAGAACCGGTTCGGCGGGACAGTCACCTTCGGACGAGAAGTGATTGATTTTCTGCATTTCCGTTTTGGTTATATGATCGACGATGTCGAAGTTCTGAATTTTTCTTCACAGGTCCCTCAGTTTTTTCAGGAATACGCCTCCGGACTCACCAGCGCGGTTTTTGGTACCATCATGTACGACAGACGCGACAATCGTGTTTCTACCAAAAAAGGAATCTACACGTCAGTGCGGGCGGAGTATTCATCTGACTATCTTGGCGCCGAAAACAACTATCTGCAGTTGACCAACGACAACAGAATCTACTTCAAACTGCCATTGGAATTTGTCCTTAAGGGCAGGGGTATGGTTGGTTACATCAATTCTAACGATAATCGGCCGATCCCGTTGTTCAACCGGTATTTTCTGGGTGGGGTGAACACGCTCCGGGGTTTCGACATCAACTCTATCGGCCCGTCTATCAGTGTGCCACAAACAATCACGGGTGGTGACTTGCCGTTTGTATACGGTGGCAATAAGATGCTTTTGGTCAATGCCGAACTCGAGATTCCTGTCTATGCCAAGGCTGGTTTTTATCTGGTCAGTTTTCTGGATGGTGGGAACGCTTTTGGAGAGGACGAGAATTTCGATCTGACGAGTCTTCGCTATAATTACGGATTTGGTGTTCGGTGGCATTCTCCCATGGGGCCACTGCGCTTTGAATGGGGTTTTCCGATTCAAAAACAGGCGGGTGAGGCAGGGGCCGTCTTCAATTTCACGATAGGTCAGAGTTTTTAATTAGTTGATCTTGACCGTGACTTTTTGTAGCTGTACGCCCGCGTACATAACGTCAGTCTGGATTGAGATATCTTTTTATAAAACTTCTCAGACAGATGATCGTTAAATAGACCGTATCGTAATTGTTATCAATTTAAACTGGAGTAATTATATGACAAAGAAAGTGATCGTATTAGCCGTTTTAGCCTTGATTTTTGTTTGTGCCGGAACACAACGTGCTTGGGCGCAGGAGAAAATAGCTCTTGTGAGTCTGCAAACGGCCTTAAACGAGGTCAACGAAGGCAAAAAAATCAAAGAGGGCCTCAAAGTCGAATATGAAACCAAAAAGAAAAAGATCGACGATATGAAGCTCGAACTCGAGACCATGTCTCAGGATCTCGAAAAACAACAAATGGTGTTATCTGCGGATGCCCTTAACATCAAACGCAAAGAATTGCAGACTAAGTTCCTCGACCTGCAAAACAAGGCCGCCACGTTCGAGAGAGAACTCAAGACCAAAGAGGCACAGAGTGCTCAAAAAATACTCACCATGTTGAGAACGATTGTACAAGAGATCGCCAACAAGAGCGCTTACACACTGGTGATCGAGAATTCGACAGAGACAATTTTGTTCTCCAAGAATGCCAAAGACATCACTACAGAGGTGATTGCCGCGTATAATGCAAAATGATTATGACGCAAGGATCAATACCCAAAGCCTACGCCGAAGCCCTTCAATGCCCGTCATGTGAGTCTTTGCGTTTGATCCCCACGAAGGAAAAGATCATCATCTGTCAGGATTGCCTGACTGGTTACCGTGTCACCAACGGCGTGCCGGACTTTCGTCTTGAGCACGCCATGTCTTTCCGCAATCGTCTGAATCAGAAGAAAACCGGGTTGCACGCCTCTTTGACGACAGTGATGGGTGAGAATAAAGAACAGAGCGTTGAAGTCAAGTATGGACATTGTGTCATTTTAGGACGCTTGGTCAACCCCAGCGTGAACTTGGATGTGACCGTCGTTCTCAAACCTGTGAGCCAACTCACCTACTCCCACCTCGACCCCAATAACCAGCAACTGATCGAAAAATATCTTTCAAGAGGACAAAGCGGGACTCAAGTGAGAGATGTTGGTTTGGGGGCAAAGGGCAAGTTGTTGGGCAATTTTACACGGGATCCCGATTTTTTGATCAACGATCCATCCATTTCGAGGACTCACGCGGTTATTTATCAGGACGATCAGGGTTTGAATGTGTTGGACCTTTATAGCAAGAATGGAACTTACGTGAATGGGTATGAGGTGGAGTCATGTCGTTTGCGTCACAACGACCTGATCAGTTTGGGCACTGCCAGTCTCAAGGTTAGTCTTTATTAAGTCATAAGAGCTCGAGATCGAGATCGAAATTTCGTGGGTTCTTTTTTTTGCGATCCACGATTGATGCCCTCTGGGGCACAAGTACCCTAAAGGGCACAAGTACCCTAAAGGGCACGAGTACCCTAAAGGGCACAGGCGATCCACGATCCACTGTTACATATGAAATCAATGACCGGTATGGGAAAAGCCAAGGGTTTGGTGCAGGGTTCGCCAGTTCGTGTCGAAATCAAATCAGTCAATCATCGTTTTTGTGAGATCAGTTTTCGTTCCCCGGGACGTTTCTCCTCATTGGAGATCCCGGCGGGACAGTTCATCAGAGAACAAATCAGTCGTGGTCATGTCGATGTTTTTGTATTCGAGGAAAAGACCCCTCAACTATCAGTTGTCGAAATAGATGCCTTTAAAAATTACCACGATTACCTTAGTCAGGTTGCGAGAGAGCTCAAACTCACCGAAACGGTCACCTTGCAACATCTTTTGCCGGGCGTTGGTGGATGGATTTATAAAGAAATGGACACAGCAGTTGCTTGGCAGGATTTGCGGCCAATATTAAATAAGGCCCTCAAAGACCTGATCTCGATGCGTGAAATGGAGGGATCAGCCTTAAAGTCAGATATCTCTGACAGACTCTTAACCATTGAAAATATAAAGAATAATGTTTCGTCGTTATGTGAGAATGTTCAAGTTGAACTGGCAGATCGATTAGAAAAGAAGATAGCGGAAAAAATCCAGAATCGTTCCGAAATCGATGCGCAGAGGTTTCATCAAGAGATTGTGTTTTATCTGGAGCGAATGGATATTTCTGAGGAACTCAAGAGGCTTGATAGTCACCTCAAACAGTTTAAGGATTTTCTGACTCAGGACATCCCCGTGGGGCGGAAGGGTGATTTTCTCATTCAGGAATTCAATCGGGAGTTCAACACGATCGGTTCCAAATCACAAAATGCCCAGATCGCTCATCTGGTTGTGGCCGCCAAGGTTGAGGTCGAAAAAATTCGCGAACAGATCCAGAATATTGAATAAGTATTCCTTGACGTTATCCAATAATATCTCATAAATACGGCCAAATTTTGAGTGATGAATTCCTGTCTGACGACCAAAGTTGAATAGCCTTCCTCAAAATATCGTACATGATCATGAAAAAAGAATACATTGTTTTGTTGATTTGTTTTGTAGCCCTCTATTTTTCCTTTCCCGTGCAGGCTTTTTTTACCGAAGAAGATTATTTGAAGAAAGATTCGGAGCTTCCCAAGCCCACGGCAACGGATGATGATCTGGTTCAAAAGGAACTCGTCGATATCCTGTCGCACAATGATGATGCGCTCAAGGTGTTCGATTCCCGATTGGCTGAGTACCTGCTGGTCAAGAAATTCTATAACGAAAGAAACTTTCAGCTGGTTTGGGGGCTACACAAGTCGACAAATCGCAAAATCATTCGCGAACTGATCAAGACCCTCGAGGAAGCTTATGATAACGGGTTGAACCCGGATGACTATCATTATTCGGAAATCACCAAGTTGCTCGACAAATTGAATGATTATGGCGATTTTGCCCGAATGGAATTGCTCATGTCCGATGCGTTGTTCAAACTGGTGCAGGACATCTGCAACATTCGTGTGTCACCCAAGCGGGTGCATGCCGAGTGGTATTTGCCGGTCAAAAAAGAGGTTGCCGTTTACCCCTTGGTGGCTCAAGCCTTGGAGCAGAACACGCTTTATCGGTTCGTCAGCAAACTGTATCCGCAAACTGAGGCTTATCAGCGTTTGCGTGAGGCCCTGATCTATTACAGGGCCATCGAAAAAAAGGGGCCTTTGCCCATTCTTTCGGGGGTGCGAAAAAAAATTGTTCCTGGTGACAGTGGCCCTAGTGTTTACGACTTGCGTGAACGTTTGAGGTTTTCGGGTGATCTGCACCGAGAGGCGCAGAATCACATTGAACTGTACGACGATGAACTCAAGAAGGCTGTGATGCGGTACCAGCGATTACACGGCCTGAACGATGACGGTGCCGTGGGACAATTCACAATCGATGAGCTCAACAGACCCCTCGCCGAGACGATCAAAAAAATCAGGGCGAATTTGGAAAAATTGCGTTGGCAAAGCGAGGAAGAATTACCGACGAAATATCTTTACATGAACATTCCCGATTCGCAATTGTTTGCGATTGAAAATGGGCGCGTTCAATTGCAGATGCGAACAGTGGTGGGGATCAAAACCTGGCAGACCCCCATTTTCACGGATGAAGTAGAGTACCTGATCATCAATCCCAAGTGGAACGTGCCTCCCAAAATCTTGCAGAAGGAAATGTTACCCAAGATACAGAAAGGGCACGCCTTTTTGGCCAACGAGAATTATCAGGTGCGCAAGCGAGAAAATGGTCAGTTTGTATTGGTCAATCCCAACACAGTGGATTGGTCTCAAGCCAAGCCAGCGGATTTTCAAATCAGTCAAAAGTCGGGACGCGGAAACGCCTTGGGACGCATCAAATTTATTTTTCCCAACCCGTTCGATGTTTACCTGCACGACACCCCTCAAAAATCACTGTTTAAAAAAGATGTCCGAACCTTTAGCCACGGGTGTATTCGTATCGAAAGGCCTCTGGAACTGGCGCAATATCTTTTGCGTGACGCCGACAGTGCAAACAAAAGCTGGGATGAGGCAAAAATCAAGGAGGCGATCGCTTCCGAGAACGAACAAACCATCCCCCTCAGGGAGAATGTGCCCATCATGATTCGCTATCGAACTGCCTGGGTGGACGAACAAGGCAATGTGAATTTGCGTCCGGACGTGTACGATTTTGACGCCAAACTGGCCAAAATGCTCCGGTATTGATATAGGGCTCAGTCATTGACGTCTTCTCTGACACAGGTGAATTTATGTCTTCCCTTCGTTATTATTCAACCAATCTCAAGGCGCCCAAGGTGTCATTCAGGGAGGCCTTGCTTAAAGGGCAGGCCCCCGATAAAGGATTGTATTTACCTGAGCTCATCCCGTCATTATCCGTTGCCGAACGGACAGTCTTTTCTGGCCAGGAATACCATGAGGTCGCGTACACCATAGCACACAAATTTTTGCACGCTGAGTTGCCCGCAGATGTGTTGTTTGCTCTGGTCAAGGATGCCTATGATTACGTCATTCCCCTCGAACAGATATACGACAACAAATACGTGATGCGTCTGGATCAAGGGCCCACTGCCTCGTTCAAGGATTTCGCGGCCCGCCTGATGGGGCGCCTGATGCAGTACTATCTCAAACAGGAAAATAAAAAATTGCTCATCCTCACGGCGACGTCTGGCGATACGGGATCTGCCATTGCCAACGCGTTTTATGGTTTGACCAACATCGAGGTGATCGTATTATTTCCCCAGAGCGAGGTCACGCCCCGACAGAGAAAACAGATGACCACGCTGGGTCGCAACATCCGGATCATCGCGCTTGATGCCAAGTTCGATGACTGTCAGGCCCTGGTAAAGCAGGCCTTTTCCGATCCTGCTCTTTCCCATTTGCATCTCTCATCCGCTAATTCCATCAACATTGGTAGGCTGTTGCCCCAGAGCATGTATTATGTGTATGCCCACGCAAAACTTGCAGACAATCCCGATCAGCCCGTGATTTTTTCTGTGCCTTCCGGGAATTTTGGCGATATGATGGGAGGCTTGCTGGCCAAACGAATGGGGGTGCCAGTGAAAAAATTTGTCATCGCCACCAACGCGAATGATGAATTTCCCCGCTTTATACAGAATGGTGAGTACCACAAGATTGTTCCCTCCAAAAATTGCCTATCGTCTGCCATGAACGTGGGACATCCCAGCAACCTCGCTCGCGTGGTGGCTCTGTATGGTGGGAACATGGATGAAACGGGGCAGATCGGTAAATTGCCTGATTTGGGAAAAATGCGTTCTGACATGCACGCGGTCAGTGTGGCTGATGTGGCGACACAAAGAACCATCAAACAGGTTTACGACACGTACGGTGCGTTGCTTGAGCCTCACGGGGCCGTTGGTTGGGCGGGCCTGAATGATTATTTGTTCAAGCACCCGGAGCAGGACACTGCCGATCAACTTTGTGTGTCACTCGAAACAGCGCACCCTGCCAAATTTCCCGAGTTGATCCAAAAGACGTTGGGTATCGATCCTGAACTGCCACCCAGTCTGATGGGCCTTGATGACAAACAAGAATCGTACGAAACGATGGAAAATGATTACAATGCGTTCCGGGAATTATTGAAGAAACAATGATCGTATTATCGCACGCGAATTCAGAATCACTTTCGTGAACCCTTCTTCAGACAATGCCAAACGATTCACGATCAACGATTCACGATCCACGCGTTTCAAAATGAAATACATCATCATCCTCGCTGACGGTGTGGCCGATCTTCCCCTCAAGGAGTTGGGGGGCATGACCCCTCTCATGGCGGCCCGCAAGCCCAACATAGATGCCCTCTGCAAAAAAGCCAGCACGGGCAGGCTGGTCACAGTGCCGCCAGATATGCCCGCGGGCAGTGAGGTGGCCAATCTGGGGGTTTTGGGTTATGATGTGCATGCCGTGTATCAGGGCAGGGGGGTGTTGGAGGCGGCCAGTCTTGGTGTGCCGCTGGACGATGATGATTTGGCCCTGCGGTGCAATCTCATCTGTATCGAAAACGAAAAAATCAAAAATCATTCGGCGGGACACATTGCGACTCACGAAAGTCATGAACTGGTCAATGCATTGAACGATGAACTGGGCTCTGACCGCGTGAGCTTTTATCCCGGTGTGAGTTATCGTCATCTGCTGGTGATCAAGAATGGGAACAACAACATCGTGTGCACACCGCCACATGATGTGCCTGGCACCCAGTTTCGCGAGGTGCTGGTGAAGGCCACAAAGCCTGATGGTCAAGAGACGGCAGGTCTTCTCAATGAGCTGATCATGAAGTCCCAGAAAGTTTTGCAAGAGCACCCAGTGAATCAAAAACGCAGGACGCAGGGGAAGGATCCCGCCAATTCTCTCTGGCCTTGGGCCGCAGGGCACAAACCGCAAATGAAGACGTTGCGGGAATTATACGGGATCACTGGCGCAGTCATATCGGCCGTCGATTTGATCAAGGGGATCGGTGTTTACGCTGGCATGAAAGTGATGGAGGTGAAGGGGGCCACTGGTCTGCATGATACCAACTATGAGGGCAAGGCCAGGGCCGCCATCTCTGCGTTGCGTGATGTCGATCTGGTCTACCTGCACATTGAGGCGAGCGATGAGGCGGGGCATGAAGGGAACGTCGCTCTCAAGATAAAAACGATTGAATTGCTTGATGAGCGTGTGGTTAAGCTCATCGTGTCGGAGGTTGCCAAAATGTCCGAACCTGTGACCATTGCCATCCTACCCGATCACCCCACACCGTGTGCTGTTCGCACGCACACGCATGATCCGGTGCCATTTTTGATTTATCGTCCCAGCGAACTGGGGGATGCCGTGTCACAATACGACGAGGAGAGTGTTAAGGCTGGCTCTTATGGATTGCTGACGGGTGATGGGTTTATGCGGGCGCTTTTGAATATCGAATCCTTCAACTTCGTTCAGGACAGGTAGCGTTTAGATTTAGGTGCCAGGTACTTTTGTCGATATTCTTTCAATATTCTTTCTCTTGTCCTTTCGCCATATTGCGTGTATTCTATAGGGGATTATGACCAAAGAACGCGAAGAATCAGATGGGCAGGAACAGGCCGGGACCATGACCCAACCCAGGGTCAGGGAACCACACATGTACTACGTGTTCATGCTGAACGATGATTATACGACAATGGATTTTGTGGTGCATGTCCTGCAGAAGTTTTTTCACAAAACCTTTGCGGAGGCCAATCGCATCATGTTGCATGTGCATCACAAAGGTCGTGGGGACTGTGGTGTTTTCCCATATGACATCGCCACGACCAAAATAGCGCAGGTTCACGACTACGCCCGCAAAAACGAAATGCCGCTCAAGTGCATAATGGAAAAATCATGATCACCAACGAACTCCAATTGGTCCTCAACAATTCTCTCACCGTAGCCGCAGAACGCCGGCATGAATACGTGACACTGGAGCATATTCTGGCCTCCCTCATCACCGACGACGAGGTACAGAAAATTCTCAGATCCTGTGGTTGCGATCTGGAACTGCTCAAAAAGGATATATTGGCTTTTTTAGACACACTGCCCATGGTTCCCGAGGCGCCCAGAATGGAGATCCAGACGACGATTGGATTTCAGCGCGTGGTACAACGGGCTGTCTTTCATGTGCAGAGCAGTGGTAACAACGCGGTGTATCCGTACCATGTGTTGATCGCCCTTTATGGCGAAAAGGAATCACACGCCGTGTATTTTCTTGAAAAACAGGAGATCACGCGCCTGCTCATCATGGAATACGTCTCACACGGTCTCACGTCAGAAGAATTCGATGAGGAGGAGGGCGCGGATGATGAATACGAGGAGATTGAAGAAACACGGCTGTTGAATGAATCGGGCGCACAGGCAGAAGAAGACGAAGAGGGGGGAGACGAAGAAACCGATGCCCGGTCCCAACCCCGTTCCAAAAGCGATCCGCTCGTCCGGTTCACGACCAATCTGATCAGCAAGGCTAAAGCGGGCAAGATTGACCCTCTCATCGGTCGCGCGCAGGAAATTGAACGCATCGTCCAGATTTTATGCCGTCGGAGCAAGAATAATCCGGTGTTGGTGGGTGATGCGGGCGTGGGCAAGACGGCAGTCGTAGAAGGGCTGGCACTGGCTGTTATTCATGATCGCGTTCCCGAGATTTTGAAGGGAATGGAGATTTATTCGCTCGACATGGGCGCTTTGCTGGCAGGGACCAAGTTCAGGGGCGATTTTGAGGAACGGTTCAAGGCGGTGGTCAATCGCATCAAACGCAAAAAAAATGCGGTGCTTTTCATCGACGAAATTCACACCATCATTGGGGCAGGGTCAACGGCGGGTGGCACGATGGACGCCTCCAACCTGCTCAAACCGGCGCTGACCAACGGAGAGCTCAAATGCATTGGCTCCACTACCTTCGAAGACTTTCGTCGCGTTTTCGAAAAAGATCATGCCCTGGCCCGGCGGTTTCAAAAAATCGATATCAACGAACCCACCCACGATGAAACGGTCAGGATATTAAAAGGACTCAAATCCCGTTTTGAGGAGCATCATAACGTCAAATACACGGACGCGGCGCTCAAGGCGGCTGTTGAGCTGGCGGGACGATACATTCACGATAAAAAATTGCCCGACAAGGCGATCGATGTGATCGATGAGGCCGGCTCCGCGAATCGTTTGCAGAATCAAACCAAGCGAAAAAAGACCATTGATGTTGTGGCCATTGAGAACATCGTGGCCAAAATCGCGCGCGTGCCCGTGCGCACGGTGTCGAAGGACGACAAGATCAATCTCAAATCGCTTGATCAGGAGATCAAGTCTGTCGTGTTTGGGCAGGACCACGCGATTGAGCAGGTGGTGACCTCGATCAAACTCTCCCGTTCCGGTCTGGGCGATGCCGGCAAACCCATTGGTAGTTTTATCTTTGCGGGACCCACAGGTGTGGGCAAGACCGAAATGGCCAAGGAGTTGGCCCGGATCATGGGGATTGAGTTTGTGCGTTTCGATATGAGCGAGTACCAGGAAAAGCACACGGTGTCGCGGCTCATCGGCGCCCCTCCCGGGTATGTGGGATTTGATCAGGGAGGACTGCTCACGGATCAACTGCACAAAACGCCGCATGCCATTCTGCTTTTGGATGAAATCGAAAAGGCCCACCCCGACCTGTTCAACATCCTTTTGCAGATCATGGATTATGGTACCTTGACTGACAATAACGGACGCAAGACAGATTTTAAAAATGTGGTTATCATCATGACCACCAACGCCGGTGCGCGCGACATGAACCGTCAAACGATCGGGATCATCAAGTCCACCAGTACCGCGCAAGACGGCAAAAAAGAGCTGGAACGCATCTTTAGTCCCGAGTTTCGCAATCGTCTGAATGGGATCATCTATTTCAATCCCTTACCGTCATCTGTGGTGCTTTTGATTGTCGACAAATTTCTCAGGGAAATTTCCAAACAGCTTCAAGAGAAAAAAGTGCGGCTTCAGATCACTGATGACACGCGTGAATGGCTGGCCCGAAAGGGTTACGACGAAAAGATGGGGGCCCGCCCGCTGGCGCGGCTCATGCACAATGAGATCAAAAAACCGCTGTCCGAGGAAATCCTTTTTGGCAAACTTGAGCAGGGCGGTCAGGTCGTGATCGAGGTCAAGGACGACGCGTTGTCTTTTGATTATTCCGTCCCTGTCCCCGCGTAAGGTGCCAGTCTACAATCGGACAAAAAAGTGCCACCCACATTTCCGGCGTTATGGTGGGGATGCTCGGCTGAATATAGCTCAATTGATATCAATCCCAAATTTATGGGGTTGTTTGACGACCTTAGAAATGTGCTTTAAAAAGGTTTCGATATCATCCAGATGTTCGTGCACAATGTCGTACAACATTTCGGGGTCAATATCGGCATAGGCGTGTACGAGCATGTTGCGCATCCCGGCCATGGGAATGAGGGCTTTTGTTGAGAAGGCCTTAGGCACAATCTTCATATCTCCCATCTTGCGTGCGATTTCCTTGTATTCCACAGCACGTCCCCCGGGAAGACGAGATAAAATGTGAGTGGAAATGTGAAAGACTCCTTCGAGTGCCAAACGCAAATGGTGTTGTGCCAAATCGTAAGAATCACCGCTGGAAAATTCCATAAATTTGAGTTTGCCAAGTTGGTGAAGACGTTTGACGTTTTTTTTGATTCCATCAATGCGCGGGATGATGGCTTCCCTGAGGATTGTGTGGGTCATAGGGACTCCAGAATGGCTGAGTCGAATGTGTCGAGGAGCGGCTTAAAGTCGCAATAAAGACGTTGCGTGTGAACCTCGAACTCCAGCCGTTTGACAGGGTCGTTATCCACGATGAGTTTGCCATAGCGAATGATGTGCATCTTGAGTTCCAGGCCAACGGACTGTAAATAAACCAGATCAATGACATCGTTCTTCTTGGTGCGTGGCGAAATATCGGAAAGAATCTGATAAAGTCTATGGTAGAGTTTGTCTCCCTTCTTGTGATTATTGTGACTTGTCAGGACAGCGTAGTCGTAATCCGAGAGACTATGTTCCAGCCCAAGAGCGCGAGATCCAAACAAATAGATAGCGACCACATCGGCTGTTTTTGATAAATCTGAGATTTGTTTGTTGTGTTTGCCAAGCTTCATACGGGAATAAATTAACATAGACTCAATTTCGTCACAACTACAAACTCAATAGGTGCGACCCTGTACCGATAACTGGTATAGGGTCACACTTTTTTGTCCGATTGTTGCTTGCCCCGCGGCGAAGCTTTAAGGGGACTGGCACTTAGAGCCTATCCGAAAACCTCGCAAAACCTGGAGTGAAAGGGTTGATACATGTTTGGCGTCCGAAACATCCCGAAGGGATGAAGGGGTGATCTGGTAATAACATGGGTAACAAAAGAATGAAAGGACAAGGGTAACACTTTAATAAGGTCATAGGAGGTAACTATGGCCTTTAGGAGTATTACCA
>CAZGMS010000142.1:0-52639 GCA_964526915.1 uncultured Nitrospirales bacterium
CCCCCGCCAGCAAAACCGCCGTCGCTCCCATCGCGGCGCCATCGTGGTGCGACAGATAATATGACAGATTGTACCCCTGTTCCGCCACCTGAGACCAAACCGTGGGCGTGAAAGCCGCGCTCTTGGCATGTGCCACATGGGCGGCACTCGCGGCAAACAGGGCACTGCCTGCGGCCACAAACCGTTTGACGTGTTGATACACGGCTGTCATGGTGGACTGTCTCGGAGATGTAGCCGGTGCACATGTTCGTGCCCTAAATGTCTGGGCCGCTGACAAAGACCTGGCATGCGGTTGCGGGTTGGCCAACGCCATTGGATTAAACGCACTGTTCGCCAAGCCTGTGTTGATGATTGTGTTCATATAAAACTCCTTCTTGCTACACCTTAAAACCGTGATACCAAACGCCTCATATCCGCATCATAATCGTACTGCTCTTCAAATATTTCCCTACAATAAGTCGGAATTTCCTCGCTCGTTTTGAATTGCAGGGCAATGAGCTTAAATATCCACTCAGCCTTGGTCCTTAGTGCCCAATCACTCTTGTCAATATCATCAGTGCAATCCAGCAACGGCATCCGCCCAGCATCGTGTTTATCATTTTCAGACTCAATGGTGATTTCTCTACCGGCATGCTCAAACCGAATGACACAAAGCCCAGTTTTGGAATCCACAAACACGGAGACGGGTGTTTTTCCCTCCACTCCCAGATCAACGGTAAAATCTGCGTACCAAGTTTCATTCTGAAAATGTTGAATGCTACTCGCAAGTTCGGCCTTCTCTTGCGGGTCGAGCGAGTGCACCAGTTCCTCCAGCCACGGCATTGTGTGACCGTCCACCTCGCTCAGTTCGGCCAAACGATCATATGTGATTTTATTGTCACCCGAGAAATCCAGAAGACTCTGGTATTCACCTTGACTCAAGAATTGGGGGATATTGGTTCCGCGGGCATAATACTCGTACCAATCACCGGGGATTTCCGAAATGCCGCTCTCGACTTCGGGAGCCAACACCTTTTTGACCTCCATGGAGTCAGCAAAGGCTCGTGTTTCTTCCTGTAGCCGTCCTATGGCAAAATAGTACAAATTCATAAGATCAACACTGCCCAATTGATCGGCGATCAACTTTGGTGTGATGGTTTGAGGACAATAATCAGGTTCATCAACACCAGGCTTTCTGGACTGTTGAGTGATCCAGTGATTCACATAAGTCACATAGTTATAAAGCGCCTCATTTTGCTGGGCCCTTTTGGTGGGATCCGCAAAATCAAGTTCGACTCGAAACACATCCTGCCCAGGGTATTTTTGCCAACTATCTCTGGGTGGTATAGGTGGTAGACACCGAGGACTGAAGAAATCCCAAAAGATGACTTCAAATTCATTGGCGATATCTCCAAAAAGCGGAACAATCAGTTTGCGATCACTGGTCGGATTGGCAAAGCGGTCCCTGAGAGAGAGCAGATCCGCCTGAGACATTTTGTTCCACACCCTGTCTCTGTTCGCATCGAGAAATCGCTTGGCCACTTGATCCACACAACCCCGACTGAATGAAAAATAACCGACTGCCCGTTCGTAACTCGACTCATTGCCCGCCGACCTGTCCCTGACGGAGAAATTTGTTTGATCGCCCGCAGACCTCTCCGTGACGGTGAAATTTGTTTTATTAAAACAACCCTGCACTGCACCATCACCTGTTCCGTAACTGCGATCGATGTCACTGAGGGCCGAGCGACTCACAGCCACAAACTGCACACCCGCATCGACATCAAACAAATAAGGTGCATAGGGATCGGTTGCCTGACAATCTGGTGATATCTCTGTTTGGTTTTGAATAGAACTCATGGATTCCTCCGGGTGGGTGTTGTTTTCAATTCAGCATCATTCGTAGATGATGTCCCCGCTGGCACAGTCAGTGGAAGGGGCGCAGGTGGCTCCACTGATGGTGCGTTTTCAATAGCCTCGAGCCGTTTCCGGGACACTTGTGAGGCACAGGCATCCCATTGTTGGGCGTAGTCGCTCGTCACGATCCCGTTGATGTACGTGTCCAATAACCTGATGAGGGCATTCTTCTGGGCTTCATCCAGAGAAATATTTTTTTCCGTACACAGATTAAGCCCTGCATTCACTATATGTAATGTCTGCACATTAAAGGTGGCAGAGGACTTGAAACAGGATGATACAGCCTGCCTTGTGGTTTCACTCATGGGATAAACCCTCTCAAAGTCTGCAAACGCGGCCATGATCGGATGACACCCTCCACACTGCACAAAAACATCCTGAGGGATATTTGGACATGTGTCCAAACGCATTTGTTCGTCTGACAATAACCGCCCGTCAGTAACGGCGTCACTTGTATGTTGTGATTTTAGCACGCTGGTCATACCCATAATTCCTCCACCACTCTCATCATTAGCAAATTCGGTGCCATTTGCTTCAATCAATAAACGTCAATGATTCAGCCACATCACTGCAATGAACATTTTGCATCTGTCGATGTAATTGGACATCACCGTGTCTGTCCTTGGACACATGTTTTAGATTTTGGACAGACTGCCAACACTGTAAGCGCGCCATTAACCCCATCTTTTTACACTAAATATTTTGCGATATAGGTTCCCCCTCAAGGATGATATTGGTTGGACATAGATAGGAGCTGCGGCTGTCTTTGTTGTGGTCGTCGTCATGGGAGTCTCCTTGTTGGTACAGTGGCAACAGATTTACTTTTTTTGTGTTTGCAAATCAGGTACGAGTGGCTCCGAGGGAACAGGGGTTTGACTGGGTTGGTCCGTTTCCGGAGTCGCACCCCTTCCGGCTGAAATCACTCTCTCCGCACAGGCATCCCACGCTTTTGCGCGTGTACTCGACGCGGCCTCGGCAGTGAGCGCATCGAGCACCCTCCCCATGGCATTCTTTTGCGCCTCATCAAGCAGGATTTTTTTTTCGGTACAAACACTCACATTGGCCTTAAACAAATCAAACGACCTGATATTGAAACCGGCAGCTGTCGTCACACACGAAGACATGACCTGTCTGGTTGTTTCGTTCATGGGATACAGATGCGAAAAATTGGAAAATGTCTCCACGACAGGATGACAACCCCTGCAAGCAGAAAAAACTTCTGCCGGAGTATCGGCACACTCCCTTTGACGGATATCTTCATCATCTGTCGACAAGAGAGAAGTGGAAACAACCTGACTGTTCGCTGTTTTATTGGTGGCTGAAACGGGCATAAAGATTCTCCTTGCCTCTCAACATAGCAAGGCGCGTGCCAAACCCGCCAAGATAGAAAACTCAATAATTTGGCCACGCCAGCCGGAGGCAAGAAATATCTGTGTCGCAGTTTCTGGACATTATCGCGTGCGAATTTGGACAAGTGTTAAGGAATTAGCACAGCTCATATAATCGGCATTTGTCAAATAAATGAAATCCCACTGATAATCATTCACAAAAATAATAATCTCATCTTTGGCACGCGCCTTGCTTATTGTGGAAACAGGGAGAAAAAATATGACAAACTATAAACTCAATCTTAACACAGTGACCCAAGAAACTTATGAGTATGCAAAAAAACGATTATTGCAGGAGCGCCCGGATCAGACAGAAACCATTTACGATATATTTGAGGATGAGCAGGTGACACCCGATGAAATGCGTTCGCTGTATTTCCCACAATGGTACACCACAGGTTATGCCGGAGTTGAGCGCTACGAAAAGGCGCTGTCACGAATGCCAGATGCATTGGGTTTTCAATTGCTGGCTTGCTCACCCTTCTCCGCATTCAAACGATACAATGATTACGCAGACAAATATGTACAATACAATGGTGATATGGATCGTGTCATGCACTCTTACGCGTCATTTGATCTCAATGGTAACACGATCTTTTCGCAATCACAGGCTCAGCGGCCAAAATGGATAATGTCAGGTCGACTGCACCAACCATACGATTTGGCAGAGCAGTTTAAAGAGATATTCCCGTCCTTGGCAAATACGGTCACCCAGATGTTCTCGGATCGTGCCTTGACCTCGGCGGAAATGCTGACGCTATGGCAAAACTGTGATGACAATGTCTTCAATGAAGAGGGAGATTTTGCCACAAAACAAGTGTCACAATTGAATGACTCGCTCGCCTGGTTTGGACTGGATTACCAGACCCTCACAAAACCAGTGCCTGTTGAGGAACCCGTGTTTGAACCAATCACCCCGCAATTGATTTCTGAAGAAATCCTGTCTGACCCGGATCCTGTAAATCAGACTACGGTGGCCACAAGTGCTGATTCCATTGATCAGGCAACTGACACCACGTCAGAGCAGGTTGTGACCACTTTCGGTGATGCCGTGGTCAACACAACTCACTCTGATACCAAAACAGAACTCACAGCAGTCACTCTTGGTGAAACCACTGTCACCACTGAGCGGCCTGATATTGTCTCAATGCCTGTTCCGGAAACACAAACCACCTCTGAGCTTCCTGAAAATGCGGCACCCGCAGTCGCTACAACTCCCGAGCCAGTGATAAACAATGAAGTCTTCCTCGATCCCGGCACGACACCTTTTGACCTGACCACCACAGAAACCGCTCAGCCCACATCTGCCATCATCACAACAAATGAACCTGAGACTGGGAACGACCCAGCGGACCTTCCTACTGCCATCTCAGATACATTGCGCTCGCTCGGATTGGATGACCAGCCCGCCAGTCATTCCAAGCTGCTGGAACTTCTTTCGTACGGATGGCTGAGTCTTTCACAATTACCAGATCCCCTGCGTGCCAATCCCGGTATTGTGTCTGCGGCGGTCCATTACGAGGGTATGGAACTCAGATATGCCTCCACCGACCTCAGAGCCAACAAAGACATCGTCACGCTGGCGATTAAGTCTAACGGCGCGGCGCTGATGTACGCCAGTGATGACCTCAAAAACAATCCTGAATTGATCAAATTGGCAAATAATCAACTCACGTTTAGTTTCTTTTTTGAAGCAGACAGGAATCAACACGCCATCGCTTAATTACAAGGAATATGTATGACTACGTATCAGCTCAACATGAACACCGTCACGCAAAGTACTTTTGAATATGCTCAGCAAAGGTTACTGGAAGTATTCTCCTACAAAACTGCTTCCATCCTCTCCGCGTTTTCTGATTTTTGTGTGACGAGTGAAGAAATCGAAAGCATTTTTGATGATCCTCAAGCAATAGACCCCGCATCACACACGCACAAACAAATCAGCCTGCCCGAGAAGGACAGCTATGCCATGGGCCTTTTGGGACTCGACCCCTTCTTTGATGTCGATCGTTTCATTCATGATCAACAACAGGATTTCAGCTTTGAATTGAACGGCAACAAGATATTTTCAAAGTCTGCCAGAGTTCGTGAACAATTCGAAGCCAGCCTCGGCACCATGGTCACAGCCAAATTATTTGATATCAAAGTCGCCTTATCTGATCACTGCCTCACAAGCGCCGAGCTGTTCGCGTTGTGGGACGCCAACGGCAATAAAATCATTGATGACACCGAGGAGCTGTTCCTCAGGACACAGCCATCAAACACAGACCAGCAGACAACAAGACCTTTTTCTTCAGCCGCATTCAACGAATCAATGAAATGGTTTGGACTGGATTTGGACTCTCTCAAAGAACAATTTTGCAACAGAAAAAAGATTCACATCTAATCAGGGGATTTTATGGGAAGCAACATCATAAACACAATCAGAAAAGCCGAAGAGACCTTGGGGATTGGTTACTTCATCAATGGCGTAAAAGTGTCAGAGGAACTGTTTGATAAGGTTAAAGATGATTTTGCCAGGGAATTTGGTGAAATCACAACCACCACGACCACCGATAGCTCGAGCACGGATAATACGACCAACAACGAAAAGGTAGTCTACGCGCAAGGCATGGCGGAAATGTTCGTCGACAACCGGCTCACACGTGAGGAAATTCAAGATTTTTACGCTGCAACGCGATTCGACTCCAAGTGTTACCGTGCCTCTCACCACATTTTGAACACGCCCCCATTTGACTCCTATGCCTACAAGCTATTTGGCCTGGAATTTGACGGCGGTTACAATCAACCCCGCACAACAGAACTCAGCACTCAGGATCACTATAAAATCAACGGGGTTGATTTGCCCGATACCTTTTGGAACTCCCGCATGTACATCGACAACCACCTTCGTGCCATTTTTTTGTCTGGTACCGACGAACCTTCTGCCGCTAACAAGCCTTCCGCCGCCGACGAATCTTCCGCCGCCGCCGAACCTTCCGCTACCGAAAAACTTTCCGCAGTCGGACACGACCTGAATCTGACAACCAATGACATTGCCACACTGATGGACACCAACAATGACGGTGCTGTCGATCGACATGAGTTCGACGCTATCAAAAACAGTCGTGACCTCTCCGCTCAGGGATGGGACTCTTTCATCAGAGGGTTGTCCTACTTCGGAATTGACATTGATGCCATCCATGAAAAGTCCATGAAAAAAAATCCCGAAAAGATAGATGCCTCGGCCAACAGCAAGGAAAAGGCGATGGCAGAGAATAATGATGACTGGGAGAATTTTCAGTATAGCAGTCCCGTCGAACGTGGCGATTATGAAATCGCGCGGGATGCTGTTGTGGCAAACAAGAAAAATATCGATCACGTCAATCGCGAACTAGTGAGCGACATCAGATTTCTCAGCTATTTAGCCAAGTCTTTACGCGGCATCCATGATGAAGAGCGTCGCCATATCTATGAACGGCTGGTCAGCCTCTCTTCTTCGGACACGGCTTTTTTACAAAATCTGGCCATTCAATGGCCCGATGTATTCATCTTTTTACCAGAGCCTCTCAGAAATTCAAAAACGTTTGTGTCGGAGTTCCTGACCGGTGTCCAGCTGGCAAATGAGGAGGGAGAGTTACTGACCGACATCATCAATAGCATTGGGCCCGAACTAAAATCAGATAAAGACACCGCTATGCTGGCGGTCACGGTGAACGGTCGGGCCCTGGAACAACTCAAACAATTTGCTGGATACAAACCCGTCGTATTGCGGGCCATGACCAGTTATGGCGCGGCACTGCAATGGGCTTCTACCACGCTCAAAAACGATCGAGATGTGGTGCTCGCCAGTGCCAACACTCAAGACACAGAATTGGGGGCCTCCAGAACACTCGAATTGGCAAATCCTGTATTCAAGAGTGACAAGGAAGTGGTCTTGGCTGTGCTTAAAAATTCTCAGAGGCCAGAGATCAAAGCACAGCTCAATCATAATCCCTTCTCTTATGTTGGTGACACTCTGAAAAAAGATCGTGAGGTTGTGCTCGAGGCCGTCCGCGTTAAAGGCGACAACCTGTTTTTTGCAGGCGTATCAGATCATTTTAGAAATGATCGACAAATTGTATTTGAGGCAGTCTGTGCCAATCCAGAAATCCTGACCAGTGACAGCCTGATTAAATACCGCACGGAAAGAAACTTTTTACTGGAGGCCCTGGCCCGCAATCCGGATGTGTGGCCCTTTCTTGATTCTGATCTTCAGGTGACCAAAGAACGCGTCGCAGAAGCGGTGAATCAGGGAGTCTCTCTGGAGCAAGTTCGCTCAGATCTCTTGAACGAAAAAGAATTGGTAAGCTCTGCCATGGAAAAACACTCTGATTATGTCGATGAGTACCTGCCCATATTCAATGACAACGCTGAGCTCATGGAACAGCACCTCCGGTCTCGCCCCTATTGGAACGGCACAAAGGCCGATTTTGCGCTACTCAGCAAAGAGCACAAAATACTGGCCCTGCAGAGATTTGGTGAACAGATCTATCCAGAACAGCTAAATGATGATGTTGTTGACATAAATGAAAAAGGCGCCACGCGTTACATAGAACGAGACGACAGAGAATTGATCGCCGCGGCGGCCAAATCCATGGGGACCAAAATCTTTTATTTAATGCCAGAAAAATTTATGGATGACAAAACCATTATAGATGCGGCTCTTAATGGCCCCGTAACCAGCAATGCCCTCGCCCTGTTCTCTGAGGAACAAAGAAAGCAGACCAGTTTTGTTGTCCCCTTTGTCTCACGAAACGGTCTGATGCTCAAATACGCAGATGACAGTCTCAAGGCCAATCGCGATGTGGTTATGACGGCGATCCAATCAAACGGGTTCGCGCTGACGTATGCCAGCGAGAGCCTCAGAAAAGACCCAGAGTTGATACGACTCGCAAACCAGCAAATGGGATTTGAATACTTTAAGGGGCCTGCCAAAGCACCTGTCGCCGTGCCCGCTGTGATATCCACGCCGGTCAACGCAGAAGAAGAACTCGAAAGTGTGGCCATCTCCATGGAACCTGTGGTGGAAGTTCCTCTAGAGCCTGAACCTACACCCACGCCAAAATCTGTTCCAGTTCTAACCCAAGCACAGGCACAGACACAGACACAACCAAAACCAAAGGCGTCCAAACCAAAATCGGACGCGATCAGTGATGAGGACTACTAAGACGATTGTGATTAATTGGAGTCATTATGACAGAATACCGCATCAACGAATCGATCGTACCCGAAAATGTATTCAGCAGTTTGAAGTCTGAGATAAATAATATTTACAATAAAGTTCTGGCCGGCGTTGATCAGGAAACGGCTCTCTTCACCACACTGGACTGTTTTGCTAATGACAACAACATCTCTTTTGATGAACTACGCCTGCTCTATGAACTCACAGCAAGCATCCCTTCCAGTCATAAAAAGCAGTTTGATGGTTATGCCTTCAAGTGGTTTGGCTTGACTCCAAATGTTGCGTTCAACACACCAGTCACCACCAGCACCCTTGATGGTCAACATTACCAGATCAACGGCGTGACCCTGCCTGACACCATCTGGAATTCACGAGAGTATGTAGAGAACCATCTGCGTTCTGCCTTTTTGGCGACACCAGAAGATATTGCGGAAGTGGGTAAAGACAACAACCTCACCAGTGACGACATCAAATATTTGACAGACAGAAATCACGACGACTTGCTTGATGCCTATGAAATTTCTCTCACCACAACGCAGGATGGATTGCCTTTGGGAATCGGCAATCCTTTTCTGACAGGGCTCGATGTTTTTGGGATTAATGTTGTAGAAATGTATTCCGAAGACAACACTTCGCGACCGACTACCAGCGCATCAGCCGCAACCAGCAAAGACAAGGCTCTGTTCGCGATACGACAGAGTGGCCTCAATATTGCCGGCATGACTACGGAAGAAAAACGCGACTTTGATATCGCCAGAGCCGCTGTTCTGAATGACGAAAGAGCCATCGATCACATTGACCCAAATCTCCTTCGCAATCCACTATTCCTTTGTACGCTGAAAGGATATTATCTTGCACCTTATGTGTACCAACGCATTGTGGAGACACTCAAGGATGAACCATTGGTCTTGCAGGAATTGACCTTGCACCTGCCACTTGTATTCGCCTATTTGCCAGAGGACATGAGGGCCTCAAAGCCGTTTGTCGTGGAATACCTCACCAGCATCACTCTGCCATTCCGGGACGACATCAACGCCGTAGCACCCCACATTGCCGAGTCACTCAGAAACGATCGGGATATTGCCCTGCTCACCGTCAGACTTGATGGTGAGGCATTGCGGTATTTTCCGCGATTCCAAAATGACAAACCCCTGGTCCTCGAAGCCATGCACAGCCTTGGCGCCGCGCTCGCATGGGCGTCACCAGAGCTAAAGGATGACAGAGATGTTGTCCTCGCCAGCGCCAATACACTTGATAAAACAGTAGGGGCCTCTGTAACACTTGAATTCGCCGACTCCAAATTTCGCTCAGACAAAGAAGTGGTTCTGGCAGTCTTGAAAAACTCGCCGGCCCCACATGCCCTCGACTGGGATTCCAACACCCCATTGGATGCTGTGGATCCCTCGTTACGGGGAGATCGAGACGTAGTGCGAGAAGCCGTTAAATTGACTGGTGCCAGCCTCGGCACAGCAGGCGAACCATTCTTCAGCGACAAGGAAATGATCTACGAGGCCTTTTGTGCAACGCCTGACATCTACAAAGAGGCCATTTTTAATGCCTATATTGACAGATTTTCTCTGACCAAGGCGCTGGAAAGAAATCCTCTCGTTTGGCAATTCATCCCAGAGGACCTCATAAATAATCGAGCATTTGTTTTGAGCGCCCTCAGACAAGGCGTGCCCTTGGATCAGGTTCACCCAGATCATTTGAACGATCCGGTGGCCATCCGCGAATCCATTTATTCAAAAGCCAAGCCCGCTATTGACACAAGTCTTCCCGTCTTTCAGGCGGACCCTTCACTACTGGAAGCTTACCTGCGCTCAGGAAGGGAGCTGTCTTTCGACAGAAAGGATTTTTTGCTTCTGAATAGAAAGACAATGTTAAAACCAAATGATCAGTTCACTACCGACCTGCAGGTTGTGGCACTGGAACAATACGGCAAACAAATCTATCCTGAACTGCTGACGGACGACGAACGCCAGGACCGCGAATTCACAGTCGCGGCGGCCAAATCAATGGGCACAGATATTTTTGCCATCATGCCCGCGGAATTCTTGGCCGACAAACCCGTGATTGACGCGGCCTTTGAAGGTCCTGTGTCTGGCAATGCCTTTGCCCTGCTCCCTGATGCACTCAAAAACGCACCTGATTATGCAGGAAGCGCCGTTGCAAAAAATGGATTGGCCTTAAAACACACGGGTGAAGGGGTCAAAGCGAATCGCGCTGTGGTGATCAACGCTGTGCGAGAAAACGGCTTTGCCCTCACCTATGCCAGCGAAGAACTCAAACATGATGTAGAGCTGATCGGGCTTGCCAATGGTCAACTGGGTTTTGAATATTTTCCAAAACCAGTTACCCCGGCACCCGCTGTGTCTGAGGTTGTGGCGGTGGCAGAGCCACTCGCGCCATCGATACCGGCGTCACCCACTGTCGCCAAACCACAACCAAAAACACAAACCAAACCGCAAGCAAAAACCGCCAGCGGTGCCATTGAAGATGATAGTTATTAACAATCAAAAAGGAGCATGTTATGGCAACTGAACTATTAAAAGGGCAATCATCGTCGTATGTCGATCCTCGGGTCAAGGCTGTTCAACAGGAACAATTTGATCTGGGTGACCTTGATGGTGACGGAAAAAACGAATTCGCACAACTCGGTGTGACTCAAGTGAGCATCAACTGCGCACAAAACGAATCACCGCTGTCGCCCTCGATCACGTATATTGATCCATCAATGTCTGTGGGATTACAAAGTGAGTTTGCCGGTGTTTTAGACACCTTTTGCGGTGAGCATCCCACAAGCTCAGTCAAGTTTGACTGTAATCCACGCGATTTCTGGAACCAGAATTATGAAGCAGGAGACATCAATCCCAGTGCCTGCTATGCCGGCTTTTCAGCGGTTGGTCAGGGCTATGATGACCCTGGTCTGAACCCGGAGTTGAGGGCCAATCTGCCCGGTTCGCTGTACTCTTCGCTCCTGCCTATCACGTGGAGCAGACAAACCGGTTTGATCAACAAAACCATTTCTGTTCAGGAACCCGGCAACGGCGGCAAACTGATCACAGGCAAGATCATCGACGTGCGGACCACTCGTGTTTATCCATTAAAAAGAGCCCAGTCACTTCTGGATTACATGCTCAATAATGTCAGCACTCTTGATGCTGGCCGGTGTGCCTTGGCGGTTTCCACCTATATCTTCAGCAACAGCGCTTCAGACAGACAGGATTCGCTGAACGTCTTGAGAGACGTCATGCAGAAACACCTGGGCGAGGTCATCATGGAGAATTATGACAACTCCGGCTATTACGGAGAAAATCAACATCGTTGGGGCAACAAGGGTTCCTGGCCACGAGGAGGCATTGGCCAGCTCGATTTGGCCCTTTTTGATGAGTATGTCCCTTTATTGCTAAATAGCATGTCCGAATTTTTGGGTCCCAAAGAGGAAACAAAGATGACCATGGCAAGCCTGATCCAAAACCTCATACAAAATGCCTGCACCACCATGGACATAGAGACCATCCGCTCTAACCTGGACTATTCGTATGAACAATTGATACAAAACTCTCCTGACTTCTACGAGCATTTGGATCAGGACTACAATTTTTCTGAGCTGTATGTTGTCATTGCCGGTGAGGATGGTGAGACCCACCTTGTGCGTGTCAGCAGGGAACAAGTGAGGGACTGGCTTCCCGCACGATCTTCCCCACAAGCACCGGTTGCCAGTGCTGGGCCCAAGCCGCAACCAAAACCACAAGCCACCGATTCAAGCAAAAACCCGTTTAGTAGCGGCCATGATTCAAACACAAACCCGCTTGACTAAACACGCAGGCCACCCACTCATGCCTTGGCTGAGGAGCACTCCATGAGCACGCACATAACAGCGACACGGGATCGACAGACAGAAAACACGCTGGAGACATACGAAACAACAAGTCACGTCCGGGCTCTGTCGATCCCGTTAATTAGCCCGCTCATCGAAAGGCTGGCGCAGGGAATACTCCTCAAAAGACAAAAGCGTCTCCAAGAGGAATTTGTCGAACAGGCCTTCGCACAGACCGAGAAAACGCCGCCACCCCGCCCCACCGACCCGCACTCTGCCTGTCCCTATACCCCCAACGACCTCTTCTACGCCTGCGGTTGTCATCCCTTCTCCACGCGATTTTCAGATGTGGACAGTGTCATCCATTTTGATGACGTGCTCAAAGCCAACACAGAGGAATGTTTAACCAGTAGCGCGCGCTTTGATATTGGCAAGGCCAATGTGTTCTCGGGCGAAATCAGGGCCTGCCTTTCCTCCAAGCAGACCTTGACCACTGAACAAAGCACCCTCATAGCCGCCCTGACTGAAACGATCATTAATAAAGGTTTGGTGAATAAAACCGAAGTCGATGCCTGGGGCGCCTGTTACGCAAACCAAGTAGATACCGAAAAACAAATCCAGCAATATTTTTCGGATGACTACCTGCTCACACCCGAAGACACAAACGCACGCGATCAATTTGTGAACACACTCCTCGAAAAGGAGAATGGCCTCATGTCGCACAACACCGCCCTAACGACCTACCTGCAAGGCCTTTATGTGCAAGCCCAGCGCGGCTGGAACAGTGTGAGGGCTTCACTGTTACAAAACACAAATCCAGGCAACGCCCTGCTCAGAACCTACGTGGAAAAACTCAAACCCACTGAACAGGAAGCGGCGTTTTTGGGCAATGCCAAACCCGCTGAGCAAATCACGGCAGAACAACCTGTCACACTACAAGCCATTCTGCCCAGAGTGGAACTGGCCAAAACCCTGCTCACCAATCCACATGCCAACAACGCGCTGGTTGATGTGAGTGCTGGCAATGATTTTGCGATCACGCTGACCCACGACGGCCACCCCAGTTGGTTGGGCCACAATCATAACGGGCACGACCAGGAATACGAAAAGTTTATCACCATCGATGCAGGGGCAGGTTTTTATTGCGGGCTCACCGCTGAAAGGTCAGTGGCCTGCCACGGTGAACTATCTCGTGAAATGCAACAATTCCCCGAAGGACCATTCATCGACCTGTCCGTAGGCAGGGAACACGCCTGCGCCATCGATGAGGACAATCATGTGCTCTGTTGGGGTAACAACTCCCAAGGTCAAACGGATGTCCCACAGGCAGAAATCACAACGGATCAATCCGTCACTCATGTTCCCCAGGAATTCATCACCATTAGCGCGGGCGAATATCACAACTGCGGACTGACCACCAAAGGTGATGTGGTGTGCTGGGGACGCAACAAAGAAGCGCAGTTGCATGTCCCTGATCGTGATTTCATCAGTCTCTCGGCTGGCGGTTATCATATGTGCGGGATCACGTCGGATCAAAATGCGCTATGTTGGGGCGACCATTCGATGAAGCAACTCAACGCGCCCAACACTCAATTCATGCAAATCAGTTCAGGCCGCAATCACACCTGCGGTGTCACTTTGGACAAACACATCGCCTGCTGGGGCAGTGATTTGAATTCGCAAGCCAAGCCAAAGTCACTCCCGCCAGAGAATTTTCTTTTGGTGTCATCGGGAGACAGCCACTCCTGCGCCATCACCGAGTCGGGCAAATCCGTGTGTTGGGGAGATGAATCAATGAATCAATCAAGAAATGAAGAAATGAAATAATAAAATTTACTAGCCAACAAACTCACGAATGCGCTTTTGCAAAGCATCCCGGCACGCGCGATAGGCATTCCGCTTTTCCTCCTCCGTCCCCACCACATCAAACGGGTCAGGCATGCCCCAATGCAATTGTTGGGTTCCCGGAAACACGGGACAAACCTGTTTGGCATGGTCACAAAGGGTGATGACATAATCAAATTTTGTCTTGGGCAAGGCATCGATGGACTTTGAATACTGTGCTGAAATATCAATGTTCATTTCCGTCATCACCAAAACCGCGTTGGGATTCAGGGTCGACGGCGCCACCCCAGCGCTGTAGACATCATATTCATCAGAAGCCATCGCACGCAAAAGCCCCTCGGCCATTTGTGAGCGGCATGAATTGCCTGTGCAGAGAAATAGGACCGTTTTCATGGACGTAGAATACCTGTAGAGACAACTGACGACAAGAAAGAAAATTGTACTTTCATTTAAAAAGAGTCTTTGTTAATCTCAACCCGCTCTTGCTCAACTAACACGAAGTGTCATTCCTGCGTCCCGCAAACGGGATCAGTCCTACGGCTGAAATGCAGGAATCCAGAATTACCGTAAACATGGATCCCAGCGTCCGCTGGGATGACAAAACAAGGAAATGACTATGAAAAAAACATTATCTGTTGGTATCACAATTTTGTTTGTTGGTTCTCTCTGGGGTTTTCTGGAGGCCACACTGGGCGGACTATTGCACCTCTCTCCACTCCCCATCGCCGGTAAAATCATGGCCCCCATTGGTTTTACACTGCTGTACTGGGCACAAAAAAATGGGCTCAAGGCCAGTCATCTTTTTCTGGCCGCCTGCCTTGCGGCCTGTTTCAAATTCGCTGATGTCTTTTTATTCAACATGCCACTCTTCTCAATTCAGATCATCAACCCCGCGCAGGCCATTGTCATGCAAGGCCTGTGCTTTGCAGGGCTGGTCAAGATCTTCCCGCTGTTCGATCGTTCCCATGCCAAGTTGGCCACAACATCGCTGGTGTTTTCCGTGCACTTTGTACTCTCTGCTGCCTTTTCTCTCCTTGTATTCAATCGCGTCATGGGGGCCTTTGATATCGGTCCTCTAGCCACTGCCATACACGCCATTGTTGGCACTGCCTTGACAGCAGTCGGCTTGTTCGCCATTCAATGGACACAATCCCGCACAAATGTTTGGAATGTGAGTCGTCTGCCCTTCGCGTATCGTTTTGCAGGCAGTCTCGCCCTGGTCATTATCGGCATCACCATCAGGGGCCTCATTGGCTGATCCAAAACATTTTATTCTCACCGATCCTGTCAACTCAGGCAAGAGTTCGCGCCTGTATCAGTACGTCTTGGATAACATCAGGGACAAACAACGTGTGTCTGGTTGGCTCTGTCTACCCGTTTTCGACGGCCAGGCTCGCAAAGGCTATGACCTGACTCTGCTGATTCAATCTCAAATGCAAAGCCCCATCCCTTTTATCCGCCCCACCCCATTTGCAGGAGCCGTAAAATGGCGACGTTTTTATTTTGATCAAACGGTATTTGAAACAATCTCGAACCTTGATTTTGGAAACCCCGATCTCTTTGTCCTCGATGAGGTCGGTCCCCTAGAATTGGAAGACAAACTGGGATTTTGGCCTTTCTTAGAAAACGTCTACCAAACCCACAATCACACTATCACGATCGTCAGGGAAAACTGCCTCGATCTCTTTCGCAATACGTTTGCAACACATCACTTTGATGCAATAATTTACTCAATATATTCATAGAGATAACTTTTCTCTCAGTTTTGGCGAAACTTTTTTGTCAAGTCACCGATAATGGCGGCGGAGTCAATGCATGGTCGACATCAACAACTTCTCATTTTCCCCAGAAAGGTTCAGAACTGAAGGAGGGGTGAGTCCCAACGACACAGGCGATTGCCTTGAGGATATATTGGCGCAAAGGGAGACAACACCATCATTGAACTTGCCATCAATAACAAAAGCCTGTCCCAACCCGTTATGGCGGCCTGAGTTCAGCTGTGAACTGGCCCGCAACAGCACTGATTCAAGTCCTCTCCCTTGGGTGTTTGCTGACACAAGCCATGACACCAGCACCCCAGTAAACTTTTTTCTGACTGATCTCGAAACGGACCTGGATTCACTCCCTTATGATGCCACACAATTCCAAAAAGTGACTTTGATTTTCAATGCTGTGCGGTTACTGGAATGGGAACTGAGCCAGTCCCCGTCCGGACAAACCTGCACCGAGCTTATCAGCAACCCTGTCGGAAATTGCGTGGACATGACCAATCTCATGTATGCAATTTGCCGTCATTTCGAAATTGAGTGTTCCCTCATTTATGTCTACGAGAATTTCAAGAGTGCCATAAACCATGTGTGCCTCGGAATCAAAGATGACCGAGGTGAAACAATCCTCATCGATGCCACAGTGGCAGACGGCATGGACATTGGTTATCCCGCCTGGTACGAAATTTCGGAATGTGAATTTTTGGCCATGCACCACACAGCCAGGGGAGTGAGGTTGGAAGATGATTTGAGCGATGATGAGGCCCTCAAAGAATATGGGCTCTCTCGGGCCGTTTACCCACCAGGCCCCATTCCCCTGCTCAACAGCATTGGCATTTACATGAGACAAGGTGAAAGTGCTTTGGCTGGACAAGGCCTGGCCGACCTCTCCTCAAAAGGTTACAACTCTGCGCAATTTCAATACCTGCTCGGTCACTATTATTTGCACAATCATCATTTAAGACTCGCACAGCAAGCATTTGAAAACGCTGTCCATCTTTGCCCACAGCACGAAGGGGCAAGAAAACAATTAGAGCAACTCACATCGAGACAATAAAAATCTATTTTTTCAATATCGTTCCCACCTGTTGCATGATGCTCGTCTGGTCGGATTTATCGACGAGATCGGCCTTTTTGATTTTGGTTTGTGGAATTTGATAGGTATTCAAGACCTGCCTCACATCATCCAAAGGAAGCGCAGGAGCGAACCGCCTATAGATACCACTCATGTCGTTCGCCATACACAGGGCGTTCAGGATGGCTTCCTCTGTGGCCTCAATGACAGCACGGTAAAAGGAATCCAGCAAATCGTCTGGCATGACCTTCATGTCGATGATTTCTTTTTTTCTCTGGCGTGGTATTTTGTTGGCCGTGGTGAAGGCCAGAATGATCTCACCAGAACCGTGGGCCGCGTACGAACCCGTACGACCAATCCCCAAGGCCACTCTTTTGCACATGCGATCGAGTTGGTGCGACATGAGGGGGGCATCGGTGGCCAGTACCGCAATGATGCTACCATCGATCGTCTCTCTCTTGGTCAATCGTTCAAATCGTCCCGCCACCATGCGGCCGATCGGAATCCCGTCGAGACGCAGATCGTTCATGCGACCAAAATTGCTCATGACCAAAACACCCACAGTGAACGTCCCCACCACCAGGCTCACGCGACGTGACGCCGTCCCAATGCCTCCACTAAAATCGCAAGTCACCATGCCCACGCCACCACCCACATTCCCCTCGGCCACGGGTCCCGATTTGGCGTTTTCGATCGCCTGCTGAACATGCTCTTCCTTAACATGGCGACCCGCGATGTCGTTGAGCCAGGAATCATCGCACTCGCCCACCAGCGGAATGATCACGTCGTGTTCCTGACCAATGCCGGGGTACCTCTTGACCATGTACTTCACCACAGCCTCCGAACAGGTCCCCACAGAAAGCGTGTTGGTGAGCAAGATGGGGGTCTCGATCATGCCCCACTCCATCACCTGCGTAAAACCGCTCACCTCACCCGCTCCGTTCAACACGAAGCCACCGCCCACAACCCGATCGTAGAAAATATTGTCGTTGGGCAGGATGGCCGTCACACCCGTACGGATAGGGCCCTTGCCAATCACCAGACGACCATCACCCTCGATGATAGTAGCGTGGCCAACCTTGACACCCGCCACGTCCGTGATGGCATTAAACTTGCCCGGGGAAAAAAAACCGATATTCACACCCAAGTCTCGCACACGACAGCGTGGCGGTGCGGGTACTGTCTCTGGTGTTAGCGCGGATTCATCGCTATTTGTCTGGTTGTTTTCAGCCATGAGTTATGAAACCATCCTTAATAGTCCGGCGCCTTTACTTTTTTGTTTCACACGCTTGATCACAGGCGCCATAATTTCGCCAATCAAGGTTCTGTAGTCCATCCCCGCCGCCTTGGCGGCCAGACAGAGATCTGACCAATCTGGCGTCAGTCCCGGCAGAGGGTTACATTCAATGAAATGCACAGTCCCCTTCTCGTCGAGACGCAGGTCCACCCGGGCCACATCACGACAACCCAGTGTGGTGAACACGTTCTTGGCCACGCGTTCGATATTCCTCTGCAGGGCCATATCGATCTTCGCGGGGACATCATAATAAACATGCGGGTTAGCCGCCTGTTTATGTGTGTAACTGTAAACATGGAACTCTTCGCTCTTGTTTTTGAACACAATCTCCATCACGGGCAACGTTTTGGGTCTCCATTCGCCCAACAACCCCACAGTGAACTCGCGCCCCGACAAGAAATCTTCTACCAAAACCGGTTGCTGATATTTTTCGATGAGTTCTTTGGACACAGCCCGCAACGTCTCTTCGTCCTTCACCACATTGACCGGCATGACCCCCTTGGAACTTCCTTCAAACGCAGGTTTGAGGATGAGGGGAAACTGCAGGGTTTTGGGAAGCTTTTCCTTGCCCGTCCTGAGCAGAACGAAATCGGGCGTGGCGATACCCGCTTCACGCACCATGCGCTTGGCCAGACCTTTATCGAGACTGATCGAAAGGGTTGCGGGGTCGGACCCCACATAAGGAATGCCGTACAGTTCAAGAATGGCGGGAATCTGCGACTCACGATTACGCCCCTGCAACCCCTCGGCCATGTTGAACACAAAATCCAGATCCAATCTGTCGATGCGTGATGGCAGATCGGATGTTGCCTCAAGCTTGATCACCTCATGCCCATAAGACTCAATCGCTCCCGCAATCGCGTCGATCGTTTCGACAGAATCGTACTCGGCATCTTGATCATGTTCCCCATTGTGATTGGTGGGCACCCTCTTGAGGTTGTAGGTCAGTCCCACCGTGTAGGTTTTTTTGCACCGCCTGCTCCTCTTGATGATTTGAATATTGTAACGCTCCACGGCGCTCTGAATAACCGTTTGCAGAACCGATTCCGTGGTCTTCAAACCCACGCACGCGGCCGATTCATATATGGTCGCGCCCGGCTCCAGACTGGGCAAGGCATTGATTTCGATAAAGTAGATTTTGCCATCGGGGGTCACGCGGTAATCGATTCTGCCCAAATCATGAATGAAAAGTTTGCGAAAAACAATCTGTGACAACCGGATGATCTCTTGATGCTGGTGCGGGGTCAGGCTCGCCGGGACCTTGACCTGCACTGCATGTGACAGATGTTGTTTGAGGGCATAATCGTATATTTTGTACTTGTAGTCTTTGACTGCCGCCCCGTCGAAACAATACTCACCGGCGGGCAAAACGCCACCCGTCTGGGGTGAGGCCTTCTCGATAAACGGCACCACCACATCCTTGCCATCGATGTATTCTTCGGCCAACACGCCGGCAGGAAAACGGGTGATGAGTTGAGCGGCCATGCGGTAGAGATCATCGGCGTTCGTCACAATGGAATTCTGTGTGATCCCCATGGAACTGCCTTCGTAATTGGGTTTGACGATCACGGGATATGCGAGTTCTGGTTTTTTCCAATCGGTGAGAGAATCGATGTACTGGTATCTGGGGGTTGGGACACCTGCCGCAAACACAACGTCCTTGGTCAAGCGCTTGTCCATGGTGAGCGTACAGACATAGGCATCGGAACCGGTGAAAGGAAGCCCGAGTTGCTCAAAAAGTCCGGGATAAAAAGCCTCGCGAAACCTCCCCGTCCTCCCCTCAGCCGTATTGAAGACAAGATCGGGACTGAGAGACTCAAGCAGGGAAACGACCCGTGACGCAGGACCGGAAACCTCGACCAGCTCCACGGAATGTCCCAGATTGTTTAAGGCCTGAACGATGGCGTTGATTGTTTCGGGTTTGTCAAATTCCGCCTCTTCCTCACTGTCTGTGAGTTGGAGATTGTGAGTAAATGCGATGAGCACTTATGTTCCTGTTGCTGTGTGGCGACCACGTGTTGACCCCAACACGCCCTGTCACCGAGAAAAAAGTACCACACTCTCAATGGCGACACAACAGGTTATCCGCAAAATTTTGTACCATGGCCGAAATATTTTGTTGGTCTCCCCGAATTGCTTTTGAAACGTCGAGGACAGCACCATCGACAGGAGCCATTTTGCGAGAACAATGCGTAGCAAACACATTTTCAGGACGTTCTATAGCAAAATGGCTCAACCCAATAAAAATATGAAGATGCCTTCGCAGACGTGTAAAAAGCAATTCGGGGAGACCAACAAGACCCCGTTTTGTGATATTCCCGTTGCCATTTCGCTTTTATTTCTGGTAGAAGCCCGTCTCCATGACGCTCAAGACCAACCATCACATCCGCAACATCGCCATCATTGCCCACGTGGACCATGGCAAAACGACTTTGGTCGACCACCTGTTTCGCCAAAGCGGCCTGTTCACCAAGCACCAGCAACTCAGGACCAAAGATAGGGTCATGGACAACCTGGATCTGGAGCGCGAACGTGGCATTACGATCGCCGCCAAAAACTGCTCTGTGGTCTATAACAATATCAAAATTAACATTATTGATACCCCGGGCCATGCCGACTTCGGAGGTGAGGTTGAACGATCCCTCAAAATGGCCGATGGGGCGCTCTTACTGGTGGATGCCTCAGAGGGACCTCTGCCACAGACACGTTTTGTGTTGTACAAGGCCCTGGCCGCAAAACTCAAAATCATCGTCGTCATCAACAAGATTGACCGTTCGGACGCGCGCGCCAAGGAGGTCCTCAACGAAATTTACGATCTGTTCATCGATCTGGGAGCCGATGATGAACAATTGGACTTTCCCGTCTATTATGCCATAGGCCGTGATGGCGTAGCCAAACGAACGCTCGACGGGATTGAGCAGGATTTAAAAGTCCTATTCGACGGCATGCTGTCCTATATTTCCGGCCCCACGTATGACGACGAGGAACCTTTTCAGATGCTGGTGTGCAATCTGGGTTATTCGGATTATACAGGCCGTTTGGCCATCGGCAAAGTCTTTCACGGTTCAGCCCAAAAAAATGACCAGCTCATGTGTCTGGGCGATCAGGGCGCGGCCCAAAGCCTTAAGGTGTCCAAGTTACAGGTGTACGACGGCATTCAACTCAAGGATGTCAATCACGTGGTCTCTGGCGACATCATCGTTTTGTCGGGTGTGAGCGACGTCAAGATAGGCGACACCATTTGTCACGAAGAGGCCCCCAAAGCCTTGGAACGCGTGCATGTGGACGAGCCCACCGTGGCCATGCGCTTCACGGGCAATACGTCTCCTTTTTCCGGTCAGGATGGCCAGTGGGTACAATCACAAAGGGTCTTCGACAGACTCAAAAAAGAAACCCTGTATAATGTGGCCATTCAGATTGAAGCTGATCCTCAGGGCGATGCCCTCATCGTCAAGGGTCGAGGTGAGTTTCAATTGGCCGTGATCATCGAGACCATGCGGCGCGAAGGCTATGAACTTTGCGTGGGCCGTCCGCAAATCATCTTCAAAACAGAAAACGGCATTAAAAAAGAACCCGTAGAACACCTGGTGATCGATTGCGGAACGGAGTTCACTGGCATCGTCACCGAAAAACTGTCCCTGAGAAAGGGGCGCATGGTCCATATGCAACCGTTTGGTGAAGGCCGCGTCAGACTGGAATTCACTATCCCCACCAGAGGGCTCATCGGTTACCGCTCTGAGTTTTTGACCGACACCAAGGGCACTGGCATCATGAGTTCGTATTTAGAAGGTTATGAGCCATCACGCGGCGACATCCCCTCCCGCACCACCGGTTCCCTCATTGCCGATCGCGATGGCAAGGCCATTCCGTACGCCATTTTTCATCTGGAAGACCGGGGCCGTTTTTTCATCACCCCCGGCACACCTGTTTACGAAGGAATGGTCGTGGGCGAACACAGCCGCGATAATGATCTGATCGTCAACATCACCCGCGAAAAGAAACTCACCAACATCCGCGCGGCGGGACGCGACGAAAACGTGATCATCACCAACGTCAGACCCCTCACGCTCGAACAAGCCATTGAATTCATCAAGGACGATGAACTCGTCGAGGTCACCCCCAAGAACGTCCGCATCCGAAAAGCCATTCTGGATTTTCACAAACGCAAGTATGCCGCCAGAGCCGCAAGCTGGGATGAATAAAAAAAAAACCCCGAATCCCGCAAAGCGGGACCGGGGCCTCTTAATACAATTTCTTGGTAAACGATTACCAACGGTTGTAATCACCACGACCACCGCCACTACCACCGCGGCCACCGCGATCACCACCACGTCCGCCACGATCACCACCACGTCCACCGCCATTGCGGAAGGGCTTGCGGTCACCGTCACGTTTTTCCATGGGACGGGCTTCGTTCACGATAATTTTTCTGCCATCGATTTCTTTGTTGTTGAGATCGTCGATAGCTTTCTGAGCTTCCTCATCATTCGCCATTTCGACAAATCCAAACCCTTTGGATCGACCATTAAATTTATCTTGAATGACCTGTGCACTCACGACTTCGCCAAAGGCTACGGCCATGGATTCCAATTGTGCATCGTCCACCGAATAGGGCAAATTCCCTATGTATAACTTCTTACTCATGTATTGTCTCCTTGATTTAATGCTTTTCTTAAGGGCTGGATAATACAACGGACGGTCAAAATTGACGCTATTGACTTCCGGTCTCTTAGAAAACCGCCAATAGTATAACAGCATTTTAACTCAAGCGCAATATGAATCGGTTTTTTTGACACATCTCCTAACTATTTATTATTTTTTATGTTTTTGATGCTATTTGAAGATTATTCCATAATTTGGCATGATTCTGATTGTGTGACACGCCCTGCGGATGCCATTTCGTTGCAATGATTCCAGCCGCCACCTGTGCACACAACTCAACAACATCACCAAAAACAGATTCAAGGCCATAAACCAGTCTTCATGTGTTTTGGCCGCATTTGATATCTGCAATGAACAACCTCCGCCTGATCCTCCAGACACAGAGTCACCACCGGTGGCATAACTGTTACCTTCGAGCAGTGATGACAGCATGAGCACCTTGGTTTTTTTCTCCCCACCCACAAGGACCGTGGCAAACAAATCGGCGATGCCATCCAGATCATAATCACCAACAACAACCTCTGTTCCCAGATTTTCCCCGGCAACACCCTCAATGACCAACGCGTGATCCATATCATAGGTCTCCTGTTCTGGATCAAGAGGGCCAAACAAAACCAGCAAGCGACCAGCCCCGTCACCGGCCTCCGGAAATCCCGCGATCACGTCAACAAACCCGTCACCAGTCACATCTTGAGACGTCACCAGGGTAGAGAACGTGGTGTCCTCGGAACACTGCACTTTGACCTGCGTATCCACACTCGCGTCACCAGCACCGAACGAGTCACTTCCGTACAAAATAAATATTTCACAGGCCTCACCAGACCCGAAGAGGACATCTTCGCGCGCGTCAGCGTCGAGGTCAACCTTCGTTAAATGAGATATGCCAATCGAGGAAGATAGATCGTAGTCCGATTCAGTCGCCGCCATGTTGACAACAGCCGGAAAGGCATCCGTACCACTGAATCCAGCAAAACCACTCACGGCACTCACGCTTAATGAAGTTAAATCTTCAACTGCCGTTTGGTTGTCATCACTGCCCAAGGCCACGCTCAGACCAAAAAGACATTCGGAACCAGAAATGCCATCGAAATTTCCAAATTCCATCAAGGTTGACGTCAGGGGTTTATCGGCAGCGCCAATGAACAGCCTCTCAATGCTCAGCGTCACACCATTAAGTCCGTACACGTACCCATTACCATTGCCGGGTGCCACTACGTAAATTTCAAATACATCATCACCATCAATGTCTCCAAGCTTCATGGTCGTCCCAAACCGGTCACCCGCCTGGTTGCCCGAAATCACCTTCACCCCAGTCCTGCCAGACAGGTCCTCGTCAGCAAAATCAATGGGAGTCGAACAATCCAACCGATCCCTGTCGAGAATGATGACAGTCCCCGTCTCGTCATCGGCATAGGGATCGCCCAGCGCCAGGTGACGCGCGTCAATATTGAGTAGGGTGACCGGATTGTCAGTCGTGGCGACTATGACACAGTCGTTCCATAATTTGAGTTGACTCACCTCCACAGCATCCATTTCCTCAAGTTTTTCTGAAATCACCTCATCTCCACCATCCACTCCAACAACATGTTCATGCAACAATAGGGCGTCTGCCGATGATATTTCGTTCGACACAACTTCGATGGAAATATGATCGGTGGCCGCATCGGTGCCATCAGTCACGGCAACCTGGAACGAAAGAGTCGTCCCGCTCAGGCTGTCCTCGGCGACGAAAGATGCGTTACGTGAATCAGCACTGCTCAACGCGACCTGACTGCCAGATGTCTGCGTCCATAAATAGGTCAATGTGTCACCATCGTCATCGCTGGCAGTGGCCTTCAAAGGCACACGCGCCCCCGCTGGCACCTGCCGATCAGCTCCCGCACTCACCACAGGCGGTTGATTGACCGCATCACTCACAGTCAACGATACCGTGGCAACAGAACTCCACACACTCCCATCCTTGACCTTGAATTTGATGGTGTCGGATCCCGCATAACCGCTCTCAGGGGTGTATGTGAGTGTGCCGTTTGTGCTACTGAACGCACTCACCGTACCATGTGTGGGTTGCGTGGTGATTTGATACGTCAGGGAATCTCCATCCACATCGCTCGCCTCAAGGTCAATGGTCACCGTTGCGCCACTATCCACACTGGCCGTGCTGTTTTGTGCCAGAGGGGCATCGTTGACCGCGGTAAGGCTGAGTGTGACAGTCGATACATTGCTGGTGTGCACTCCATCAGTAACCGAAAAAGAAAAAGAGTCAGTCCCGTGCTGGTTAGCGGAAGGCGTGTACCGGACCGAGCCAGCCGCCGCGTTCAGATGCGACAAACTACCCCGCGTGGGCTGTGACACAATCGTATAGGTCAGGAGCTCCTCATCGGGATCGGTAACCGAAAACAAAACAGTCACTGCTGTGTCTTCCTGTGTGCTCGCGCTACTCGCGGATGTGCTCACGGTATCATCAACTGCCGAGACGTTGACGGTGACCAGGGCCACTGCTGACGCGACCGTCCCGTCATCCACCTGAAAGGAAAAGTTTCCGTAAGCGGCGCCAGACTCATTTGCCTCGGGGACAAATATCACGCGGTGATGCTCATCGGTGATGACCGTCGGCTCTGTGTCAATCTCTAAACCCGGCGTGACCCCATCGTCGGTCTGATACAGCGAACCCTGCGCGGGCAAGGCCGTAACGGAATAATCCAGCTCATCGGCGTTAGCATCGATTCCCGAAAGCGTGATGGTTTGTTGCGTGTCCTCTGTGACACTCACCGTTTGCGGGCTGGCCTCCGGGGCCTCATTCACAACCAGATATGACGGGGAAAACTCCGAGGTGCCATCCGTGTCGTCCGTGGTGGTTGCCACATACCTGGTGCCCGCCAATTTGTTCGTTGGCACAGTGATCGTCCAACTCCCGAAACCATCGGCCTGGGTCTCGGCCAGATAGGTTTCACCTTCTTCATCATCCTCATCGGCCTCAAAGACCTGCACAGTTTCCAAAGCCCCTGCGTTTCCACTGATATTCAAATCCTCTTCATCGGCCGCCTGCGCTGTGATCGCGGGCGCGGCAATATCATTGTTGGCCCCGTCACCCGCAAGATAAATCCCCTCGTTCTCATTGAGATACAGCGAATTTCTGAGCACCTGATTCCCGTCTGAGGCCTCTCTGGCAATCTTGACGCCGTACTCTCCCGCACCGTTCCCGTTATAGGCAATCACATTGGCCTCGGCACTCACATCACCTCCGATCACCGTGTTGGTCCCTCCCGTATAGATGAATTCAATCCCCTGATTATTGTTTCCCAGATCCGAAGAGCCATCCGCGGCCACACCAATGTAGTTTCCCGCGATGACGGCACCGGCACAGTTGCTAATCCCAATCCCGGAGTCGTTACCGGAAATCACGTTTCGCTCGGCGGCATCGCGCACACCATCCCCGTTGGTCCCCACGCGCACGGCAGAACAGGCCGTGCCCCCATCCCATTTCCCCAGGTTAACTCCACGAATGTTCTTGAGCGAGACGGCTCCCGTGATATCGGTTCCTATGTAATTTCCCGCAATGACGGTATTGCTGGCATCGCCTTCCACGTTCACACCAAAAGCCGTCTGCCCCGACAAAATATTTCTCTCTGCTGAATCACTCACACCATCGGCGTTCGTCCCCACGCGATGTCCGGTCCCGCCAAAAACCCTCACACCGTAAGTCGAATCCATTGCCGCCAACCCATCAGCCCTCAAACCCACAATATTGCCGGCAATCACATGGGATGTTCCCTCGAGATACACATTGTACACGTTCCCCGAAATGACATTTCCCTCACCAGCATCACCATTGCCATCTCCGTTGGTCCCCATGATCCAGTTCGAGGTGGTACTGGTTGTCTGTATGCCACGATCCTGCCCCACATCTGTTACACCATCGGCACCCACACCAATGTAGTTGCCCGCCACAACCACATCCTGACTGGTCCCTCCGCCTATGATACCCCTCATGCTGAGACCGGAATTGCCCGAAATGATGTTTCTCTCCAACACATCACTCACACCATCCCCATTGGTCCCCACGCGATTACCATTGCCGGTGATGGATATTCCGCTGTTGTCATTTTTAAGACTGGCGTTACCGCCAGCCGTGACACCAATGTAATTGCCCGCCACGATATTGTTGTACGAGGTCAAGGCGATGCCGGAGCTCACGTTCCCGGATACTAAATTACCCTCTCCCGCGTCATAAACGCCATCACCATCCGTGCCAATGATGTTGTCATCAGATCCCTCAAGCGCCCAGATCCCATTGGCGGTGTTTCCCAGATCCACCAAACCTGTCTTGTTGGTCCCTATAAAATTTCCCGCGACCCTGTTGCCCCCCGCGTCATCGAGATAAATGCCCCCACTCGCATTATTGGAAATGAGATTACGCTCACCGGCATCGGCAATCCCGTCGCCGTCTGTCCCGATGATATTATCCCGTACAGCGCCCCCAAGCAGGACGCCCGAATAACCATTCCCCTTGTCCAACTCACCCGTCACATCGACACCAATAAAACACCCCTGAATGATATTTTCGTCACCCCCGTAAACATAAACCCCACGACCAGCGAATTCCTGAATCACAAGACCTTTGATCGCGTTGTGACCCGAATTGACCAAAAAGGCACTGACACTTCCCGCCAAAGTGCCATCAATCACAACTTTCAGGGACGCGTTGATGGCCGCTGGAAAATCAGCTGTATTCATGACAGCACCGGTCTGGGAAAATCCGTTGATGATGATATTGCCCTGCGTCAGGACAGGCAGGCCACTCAGAGGCTGAAGCGTGCACACACCCGTTTCGCTCACACAGCCAGCATCGGTCGCGGGGTTGATGCCAAAAACGATTGCATCACCGCTCACAGCGGCAGTCATGGCCTCGCGGAGAGAACAGTCTGCATTACACGCCCCATCGAGTGAATCGGCTGTTTTGGTGACCGTAAGCGTCGCCCCAAAAGCAGCTGTGGATACTGTTAAAACCAGAAAGATGATGACAAGGGCTGTTGTGATTTGTGTCTTCAAGTGAATCGTCGTCCCCCTTCCCTCTCTGACTACTTCACTGCAAAAAACATTCCACAATCAGAGGCAAAAGGAGGGCAACAGGTCTGGACAACACGAGACAACAGCATCACGATTGTTGGTGTTGGGAAAAAATGATCAGGTCATATTAGACCGCTGGGAAAAAAATGTTCTAAAGGGCACCTCTAAAGGGAAACAACGAGCTCTATCTTGGGTTCAATGCTTTCGGGAATCGTCACAGCCCGCATGGCTGTGGGAACATCCTTGAGACCCGTCCCTGTGATGAGAAGAACCACTGTTTCGTCCGACGAAATCAGTTGGCTGGCAACAGCTTTTTTGAGCCCCGCATAGGCCGTCGCCGCCGCAGGTTCCGCAAAAATGCCTGTGAGGCTTGCCAACTCACGGATGGCAGAAATGATCTCCTGATCCGCAACACGAATCCCAAATCCTTGAGTTTCGCGAACGATCCTCAGGGCCCAATCACCACAAGCCGGTGCAGACACAGAGATGGAATCGGCTACGGTCTGTGCCAACACAAGAGACGTCACGTGATCCGCTTTGTCATTCAAAGCATTCACAATGGCAGAGGAGCCGTCTGCCTGCACGGGAATAATCTGTGGGAGATGATCAATCAGGCCCAATTGTTTGAGATCATAAAAGCCTTTGTACACCCCTGTGAGAATCACACCATCACCGGTCGGCACCAAGACTTTGTGAGGCACCTGAAAACCAAGTTGTTCCCAGATTTCGAGCGCCGCCGTTTTTTTGCCCTCAACGGTATAGGGATTGTAACCGGTACTGCGATTATACCAGCCAAATTTGTCGGAGGATTGTTTGCATAAGGCCACCGCGTCGTCGTAAGTGCCCTTGATGGGAATCAGCCTGGCACCAAACATGGCGATTTGAGCCAACTTGGCCTGGGGGGCTGTTTCGGGAACAAAAATCACACTCTTCATGCCGACAGAAGCGCACATACCAGCGAGCGCCGTGGCCGCGTTGCCTGTAGACGCCGTGGTGATCACGTCCTTGCCCAGCTCACGCGCCTTGGCCACCACCACCGATGATGCCCTATCTTTAAAAGATCCCGTGGGCAAGAGGGTATCGTTTTTGACAAACAGATTTTTCAGCCCCAAAGCAACCCGCATACGCAAAACGGGATCCAGCGGTGTGGGCCCCACGTCCAACGCTGGCAGAGAGTTGAGATTATTGAGAGGCAGAAGATCGAGATATCGTCCATGACCCGTCATGGGATTTTCGGCAAAGACCTCTTGGTCCAGGGTAGATCCCAGCCTTGCCCAATCGTAATCGACACTGAGCAACCCGCGCAGGGGTTGAAAGGGTTTTTGTGTTTGACTGCAGACGGGGCAGACATAGTCCACCGCATCGGGTTCAAACGTCTTTCTGCAATCGATACAGGTTAAGATGTATTTGTTCATAGTGCCTCGTTCTTCGTGGATCGTGGATCGTGGATCGTGGATCGTCATCAACTGTAGCAATTACTGCAATTGTTGCAATCATTGCAATTGCCGCAATTGCTACGATTGCCCATTGCAAATTGCTCAATTATTTTGTCCCTCCCACCTACGCTCTTCGAGCTTCTGTGGGCATGCGTGTTTTCGTTTCTTCGTACCATCGTTTATATTCGCGTCCATAGTTTTCGTGCCAACTCCCTCGATCTGGCACAGATCTCATGCTCATCAATCCCCGCAATCACGCGATCTTTCATCAGCACCCGTCCATTGATGATCGTGGTGTTGACCAAGCTGGAGTTCATGCCGTACAAAAAATGTCCCCAGAAGTTATCGCGCGTGAGTGGTGTGGGGGGATCGTAGCCCAGAATAATAAGATCGGCCAGAGCCCCTGTTTGAATCCTGCCCAAAGTTCCCTCAAAAAGATTGCCCAGGATTTTATAATTATTATCAAACAACAACTCACCCGCCTGCATGAATCCTAAGCGGGGATCACGCACTTCGTGTTTGCGAATCAAGTGCGCGAACTTGGCCTCCTGAAACATGTCGCTCGTCATGCCATCGGTGCCCAGCCCCACCAGACAACCCTTGCCCAGCATTTTGATCACATCGGCACAGCCCACGGCGTTGTTCATGTTGGACTCGGGATTGTGCACAACGTTGGTCTTTGACCGAGCAATGAGGTCCATCTCGTGTTCGGAAATGTGCACACAATGCGCGAGCACTGTCTTGGACCCAAGTACTCCAAAGTTTTCCCAACGCTCCACCACCCCCACACCGTGTTCCTTTTGCGCCTTGATCACATCGGCTTTATCCTCGGCCGTGTGCACATGAACGCCCACTCCCAGATTGCGAGCCGCTTGTGCACAGTCCGCCAGTGTTTTATCGGACAACGTGAGTGAGGCGTGCAGACCAAACAAACCCTTGCACATCCCGTCGCTGGTATGCGCCTTAACAAAATTGATGTTTTCTTCGATCCCTTCCCTCGCAATCTCTGGACCGTCACGATCAGACACCTCATAACACAAACTGGCGCGCACGGGGATGAGTGACAACGCTTTCTGAATAGCTGACAAACTGCCCGATACGAAATTTGGCGAGGCGTGATGATCAATAATCGTGGTGGTTCCAGCCCTGACACATTCGATGAGCGGGATCACGGCACTCAGGTAAACATCTTCCACGGTGAGGGCCTTATCCAGCCGCCACCAAAGTCTTTCCAGAATTTGCACAAAATTCGCCGGGGCTTCGCCCACAAGCGACATCCCCCGGGCAAAGGTGGAATACAAATGCATGTGTGTGTTGGTCAAGCCCGGCATGACCAGCCCGCCCTGCGCATCGATGATCTCTGCGTGCGGATCATGTTTTTTGGATTGCGGCTGATCGCTCACTTCGATGATGATACTGTTATCAACACACAAAGTGCCCTTTTCGATGATTCGATCCGGACACAATATTCTGGCATTGGTAATGATGAGCATAGATCCCTCTCTGCGTTTTCGTATCACGTAATGATCTGGCCACTCCATAAACGATCAACAAACTCCCGCCAAGAGAAAATATCACTCAAAATTTATCACTTTCCCATCGCTCAGGATCATGCTACAATCAAAGATGTTGGGCACAATGCCATGATCGATTAACTTTGACGGGAGTCTTTATGTCAGTCGCCTTACCACAAACCAGTGATTTGGAGTCTTGGGATGCCTTTCAGCACTACATCGATCAAGAACCTGAATTGGGTCAGTGCGTAGAAGTGACTGATCTGGTTGCCACCGGACAAGCTGATTCAAATGAACGCCTTCCCTCGATCGATGAAATCAAGTCAATATTAACCAGAGCCAATATCACTATCGATACAGCCAAAACGTTGAGGCATCAGGTCAGTCGATTTGCAGCAAAAGCCAACATGAATCCTGACGTACAGGCATCGTTGGAACGAGAATCATGACAACCATCATTTCTGTCTTTAAATTTTGACGACATGCATTCTGACTCAGGAGAAATCACCACTTTTTCAATTGATGCCACAATGATGGGGGGGCGAATACCAAAAATTGGCGTGATAAACAATGGAGGCATCTGCTCCTACAATATTGATGGTAGCCGCACTCGATACTTAATAGCTTACTCAGAGATGGTGT
Organism: uncultured Nitrospirales bacterium; assembly: GCA_964526915.1. GTDB lineage: Bacteria > UBA10199 > UBA10199 > UBA10199 > JADGCS01 > JAHJDR01. The sequence continues at coordinate 31,612 of CAZGMS010000142.1, forward strand.
TGTTGGCTGTCTATTTCCAGCATTTTTTTGATCAGGATTTAATTTCCATGGAGACTGCCTTGCAGTCGCAAGATGTTCAAGCGCAAGCACAGCAAGATGGTTCCTGGATCGATAAAGTCGACTCCTGGACGAAGAGATTTGAATGTAGTAACAAAGATATTGCCTTTATCGAGGCATCCTTTTCAGCCAGAGAAGAAGTGAAACAGGTTCTGGTGAAACATGGCATTCCTGCCCGGAAGGCACAAGAGGGAGAACAAGAAACAGATGTGGCCGGACATTTGTCAGACCTTGTCTGCCGGGCGGGCACGCCGTTCATTGAAAATTTAGAGCAGGAATCAACCTCATCCTTTGGTAGAAAAAAAGAGATCGAATCCATCAATCAGTTATTGTCGGCATACACGTGTGTCAGGCAAGAAACAAAAACTGGACAGACAAGCACAAAACAACCTGACGACATTTCCTCTTTTGTAGCTCCAGAAACCTTGTCACTGCTGGAGAAGCTCATGCAATTTCCCCTGTTTTGGGATGCCATAGACTACAACTCACTTCTTTTTGGTTACATCGAAAGACAGAGTGTGGAAAAAGCATTATGGGGAAAGACCTACACCAATTGGGCAGGGTAAACCCTTCTCAACCAACAGACAGCTTCGTTTTCGATGATTTGATCGGGACAAAGAACTTTTCCATTAGTACTGCCAAAAACACCAACTCTGCAAGCATAAGCTGTGTCTCCAATATGACAATATATTTGACAACTTGTCATAAGTATATCTATAATGAAACATGGACAAAAAACAAATGCTCTCCGCCTTTGAACGGCTGGATCACAAATTGCCCAAATCAGCAAAGCTTTTGCTGGGCGGCGGCGGTGCCATGGTGCTCGCCCACGGTTTTCCCCTGGCCACCATGGATGTGGACGCGCTCTTTTACAAAACCCCATTTTCTGAAGCAGACGTACTGTCCCAAATTCACGAAGTGGCCGTGGAACTCAACATCCCACACGACTGGCTCAACCCCTATTTTGGCACGTTTCTGTACACTCTGCCTCCCGATTATGAAACCCGTCTCAAAACAATATTTCGTGGTCACTTGCTGGAAGTGAATGCACTGGGCCTCGATGATCTGCTCATCCTCAAGTGTTTTGCCGGAAGAGACAAAGACATCCCTCACGCCAGGGCCTTGATCAAAAAAGGCGCGAATATTGATTTCGTGGCACAACACATTCACAAAATGATGGATATCAATATCCCAAAGGCAGACCAAGCCCGGGATTTTTTGGACGACCTGATCGACGAGGTCGGGGGATGACGCTCCTTAAATCCCCGCCTACCCTTAAACACCTGTCACGCGCCTATTTTGAATTGGGCACCTTGGGTGCCAGGGCTGTGGGGCAAAAACACCTCTGGCCCTACCGTTTCAGCAGTGCTGAAGAACTGTTCTGTCTGACTTCTGAAATGGCGCGTTATGACCCACGGCTATTTGGCATCTTGGTTGAGTTTGTGATTTTCCATTGGGAAAACCTCAATCCCCTCTGTGTCAGGCGATTTATCAAGGCGATGAACGCCCCTCAAATCGCGGGCGTTATCTTTGAATTTGCTCGTGGGGTCTTGAAGAATTTTGAATTTGGTTGTTTTGCTGATTACATCACCCGCGGGCTTGAACCTATTGCTCCTCAGCTGTTCTTCAGGTCTCTCACAGCACCAGCCAGCCACACCATGCGCTTGACCGCACAAACACCAGTACATGAATTTTTGAAATGGGGGTTTATTGCCAGAGAGCGACCCGTTCTGCATGGCGCCACACGCCAGTCCCTGGGCAGTTGGAACTCAAAAACACGCCAGAACATCATCCTTGAACTGGCCGAACGTCATTCCTCATTTACAATCCACGATTATCTTGGGGCCATTGATCACACCATCTCACGCCAGCAGGCCTTGAACGACCTTAAAGGGTCAAAATGGGTCAAAATGAAAGGACAAAAAAGAGGGAGCCGGTGGGTAAAAAAAAGGTGACATTGTTATACCATACTCAGCGACACGAATTGATCTCCACACACCCCCGTACCGGACACACGAGGCGACAGAGACCACAACCCACGCATTTATCATTATCGACAACGGGTTTGCGCTCGATATCGGCTGTGATCGCCATGTGACCACCATCCTGGCAGGCAATGACACAGTCTCCACAACGCACACAGAGGATATCGTTGATGACAGATTTGATTTTCTTTTCGTAACACAACTCTTCGTGTGACGTGATGAACGGGAGTGAACGGCCGATGATGTGTGAAACGTTTTGGAGCCCTTTGTTGGCAAGATAGGTTGCCATGCCCTCCTTCAAATCATCGATAATGTCGTAACCAAAGTGCATGACTGCCGTACAAAACTGCACCAAACCAGCACCGCAGAGCATGAACTCCACGGCATCGGCCCAATTTACCGGCCCGCCCGTCCCCGTGATGGGGATCCCCACCTTGCGCGCGATTTCAGAAATGACCTTGAGCGTGATGGGTTTAATGGCAGGCCCACTCATGCCCGAATATGTTGACTTGCCCGCCACATTGGGATGGGGAATCCAGGTGTTGAGATCAATCCCCATCAAGGACTGGATTGTATTGGAGGCACAGACCGCGTCGGCACCAGATTCTTTAACAGCTTGCGCCACATCGCAAATGTCCGTCACATGCGGTGTGATTTTAATCACGACAGGCAGATTGCGGGGATGCGCTTTGGCCGCCTCTTTGACCCAGCCCGCTACTGTTTTGGTGAGCGTCACATCCTGCGCCAACATCTGCCCGGGCTTGGCACCGAGGCTTCCCTGCGGACACGAAAAACTGCACTCAATCATGTCGGCACCGGCGTCAGAGAGGCGTTTGACCAAGTGTTGCCACTCTTCTTTTTTGCTCCCCATCATGGAACCGATGATGACCTTGTTGGGGAATTCGGCCTTGAGGGCACGGATGCGTTTTTCGACCACATCAATGTGATGCTCGGAAATGAGATCAATGTTGCCCATGGAATTCAGTTTTTGCCCATCAAAATCCAGACCGCTCATCATGGGGTACTTGAGGGGCACCGGTGTGCCCTCGATGGATGTGGTTTTGAGCACCGCCCCCGCCCAGCCAGCCTTGAGCCCGTTTCTTAGCATCTCAAGTTCATCGGTGGGAGGTGCGGCGGCCAGCACAAACGGGTTTTCAAATTTCACCCCGCAAAATGTGACTGACAAATCCACCTTTGGCTTTGCGTAATAGGCACACGTCAGAATCACGGGATCGCAGGGTCGCAGGGTCGCTTGATCATCCAAAACACCAACACCAACGCTTCTGCGATCCTGAGATCCTGCGATCCTGCATTCTCCCAAGTATTTCACGATCTGCCCCGCCGCCTTGCTCCCTGTCCCCACAGCAGACACCGCTGTCCCGCCACCAAACGCAAAATCACCACCCACAAAGACACCATCTTCCACCATCATGTTTTGAACAGACACCTTTCCAACATCTTTCAGACCAACAAATTCTCTTTCCTGCCCGACAGCATTGATAATGGCGTCCACACTTAAGACAAATTCGGAACCTTCAATATCATACTCTGTGTTCTTGCGCCCCACTCCCTTCCACTTCACGCGAATCACTTTTAATCCTTCAACGTCTTCATTGCCCACAACCGCAAGCGGGACAATGCGGAACAGAAATTCCACGCCCTCAGAAAACGCTTCGTCCAGTTCTGTCCTGTACGCGGGCATTTCGCCCTGTGTTCGTCGATAGACCAAAACCACCTCAGCACCCATTTTTTTGGCCACGCGGGCGGAATCGATGGCCGTGTTCCCGCCACCGATGACCAATACCTTTTTTCCCAGAGGGACACGCTCACCATTTCTGGCACGAATGAGAAAATCAAGGGCATCGTAAACACCTTTTTTATTTTCTCCATCGATTCCCAATTTCCGTGATCCCATAAGACCGACGGACGCAAACACCGCCTGGAATCCCTCGGCCTTGAGTTTGGCAATATCCTTAATTTCGGAATTGAGATGAAAATGCACACCGAGTTTTTTGATAAAATCCACATCAGCATCCAAAATCTCTGTGGGGAGCCTGAACGCAGGAATGCTCAGCCTCAACTGACCACCAAGCACTCCATATTTTTCAAAAACATGCACTTCATAGCCACTGGCGGAAAGCCTCGCAGAACAAGACAATCCCGCAGGACCGGAGCCAATGACCGCCACCTTTTTTCCGTTGGGTGTCACAGGGGCAACCTCATACCGGGCGTGTTCACGCGCCCATTGCATGACATAATTTTGTAACCCGGCAATATCGATGGGGTGCGTGAGCTTTTCGTTCGTGCAAGCCTGGCAACAGGTTTCGTGGCAAGGGCAAAGACGTGCGCACGAGCCTGCCATAATATTGGCCTCGCGCAAAAGCCGGGCCGCGTTTTCGAGATCGCCAAACCGGATTTTTCTGATGAAAGATTTTGGATTCACCCCAGCCGGGCAACCTGTGTGACAGGGAGCGTCGTGACAGCCAAGACAGCGTGTAGCTTCGGTAAGTGCGGTGTCTATTGTGTATTTTTGCATAGTACCTCTCATGCACGAAAACACGAGGGACGAAAGACTTTCGTTTTGCTTTCCCTCGTCCCTCGTGTTTTCGTATCTTCGTGTTTTCGTGCTCCCTACCCCACCACCACCCTCGTCCCTGTCTTGCCGCTGATCGCGTGTTCGAGATTTTCAAAATTGGTGATGATGACTTCCTTGCCGCCCTTTTCCAAAAAACTGATGGCCGCCTCGACTTTGGGCAACATGGAACCGGGGTGAAATTGTTTCTGGGCAATGTACTCTCTCGCCTGCGTCACTGTCATTTTGTGAATAGGTTGTTGATCGGGTTTGCCGTAATTCACAAAAACCTTGTCGACACTCGTCGAGATGATGAACAGGTCTGCCTTGAGTTCACCCGCAAGCAAAGCCGACGCGTGATCTTTGTCAATCACAGCCGCTGTGCCCCTCAAATCACCCTTTTCATCGCGCACGACAGGAATCCCGCCACCTCCAACAGCCACAACGATCACTCCATTCTCAATAAGATTCTTGATGACCTTGAGTTCCACGATCTCAATGGGCATGGGAGATGCGACCACTCGCCGCCAGCCTCTCCCCGCATCTTCCATCACATCCCAACCATCTGTTTTCGCGCGATCCAAGGCCTCTTCTTTTTTGTAAAAAGGGCCAATGGGCTTGGAGGGTTTCTGAAAAGCAGGGTCGTTTTGGTCCACCACGACCTGTGTGACCACGGTCGCCACTTGTTTATCGATCCCCCTGCGTCTGAGTTCATTGCCCATGGTCATCTGAAAATTATAACCAATGGCGCCTTGTGTGTCGGCGCCACAGGAATCCAGGGGGACTGTGTGCAGACGCTCACGAGCAAACTCGGAGCGCAACAGAATAAACCCGACCTGCGGGCCATTGCCGTGCGTGATCACAACCTCGTAGCCCTTTTCGATGAGCCCGGCAATATGATGCATGGTCTTGGCCGCTTGCGCACACTGATCGGGTACGGTCTGGTGTTTATCATCGGCAATGAGTGAATTGCCACCAACGGCGATGACGACAACTTTATTCATAAACAAATCATGACCGGTGGATCGTAAATCGTGGATCGTGAATCGAAAAATGCATTTATACGAACCACGAATCACGAATCACATTCCTGCCATCGTCGCGGCCATCACAGCCTTGGCTGTGTGCAGGCGATTTTCGGCTTCATCGTAAATGATGGACCATTTTTCGTTATCGATCACGCTGTCCACCACTTCCTTGCCACGATCAGCGGGCAGTGCGTGCATGTATTTGACGTTTTTGTCGGCCAGACCCATGCGGCGCTCATCACAGATCCAATCCCTGTGTTTAGCCAGATTGGCCTTCATTTCGGCCCACTGTTCGGGACTATCAGTCCATTTGTCAAAGTTGGCGAACCCGCCCCAGTTCTTGGGGATCACAATCTGCGCGCCTTTGAAGCCGTCATCCATGTTGTCGGTAAACTTGAGACTGCCGCCCGCCTGCTTGGCATAACCGTGGGCCTTGTCGACCATCGCGGGCAATAAGGGGAACTCTTTGGGATGAGCGATCGTCACATTCATGCCATAACGTGTGAACATGAGCATTTGCTCCAGAGGCACTGAAATGGGTTTGGCATGAGATTCGGCATAGGCCCAACTGATGGTCACATTAAGCCCTTTGAGATTCTGACCAAACTTTTCCTGCATGACCATGGTGTCAGCCATCATCTGCATGGGGTGATACAAATCGCATTGCAGGTTCATGACAGGGATGGGGGACCACTTGGCCAGTTCCGAAATGTATTTGTTGCCCTTATCATAAAAACAGCAACGACAGGAAATGGCGTGACCCATGCGGCCCAGCACAATGGCGGTGTCCTTGGCTGTTTCGCCGTGGGAGATTTGCACCTTATCGGGTGTGAGGTCCTGCGAACTGCCACCGAATTGGGTGATCCCGCAACTCATGGAATTGCGCGTGCGCGTGCTCTGTTCAAAAAACAGCATGAAGATGGTCTGGTTCTGCAACAGGGTGCTCACCTCGCCTTTTTTCTTCCGGGCCTTGAAATCGTGTGCCAGAGCCAGCAGATGATCGAGTTCATCCTTTGACCAGTCTTCGGTGGTTACAAAATGTTTGCCTTTGAGCTGTTTCATATTGACTCCTTAAATCAGCTCAAAGCTGAAAGGTGAAAGCTGAAAGGTTGAGTTTGTCATTCCAGCGAAGGCTGGAATCCATGTTTTTATCATTCTGGATCCCTGCTTTCGCAGGGATGACATATTTTCCTTTGAGCTTTGAGCCTTGAGCTTTGAGCTGTATATGTGTTGGTTAATCCACACTCCTTATCAGAAAATTGTTTTGCACTTCCTCAAATGCAGTTTACACAGCCATTTCCTCCACAAACTGTGCGTAAAACGCTGACGCCTTGGACAAATGATCCACGGGGGTCCACTCGTCCGGCGCGTGGGCCTGCGGTTCATGACCGGGGCCAAAACCAATGCAGGGAATGTTGTGAATCCCCATGATGGCCACGCCGTTGGTTGAAAACGTCCATTTGTCGACTTGCGGTTCGCGATCAAAAAGTTTTTTGTACCCGTTTACGGCCGACACCACGCCCTTGTGCTCTGTGGGGATCTTCCAGGTGGGAAAATATTTTTTCATGGGGTGAATCAGACCTGTGTAACCCTTGCCTTCGTACGTGGGCACAAAAACGCGCGCCCCGCTCGCCGTGGCCAGTTTGCAAATTTCCTGAATCGCCGATTCCTCGGTCTCACCCCACGTGAGTCTGCGGTCCAAATGAATTTCGGACTCATCAGGCACGGCGCATAAAGAAGGACTCACCGATTTGAATTCCGTCACAGCCACAGTTCCCTTGCCCAAAAAATCGTCTGTCTTCAAACGAGCGTTGAGCTGTTCAATATCGAGCACAAGTTTTGACATTTTATACACCGCGTTGTCACCCCGCTCTGGCGCGGAACCATGACAGGAAAGCCCCTTGTGTTTGATTTTGATTTCCATGCGCCCACGATGACCACGATAAATGTTGAGGCTCGTGGGTTCGGTGAGCACGCAGATATCGGGCCGCAAATTTTCTTTGCGGATGAGGTAGTCCCAACACAAACCGTCACAGTCCTCTTCCATCACGGAACCAACCATGTAAATGGTGGCGTTCTTGACAAGACCCAATTCTTTGATGATCTTGCCCGCATAAACCATGCTGGCCATGCCACCCTTTTGATCGGCCACGCCCCGCCCCCAAACCTTGCCATCCTTGATGTGCGCATTGTACGGATCAAAACTCCACAGCGCACGGGAGCCAACATCGACAGTATCGATATGCGCATCGAACGCGATCTTGACAGGTCCATTGCCAATGCGGCCAATCACCGACCCCAGACCGTCCACGCGCACCTCATCGAACCCGACCTTTTTCATTTCTTTGGAAATACGGTCGACCACACCTTTTTCCTGACCGGAGAGCGATGGGATTTTTGCAATGTCGGCCAGAAAATTGGCGGTATCGAGTTCGTATTTTTGTGCGAGTTCGAGAATTTTATTCATAGGTTCTTCCTCTGCTATCATCAACAACCATCACAACCCCGGCAGGGGTTGCTTATCGTAGCCGTGGGCTTTAGCCCACGGTCAGTATGCAAATCCCATTTCCAACCCCGTCAGGGGTTGCGAATCGTAGCCGTGGGCTTCAACCCACGGTCAGTATGCAAATCCCATTTCCAACCCCGTAGGGCATCACAACCCCACCTCTTTATTAAATTCCGCAATCATGCGATCGTATTCATCGGCGCGCCGCAGGTGATTTGGAAAGTACTCGCGGTCATACCACTGCGCATTGAGTTCGGCCACATCCTTGCCCTGCTGTTCAACCCATGTAAAATATTTTAGATTGTGAATTCGTTTGCGATCAGCATACGTCAGCTCTTGCAAGTGATCCGTGCCGAAACCCGCCAGATGCCTATTCCAATCGACTGCCGCCTTTTCGTGACTGTACGCCCCCAAACGCGCCCGTTCTTCATCCAAACGAGAACCGTACATTTCCATGGAGTCGGTAAAAATGGTGAACAGCACATCACGCTCTGTGAGTTCAAAGTGCTTGGCCGTTTTGACAGCCGAGAGCATGTTGCCAATTCCCGAAATTCCCATGAGGGATAGCCTCTCTATCACGTCTTTATTCACGCCCAGTTCGGACAGATACGTTTTGCCAGCATCTTCATTGAAGAGTCTCATCACGTGCATGCAGGCCTCGTCATCAATGGCCGTGACCACATCGGTGTTTTTGACGTTGTGAATCCACGGGATGTGTTTGTCGCCAATGCCCTCAATGCGATGCGCGCCATAACCATTATTGTAAAGTGTGGGACACTGCAGGGCCTCGCTCGCCACCACCTTCATGTGCGGGTAGAGTTCTTTAAGCCTGTCGCCCGCTCCAATCGTGCCAGCCGAACCTGTGGCCGAAATGTAGGCAAATAAATGATCCTTGGGTCCCAGTTGCGAGCGCAAAACCTCGTCGATGGCGCTGGCCGTAACGGCGTAGTGCCACATGCAGTTGCCAAACTCGTCGAACTGATTGAGGATCACCACCTTGTCACCGCGTTCTTTTTTGAGTTCCCAGCATTTGTCGTAAATTTCTTTGACGTTCGATTCGCAACCCGGAGTCGCGATGATTTCGGAACCAATTTTTTTAAGCCAGTCAAATCGTTCACGGCTCATTTCTTGTGGCAGAATGGCCACGGACTCGCAACCGAGAAGTGCTGCATCGTACGCGCCGCCCCTGCAGTAATTGCCCGTGGATGGCCACACGGCCTTTTGCGTGGTGGGGTCAAACCCGCCGGTGACCAAACGTGGGACCAGACAACCATACGAGGCACCCACCTTGTGGGCCCCTGTGGGAAAATACTTGCCCACCAGACCAATGATGCGTGCCTTCACACCCGTGATGGCCTGCGGGATTTCCAAAAAATTCACCGCGCCAAACCCGCCGGCTTTGATTTCGTTCTTCCACGTGATGCGAAAAAGGTTCAGCGAATTGATATCCCAAAGCCCTATGTTTTTGAGTTTTATTTTGATGGCATCAGGGATTGTGGTGGGGTCTCTTTGCTGGGCAAATGTGGGCAGGATCACACCCTTTTCGCGACAACGATCAATGGCTTTTTTTCGAATGTTTTTATCAATAGTTAATGTGGTGTTCATAAAAGGTTCCTTACGCGAATTAACAAAATTTTGCGCTAGTTATGACCGCAGGGCCCCAAAATCAAGGCATTTTTGTCTGGACCGGATAATTGACTTGATCACAATAGCTGTCTACAGTCGCCCGGTCTATGCCCTATACCAATGGCCACGGAATTCGCGTGTATTATTTTGTGGAGCTCTTTGAATTTTTCTATGGAAGTGGTTTTCAAACCCCCGAACGGGCACAGGCCATCGCCAACAAACAAATATCCGCGCTATTGAACGTCTCAACGGTCATTTTCTCAATTCACTGCACCTGAACTGGTGTGCTGTGATTTGAGACATCGGCATTTCCCAACTGTCCCTCCCTACCAAGACCCCAACACCAGATGGAACCCTCGTCTTTGAATCCACAGGTGTGTTCACCCCCTACGCTCAATTGTCCAAAACCAATCTCAGTATTTTCATCATTTTCCAGCACCAACACAGCGCCGTTCACATCATCGGTGTTACCGTTCCCCAACTGGCCGGAGTCCCCCTGACCCCAGCACCAAACGGCGTCATCTGAGGTCATTCCGCATGTGTGGTATTCACCCGCGCTCACGTCAATGAAGTCCGCCATCTTTTGATGAGAAGCAGAGACCACACGCACGGGAGAAGCTTGGTGTGCTATTTGACCGTTTCCCAGTTGGCCGTTATTGCCCATTCCCCAGCACCAGAGTGAACCACTATCAGCCTTTAACGCACAGGTGTGATACCCGCCTGCGCTAACCGCATCAAAATCTGTGATCTTGACCTTGATGTCGGATATTTCAACCACGGCAACTGGAACGTTGCTACTAACCTCGCCCCCATTTCCCAGTTGGCCAAAATCACCATACCCCCAACACCAGACAGACCGGTCATCCTTGAGGGCACAACTGTGGTAGGCTCCCGCACTAACCTGAACAAACCCTTTATTGACTTTGCCCAATTCATTGACCACCTGCGTTGCGATATAGACATCTGTATTTGCCTTGTTCCCAATCTGTCCGTATCTGTTATTTCCCCAACACCAAATTGTGCTGTTGTTTCTGACACCGCAGGTATGATCATTACCCGCGCTGATCAGAGAGAATCCCTTCATCGCCCGACCGTCAGAATTCATTACCTGCACAGGCGATATTTGGTTAGATGAATCGCCGTTGCCCATTTGCCCGTCCTCACCAGCACCCCAGCACCAAACAGAGGTATCCGCCCTCAACGCACACGTATGAAATGACCCGGCACTCACCTGTTTGAAATCCTTCATCACGTTCCCGCTGGAGTTTATCACCTGAACTGGTTGATCTTGGTCGACAACATCTCCATTACCTAACTTGCCATCATTGCCTTGGCCCCAACACCAGACAGACCCATCATCCGCCAATCCACACGAATGCCTGTCCCCCGCACTCACCTGAGTGTATGTTCGAGCCTGAACCTCTATGTAAAGCGCAACCGCGTTACTTCCATACAAACATAATACTAACAGGAACAGTCCCATAACATTGACAACGTGTTTGTTCATACAACCTCCCATGGCGTGATGACCACCTCTGAACCAGCAAGATAAATGCCAAAGTCAGAAGATATATTTGACAATGATTTCAGATAGATATTACCTATATCCGTTGATAGATCAGGCATTTTTTTGACAGGTATTATTTAAAATCAGACATTCTTACCATTTTGAGAATTTTGTATAAGACAGCTGTTTTCATAACTCACCACCACCTCTAACACGCTCCCACTGATAGTGCGCGCCTTGTCGGAGATGGTTCTGGAATAAGAAACATCGCCTCTGGGATCGATGTCACCAAGCTTTTGTTCCGCAGAAACCTCGATGCCCGGCATGATGAGGCCGCGAAGGACGCCTGCGATCTTTGCGGTGATGGGTTGTCCTGCCACCTCGCCCAGCACATCACCTGATTGAACCAGATTGCCTATTTGCTGGTGGCTCCTAAATACGCCTGCGGCAGGCGCACGAAAAACGCGTTCCAGGGAATAACCTCCAATCACACCGGGATTGCCCGTATCAGCCTCCGCAAAACCCTTTGTGATGATACGACCAAGAGCATGACCACGATTGGTTTCGATCACCACGTGAACATCCTTGCCCGCCTCAATGCCCGGACCCAAGGCAATGGTCAGCGGTGCGTCGGTAAGGTGATTGTCCAGATTGTGTTTGAGCAGGCGTGCGTCGATAATGACATCGGGTTTCAATATATTTTTGATATGGCACTGAGGATCGATGAGGATAGAAATGTGGTTATCACCCGTTTCCCGTTTCCCGTTGCGCGTTGCCCATTGTTCATTGCCTATTGCTTGATTGAAAATCCCCTTCACCCCCTCGATCTCAATCTCCCCTTCATATATCGCCGAACAAAACGACACCCGTCTGCGCACAGCCGTGGGCTGGGCGATGTCGGCCATCACAACAGAATAACCACACCGAAACAACCGATGAGCCACAGCCGACGCCATTTCCCCGGCACCTTTGATGAGAATTTGTTTTGATTGCATACCTTAAACTGATTTTTCGGCGGCAAATTCCTCACGGATCTTCTCGTGAATCCAGAGTTTGATCAGTGGCTGACGTGATATGCCAATTTTGTCGGCGATCATGTCGATCTTTTGGACAACCGAGTCAGGTAGATCAAGATTGATCTTCCTGGTTTTGGATTGAACCGCCACACCCTCCTTGGCAAACACGGCAGACAAATCCGCTTGTTCAAGATAATCATCCATTTCGTTGATTGTCTTGAAGGATTTTTTTGTAGATTTTTTCTTCATTTGTTCTAGCCCTCCTCACACTAATGATTCTGATACTGTTCTTTCTGAGCGTCCAAATGGCCACATAGACCTTCCCATGAATCAACCCCAGAGTCGCCGAGCGCTTTTCCTCACCCGCGCGAGCCACTTCCTTCACTTCGATATGAAAGCTGTCCCACAACTGCCGTGCTTCGTCAAAACTCACCCCGTGTTTGACGACATTCCTCTGGCTTTTGTCTGAATCCCATTCGAATATATACATAATCAGTATATTAATTATACTTTATTTATATCTTATGATCAATCACTTTTAGAGCCTATTCGAAAACCTGCCGCAAGGCGGCCTTTTTGGGGTGACAGGGTGAGCTGTTTTTGCGCGAACAGGCGAGCACGCCGCTGGGCGAGCCTGCGAGCCCAGAGTGACTAAGAGCCTATCCGAAAACCTGTGGATAACTGTCGTCCCGAAGGGATGTGGGGAATGATCTGGTAATAACATGGGTAACAAAAGAATGAAAGGACAAGGGTAACACTTTAATAAGGTCATAGGAGGTAACTATGGCCTTTAGGAGTATTACCAAGATGGAAAAGAAGATCAGGTTCATTGAGGCTGTTTGTAAAGGAGATGAAAGTTTTAGTGAACTTTGTCGTGAGAATGAGATTAGCCGAAAGAATGGATATAAATGGCTGAGCCGCTATGAGGAGAAGGGCCTGGCGGGATTGGAGGACAGGAGCCGCAGGCCACATCGATGTCGACATGAAACATCAGCGGAGATAATCCAGGCGATTGTTGAAGAGAAGTTAAAGCATTTAAAATGGGGGCCAAAAAAGATAAGGGCAAGGTTGATGAGAAATGGCTATCAAGAAGGCGTTCCATCAACAAGAACGGTGTCGAATATTTTGGGACGACACCATTTGGTGAATCACCGCAAGAAGCGAACGCAGTACAGATCAATTAGTGGAGGAATAGAAAGGCCGAATGCACAACATGCAAACGAAATATGGGCTGTAGATTTTAAGGGGTGGTTTAAGACGAGAGACGGAAAAAGGTGTGATCCATTAACGATCACAGATTTGTACAGTCGCTACATTATTGCGTGCGAGTTGGCGGCAAGCCAGAAATATAAAGATGTACAGCCGATATTTGAGGCAGTGTTTAAGAGATATGGATTACCGAAACGAATTAGGAGTGATAATGGCTCACCATTTTCAACACGAGGGTTTGGGCATTTGTCGAAACTGAGTGTGTGGTGGATGACGCTTGGGATAGAGCTGGAGCGAATCGAACCTGGCAAGCCAGAGCAGAATGGGCAACATGAGAGAATGCATAAGACATTAAAGGAAGACGTTGCGAACAAACCAGCCAAAGACAGAAAAGCACAACAGAAAGTTTTGGATCAGTGGAAGAAAGAATTTAATGAAGAGAGGCCCCATGAAGGCATAGGGATGAAATATCCCCAGGATTTGTACGCACCATCAAGTCGTCAGTATAAAGCGAAGATGAGTCAGATCACTTATCCAAAATATTATGCAGTTAGAAAAGTGGATACAAGCGGACATTTTTATTGGGAAGGTCAAAGTATATTTGTGGGAGAAGCTTTGAATCAGATATCCATTGGGTTAAGGCGAGAGGACGACAGTTTATATTGGGTTTATTTTGACAAGATTCACATAGCAAACTTAGACACAGAAACGATGAAATTGACTAAGATTTACTGAGATGTGTTACCCATGTGTCTTCATTGCTTTGTTACTTATGTGTTTGCACCGTACCAGGGGGTAGCCGAAGGCTGGGGGAGGTAGAAAACATGGTCAATTTGAAAGATTTTTCGAGATTGACTTCCTCTTTTTTTTGCCTCATAATCTTAATGCTGCTTAACATTAAGAAAGAGGTGTCTATGTCAGATGATCTAAAAGCACTCGAAATTCAACGAGAACGTCTTTATCAAAAGGTGCTCTCCTTTGGTGATTTTCGCAGGGGATCTATCTCGGCAACATTTGGCAAATGCGGAAAAAAAAACTGCGCTTGCGCTGCCAAGGATCACCCAGGGCATGGGCCACATTACCGTTGGACAATGACACGGAAAGGCAAAAGTTTGGCTCAACACTTGCGTTTGGGACCTGAGTTGGAGGTTGTGCAAAAACAAGTCGACCAGGGATCCCGTTTTCAAAAGTGGTATGAGGCGGTGCTTGAAATCAACGAGAAGATTTGTCGTTTGAGACCTGTACCAGAAATCAAAGACGAACACGAATTGGAAGTTCTTAAAAAAAAATTGCGCGCGAAGTTTGCGAAGAAGTCACGCGGGAAGTGAATCGTCTTTGTCACCTGATACTGCTTGATCAAGCTAACGGTGTAGGCTTGGATTTAGAAGCGTCTGAGATGTCTGTGCGCACTTCCATGCACAAGGTGGGCGCGACGTTGTTGGAAAAACTTGTCAACGCTGATGACGGAGGCCATTGCGGTGTTCTTTGCGGACGAGCCGGTTGATCCGACGATGTTTGTGGAGTAGAGAAAACACCATCAATAATAAGGAAATAAAGCCAAGAGCAACTTTTTGGATGTTGGAAAATGCAGCCTTGCACCTTTGTCATGAATGCTAATGAATGCTAATGAAGGCTAATGAAGGCTAATGTTTAGAGAGCCTCTTAATAATTTGACAAAACAGTGTTATGGAAAAATAATAACTTATGAAATCGATTTACTTCCTACTTTCAACTCGTATTGCCTGTTTGATTTTTTTGTTGTTGATTGTTGTGGCGTGTGGTTCAAGCGTTTCACAAAGTGATGAGCCAGAGCCCGCTGTTGAAAACCTACCTGAAGGTTGGACTCACGATGTTCTTTTTACGAATGTCTGCGCCAGTCCTACCAACATGACCACTGCTGCTGATGGAGCCATGTATGTTAATGATCGGGCAGATAACCGTATTATTCTGTTCAGTTCTGATGGCACGCTTGAGGAGTGGGCAGACACTGGTGATGTGGGTATGGACGTTTTAGCTTATCAACCAAATTTGGGACGCCTCGTAGGTGTTTCGGGTGCTGATGTTTATAGTATTCTGCCCGAGTCCATCATCAAAATTGAAAGTCTTTCTGATAACAATGGTGTTGATGGTATTGTGGTCGATTCACGTGATGATTCGATTTATACCTCACAATGGCAAGATAACAGCTTCATTCGTCATTATGACAGCGCCTTTAATCTCATCGAAACAGTGATTGCAGCTGATTATTGTTTGAACATGGCTCTCGATGAAGACAATAATCTTTTGTATTATACTGACTCTGTTGCCAATACTATTTCGTCAGTCAATTTAGTTACTGACGAAGTTGGCATAGTCCGAGAAAATATTGGTAATGGTGCGGCTTCTAATAATATTGGTGTTGCTGTGGATGATGATGGAAACTTGTATTATTCAAATTTTTATGCGGATCTTGAAGATAACAAAGGTCTGTTCAAATACAACCCCTCATTACCGGATGGTGAGAGAGAAACAAAAATAATGGACATAGCCTATGGTGTGGGCAACATTTATTGGTGGAGCGCCGGAGAGGTTGTGATACAAACGAACGTGATTGTGGGATCGTTGATTGTTATGGATGAGGGGCAGACTGAGGGTGAGCCGCTGGAACACAACGTCAACACTTCTGCGTTGGTGGCCACATCCGCAGGGGTTGTGTATCTTTATTCAGCAGATCAGATGCTCAAAAAAGTCGACGATGGCGAAATCCAAGTCATCGGCGATCCTTTGGGAAGCGGTGTTTTGACGATGGCTCTCGATCACAACGATGATCTCTTTCTTCCCATTGATCGTTTTCTTCATAGAGTTAATCTTGAGAATGGTATGACGACCCAGTGGCTGGCTTTTGAGGATGGCAATATGATTGTCAGGATCGAGTATGATTTTAAAAACAACGAAATGGTTGTGATGACTGAATCGACCCTGGCAGGAGACGAGGCAATTTCAATTTGGAGAACAGCGACCGAACTCGGGTCAACCCCGATACGGGTGGCGGAAATTGCTCTCGAGGATAATGATTTTTCTGCTATGGTCGTTGATCAGGAAACGGGTAAAGTCTATTTCTATAATAGGCTTCTCAATGAGCTGATGTTTGTTGATGAAAATGATGGATCGGTTGAGACGGTGCTTGAAAATGTTATTGAAGATGACATTGAAGCGCCTGCCGGGCTAAATTTTTTGTCTTCGGAGAACAGTTTGCTTATTACCTATCTCGACAGGGGTCGTTATCTACTGCCTCTGGATGGGAGCGGGCCATCTCTTTTTTGCGAAATGGCTTACGGCATGGATAATCAACAGGGATATGTTGATGGGCGTGGATATTATTATGGAACCAATTCGGGCGTTATTTACCGGATCAGGCCTGAATAGGATGAAATATAGAATTTTGATAGCTGCTGCTTGATGTCATTCAAACCGCCGCCATTGCCATTTCAATGAATCCAGTTCTAAAAATTGGAATCTGGAATAAAGAAATGCAAAGCCCCGCGAGGAAGGTTGATCAAGCTTGGAGGTTCCCTGCTGGTGATTTCAGGGACATCGTACAACAGACCATTAGAGGTATCAAAGACAAGATGTTGTACCGCTGGCACCATTGTGCTATTTTCAACAACCGCAAGGCCATATTGTTTCATTTGTTGGCCCAGCTGCTCATATAACCCAGCAGACAACCCAGGCCATCCCCCAACAAGACGCGCTTGCAAATCGTTGTTGTTAGCATCAATGCCGTAACGAGACAGTTCTTGCATGATGCGTTGCATAGATGTCGCCAGACTGGGATCGTCAGGTAAAACGCGTCGAGGAACATGGGCCATCACTCCTGTTTTTTTAGAAGGCGAATACAATGTTAAGACAATACAATCACACACACCACCCGTTTTAATAAACCTTTCCGAACTGGCAGAAGTGATTGCAAACTCATATGCATCAATAAGAATTCCTGTAGCGGGTTCTTGAATATATTCTCTGGTGTTTGTGGTTTCAGTTCCTGCAGGGCGATCCAAATATTTAATCCCGTTATTATGACGCCCAAACAATGAAAGCCTATTTTTGATGTTCAAAAAATAATTTTGTCTTAAACTATTTTGAACTTGTTTTCTCTTATCAGGAGAAATGCTTTTCAAAAAAGTTTTAATATCATGCCTGTTGATTTCTCCAACTCGTGAGGAATGTCTGAGTTGCTGAGCGATGAGTTCGCTATCCATGGCTTTTATTTCTTCAAAAGACAGACCTTCACGCGAATCCGTATTATATTTTAAGGCTTCTTGATTCACGGGTTGAAGAAACTTGATCGCCATAGGTTTATGTAATGCAAATACTGTGCCGCAAACACAAAAAACAAACACGCCTAAGCTCGTGATATGATATAAGATTATTTTTACAAGTTGAAAGGTGCGGAACGATGTTCTCTATTTGAGAAAAATCAACATGACTAAGAGCCTATCCGAAAACCTGTGGATAACTGTCGTCCCGAAGGGATGAGGGAATCCAGTCGTAGGCTTTAGCCTACGGGGAAAACAGGCGCCGGAAATATTGCACCCTGAAAGGGTGCAGGAAAAATGCCACATTGTCATCCGCCGCCCCTTCAGGGCGGAAAAAATATTTCGCCACGATTTCCGTGGGTTGAAACCCCACTGCTCTATTCCACCCTCCCTTCAGGAGGTTTTCGGATAGACTCTTAGGTTTAAGGCAGGCCTTGGCTCATTGATATCCCTTGGCCTTCATGTCCATAAGGCCGCCGCCATTGGTGACATGTGTGTATCCCATGCCTTCCAAAATCGTTTTGGCTAAACCAGCCCTGTGACCACTACGGCAGTAGATAATAATCTCCCTGCCCCTGTTTTCCTCAATTTTTTCTATTTCACTGCCTATTGTCTCATGGGGAATCAGGATGGCATTTGCAATATGCTCGGTGTTGTATTCACCCTGTGATCTTACATCGATGATCAAGGCTGTCTGTCTTTGACAGCCCCACAAGCCCACAAACAAAAACAACATAACAAAAACAGATGAGAATCGATTTGCTATTTTCATGGCTCGTTTCTGGCAGATTCTGCATCTTCATTCAATCAGGAAATAGCATTTTCGGGACAGATATCAATGCAAGCACCACAGGCTGTACACAGCGCAGAATTAATGGTGAGAATTTCCGGCTTGCACGGGACCGAAAACGAGGCACAGTATTTGATGCATTTTGCGCAACTGATGCTACACGCTGTCGTGATGGATTGGACGGGACACACGGCAAGACATATTTTGCACAATGTACAACGTGCCGGATCAATAGTGGGTGTGTGCTTAGCCATGGTCACCACACCCGTGGCCATGATGGCCGCAAGAATGCGCCGGATCAATATCGTGGCATTGGCCTGCTTTGACTTCATCAACCAATGATTGAATTGTCCCGGCGCTGGAAACGAGCACGCGCTTGCCTGCCGACGTGAGTTTGCTCAAAGCACCTTGACCAATGCCTCGAACAACAATGCTGTCAAAGTCATGACCGCCAATTGTCTGCAGAGGCTGACACATGCCGTGGCTGTGGTGCTGATTGTTGTTGATGATGGCCTCGCATTTGGCGGTGTCTGTATCGACAATCATAAAAAAGGGTGCTGAACCAAAGTGATCAGAGACTTCGCTTTGGAGGCCGTTGTTGTTTTTTGTGGGGACACAGATTTTCATGGATTTTTCCTTTTTGCTTGACATCGAGCCTGAGGGCCTTGCCCTCCAAAAGAGCGTGAGCAATTTTTTTATGGGCTGAGTCAATAATGCGACCAAACGTGGGACGCGATATGTTCATCTTTTTTGCCGCCTCTTCCTGATACAATTCTTCCAGATCGGCCAACCGAATGGCTTCGATCTCATCGGGCTTTAAGACAACCTCATCGAGTGAGGAACAGGGAACACCACGGGGTTTGAAATAGGAAGAATAAGGCTGACAACAAACACGTCTTTTTTTACAGGGCCGCATGCGTTATGAACATATGACCATAATCAAAACTTGGCAATGAGATTTTTTGTTTTTGAAGTGAAACATAAATAAACGTAACATCACACATCCTCATTCTCCAACTCGGGCAACTCCTCATCCGCCGTCGGAGCCTGTTTTAACAAGTGGCGTGGCAGGAAGAAAAAATTGGCGATCATTGTTGGAACCACAGCGCTGGCGATGACGGCGGCAACCAGAAATGAATACTGTTCTGAGGTCACAATATTGTGTGTCAGACCATAGAGAGCAGAAATTGTGCCAAACGTGAGTCCGGTGGACATGAGGAGTGTGTAATACCAGCGTTCCTTGGTGCCACGGTGAAAGATGCCAATGACAGGGAACAGACCAAATATTTTAGAAATCACTTTGCTGAGCAGCAGCACAACCAAGACAAGAGGGGCAGCGCTCAGGGCGGGCAACGAAACAAGTGAGCCGGCGCGCAGAAAATAAAACGGTGTGAGAAAACCAACCGTCAACGTCCGTAAGCGCCGAGCCCAGGGGGGATCGCGCGCGGCGTTTCCTGCCAGCACCAGGCCGGCAATGTAGGCGGGTAACACCGCTTCGCTCCCTGCCCAGAGAGCCAAAGCACCCAGTCCCATCAAAACAAAGAGCACCCACTTTGTTCGCACAGCCGCCGTGCGGTTGCCGTACCACAGGGTCAAACGATCGGTCATAAAAGGTAGAAGAATAAAGGTGCCCACGCACACCACCACAAAAATCATTGTCCGCATTGTAAACGGTGCAAACATCAATCCCAGAGCTATCACTGTTCCCAAGTCATTGATAAAACATGAACCAAGAATGCCTTTACCAAACGCTGTTTTGTTGAAACCTGTTTCCAACATGACGGCATACACGACAGCCATCGATGTGGTTGATAGGGCAATGCCAGCAAGCCAGCTTGCTGGGCCATTCCATCCCAATAGAAATCTGGCGATCGCTGCGCAACCCAGAAAGGGTGCAAAAAATCCAACCAATCCCACAACCGAAACTTCTTTGAATTTGCTTTTAAGCGACTTGGGATCAAGTTCTGCACCTGCAAGAAAAGTCAAGAGCACTGCGCCTGTTGATGCAATGAATTTAAGCCACTCCTGATTTACTCCCAGAGAATCAGCACCAAAGTGTTTTTCAAACACGTAGGCGGCAATCATGCCGATGCAGATTTCTACAAGGGCAACAGAAACACGCAGATGACGGGCCATGATGGTAGAAATGAGGGCTAGAAAAAGCCAGACAGCGGCAATGCCAAAGACATGTTCCATCGGAGTCCTCCTTTGATGACAACAGACAGGAGTCATCAGCCCTGATCAGCAGGACGGTTAATGGGGGACTCCATCCCCTACTGGAACGTGTGTACAATGTCCTATGTTTGCCTTCAACCTATTTGACAATCAAATTGCCCCGCATTGTTCTTTCATGGAAAGCAGGAATTCTTCCCAGTATTTGCGATCTGTGTAATAAGGGAAGGTTCTCCTAAAAATTTCTTCGTCAAATCGCTCGCCA
>CAZGMS010000143.1:0-5496 GCA_964526915.1 uncultured Nitrospirales bacterium
CACAAACCCGCAAACGGAGCGTACACGGAAGTACGTGAGTATTGCGGGTGCAGTGGGCAACGCCGCAGATGGGTGGTTTTTAGAGGTCCCTAATAGTGAAAAATGGGTGCAAGAACAATCATTAGTATTTTGGTTCAACGCCCTTTCGTGTCTTGTGGCGTTTTGCTCCCTTCATTGACCACTGACTCGAAAGACCAGTTTCCCATTGATAACAATACAGAATTCGTGTTTTAAGAGGCTCATGTCAGAGATTATCCCCTTCAAAAAAACAGTCCCGCCGCAGGATTTGGTCTTGAGGTTCATGCATTCGGCGGGTCACAAAAAAGACGCCGAGTTTTACATCAATCTTTTCTCAAAAACCAAGGCCGAGAGTTTCGCCATCATCGTGCTGGAAGAAGAGGGCCTGCGGGACGAATTCGATTCGATTCTCTTTGAAATCCGTTACCTCCTCAGACTGTCTTTGTACCCCGTGGTGCTGATCAGGTCTACCAGCGATTATATGGGCGATCTGGAACTGGAAAACTATTTCAAAAAAGCAAAACTCACCTCGAACGTCTTGTCGCACGAATCCACGCAAGATGAAAAGCTCGAATTCGTTGAGCAACGCATCCGTCGCAGGGAATTGCCTGTTTTACATCTGGACCCACAGCGTGACATCATCCTGGAACTCACAAATCTGGCCAATCTTTTGCGCACCAGTAAAATCATTTTTCTCAAACGCAGTGGGGGGATCATCGACCACGAAACGCAGACCCCCATTGGTCTGATCAATCTCAAGTTTGAACGTGATGGACTGCTTGTGTCGCCAACGGTTAACGACGAGGATAAGCTTTTTTTACAAATATGTGACCACATCATTCGGGCCTGCGATCACAAATTGTGCATCTCCATCGTTTCTCCCAACAATCTGCTGAGAGAACTCTTTACCGTAAAAGGCGCTGGCTCTCTGATCCAGTTGGGATCCCACATCCAGATGTTGTCCAGCCTCGATCAGGTGGACACTCATTCCCTTCAAAAACTTTTGGAAATCAGCCTCGAAAAGACGATCTCACCGATTTTTTTTCGTAACAAATTCGATCACATTTACCTGGAAGAAAATTATCTGGGGGTGGCCCTGCTCAGGAATTATCAGGACATGGCCTATTTGATGGCCTTCGCGGTTGGCACCGAGGCGAGGGGGCTGGGCATTGGCAAGGATCTTTGGAAAGAAATCTGTAACCACCACAAACGTTTTTTCTGGCGGTCAAAACCGGATAAATTCATCACTCACTGGTACACCAAACAGTGCGATGGCATGCACCGGACGCCGGAATGGACCGTGTTCTGGAGAGGTTTGCGCCCAAACGAAGTGAGCCAAGCCATCGAATACGCCATTGGTCAAGCGGATGATTGAAACAAACAAACCCCTCATCATCGCCCACCGCGGGGCCAGCTCTCTTGAACCCGAAAACACCATGCGGGCCTTTCACAAAGCCTGTGAACTGGGCGCCGATGGCATTGAGCTCGACATCTTTCTCACAAAAGACAATCAGCTTGTGGTCACACACGACCGCGACACGCAAAGACTCACGGGGATTTCGTTTGATGTATGTCAAAGCCATTATCATAAACTGAGCACTCTGGATTATGGAAAAGGGGAACAACTCCCTCTTCTTTCTGATGTTTTGGAGGAATTCAAAAACAAATTTCACGTCATCAATATCGAGATCAAATCCACGGGGCTGTTCACAAATGGCGTCGAAACCGTGTTGGCACAACTGCTCAATAAGTACTCTGTATTTGACCGGATCATTGTTTCGAGTTTTAACCCACTGCACCTGTTGCGGCTCAAAAAAATCCTGCCTCAAACCAGAGTGGCCTGTCTCATTTCTCAACACCAACATCCTCTGGCCCGCCACCCCTTCGTGATCAAACTGCTCAGGCCAACGACGCTAAACCTCGATCACCGGCTGGAGCATGATAAACACTTCACCCATTTTTTTTCTGGACCCATCAAAAAATGGGTGTGGACAGTGAACGAGCCTGCGGACCTGGATCACTGGCTCACGCAGGATGTCGACGCCATCATCACCAATGACCCAAAGCTGTTATTGAGTTTATTAGAATGATCCCTTCGTCAGGTCTTTGACGGTTGTTTTGATCATTTCCCTCATCAATTATTTTAACAACACGAAATGATTATTGGTTTCTCTGCGGGATTCTGGCCTGAATCTTGCTGGTGTATAGGCGAAAGGCCCATTTTATGAAAACACGCAACGTTCTGTTTTGGATTTTTGTTCTGTTCACCGTCACCCTGTGCACAGTCACCCTGGCGGGGTCACATCAAAGAAACACCACACAGCTCAAAAACATCGAACAACTGGTCCTGATCACACAGCACCTCGATCTTGAGAGCCGCGCGCTCGTCGACATCAACGAAAAGCAACCGGAACGCTCCTGCTTTTGCGCCTGTGATGATTATAGCTCACGTTGGATCTGCACCACCAAGGAATGTAAATCGCACGACAAGACGTGCTCGAATGAAATTGACGAAAATAGGTAAATGCCATCTTGTGAGGACATTTCGTACGGGTGACTGGCGAAGCTATTATTCCCAATCGCACCCACAGCAGTGGGTCGAACGAGCCTGCGAGTGAGAAGATTGGGAAAATAGCAAGCCAAGGCAGCCTGCCCGCCGGAGCTTTAGCGCAGGCAGGGACCCGTAAAAATGTCCTCACGAAAAGTTAACGCGCCAATTTATCGGGTTTGCCCTTAGGCATCATGATGACGGACAACGTCCTCCCCTCAACCTTCGGCGAGGTTTCTGGCTCCGCCACATCTTTCAACGATTGCACAATCCCTGCAAAAGTTTCTCTGGCACGATCCATGTGCATCATCTCACGACCGCGAAACTGCATGGTGATCTTGGCCTTGTCCTTCTCAGCAATGAATCGGCGAACGTGATTCATCTTGACCTCGATGTCGTGCTTGTCTGTGGCAGGGCGCAATTTGATTTCCTTCACCACCACCTTGATCTGCTTCTTTTTGCTCTCCTGTTCCTTTTTTTGTTTTTCGTATTTGAACTTGCCATAGTCCATGATCTTGCAAACAGGCGGTTTGGCGGTGGGGGAAATCTCGACCAGGTCCAATCCTTCTTCCTGCGCCAGCTTGTAGGCATCAAACGGGGTCATGACCCCCAATTGATCTCCCTGTGAACCGATCACACGAATCTCGGGAACCCTGATGCGATCATTCATGCGTGGCCCATCAATCCTGGGGCGAAATGGCCTTCTCCCCCCTCGGGGTGGTCTGCTGTTTAGAATAATAACCTCCTATTTTGCGGTGTTCAGTCGATTGGTCCGCCATCAAGCATGACCAGTCACAACCTTTCCCGCAATGTTTTCATCTTGAAGCCTTTTAACAAAATCCTCGAACGTGAACGAACCCAAATCGCCTCCCTGGCTCTGCCTGATGGCGAGCGTGCCCGCCTCAACTTCGTTCTTTCCGACCACAATCATATAGGGCACCTTCTGCAGTTGCGCCTCGCGAATCTTGTACCCGAGTTTTTCGTTGTGATCAGATAAAGCCACCCGAAAACCCGCCTGATTGAGTTTTTCGCTGATCTCTCTGGCATAAGCAAGCTGATCAGTCGTGACATTGATAACCACAGCCTGCACCGGCGCCAACCACAAGGGAAAATGCCCCGCGTAATGTTCAATGAGAATGCCAAAAAATCTCTCCAGCGAACCCAGCAAAGCCCTGTGAATCATGTAGGGTCTGTGTTTGGCGCCATCGCTCCCGATGTAGGTCATGTCGAATCTCTCGGGGAGATTGAAATCGAACTGGATGGTGGAACATTGCCATTGGCGCCCGATCGCGTCCTCAATCTTGATGTCGATCTTGGGCCCGTAAAAAGCGCCGCCGCCCTCATCGACCTGGTACGACACCCCCTCGGCCTCCAAGGCCCTGCGCAAGGCATTTTGCGCGTCGTCCCACAATTGGATTTCGCCCACGTACTTCTCCTGGGGTCTGGTCGCCAGATACAGTTCATAATTCACAAAACCGAAAGACCTGAGCATGTGCAGGCTGAATTTCAACACGCGCAGGATCTCGTCGGCCATCTGTTCCTGCGTGCAAATGATGTGCGCGTCGTCCTGCGTGAACCCGCGCACCCTCATGAGCCCATGCAATACACCGGAACGCTCGTAACGATAGACGGTACCCAACTCAGCCCAACGACAGGGCAGGTCACGGTAGGAATGTTGTTTGGTCTGATACACCATGATGTGAAACGGACAGTTCATGGGTTTGATGTAATACGCCAATTCGTCAATCTCCATGGGAGAATACATGTTCTCATTGTAAAAACCCAGATGCCCGCTGGTTTCCCACAATTGTGCCTTCCCGATGTGCGGTGTGAACAACAGCTCGTAACCCGCCGCAAAATGTTCCTGTTTCCAGAAAGTTTCGATCAAGTGCCGCATGCGCGCACCCGCGGGGTGCCACAGCACCAGCCCCCCACCAACGGCATCATTGATGCTGAAGAGATCCATGTCCTTGCCAATGCGACGATGGTCCCTTTTTTTGGCCTCTTCCAGCTTGGCCAGATGGGCGTCCAGTTCCTCTCGCGTTAAAAAAGCCACACCGTAAATACGTTGCAACTGTTGGTTCTTCTCATCGCCGCGCCAGTAGGCACCGGCAACAGATAACAGCTTAAAGGCCTTAACCTGTTTGGTGTAGTTTACATGCGGACCGCGACACAAATCCGTAAAATCACCGTGTTTGAAAAGGGTGACTGCCTCGCCAGCCGGCAATCCCTCGATGATCTCGATCTTGTAAGGATCTCCCCGTTTGCGAAAATACTCAATGGCTTCGTTCCTGGCGATTTCAATGCGTTCGAATTTTGCGTTGGACTTGATGATGTTTTTCATCTCGGCCTCAATGGCGACGAGATCTTCTGGGGTAAAACCCTTGGGATAATCAAAATCATAATAGAAGCCGTCCTCGATCGCAGGCCCAATCGTGGGCTTGGCTGAGGGAAACAGCCTCACCACGGCATCGGCCATGACGTGGGCACAGGAATGTCGCATGATTTCGACGGGATCGTTCTCAAGACCTTGACGGCAAACCATAGGGCAAGACCAAAGACCAAAGTCCAAAGACCAATGAAGAGAAGCTTTTCCTGGCCGCAACAACACTTGTTGCGGATTCCGATCGAATGTCTATTGTCTTTGATCTAAAAAAAAGTAGGCACAATTGGATTTGAACCAACGACCCCTACCATGTCAAGGTAGTGCTCTAACCAACTGAGCTATGTGCCTTTAACGCAATTCGCCACCAGTTAAATACGCCGCAAACAATACAGAGCGGTATCACTTACTCAATCAACGCCGATATTGTCAAACATTACAAATCATGGGGCAGGGTCAATTCATGAAGCCTTGGCACGACGCTGTTTTGGAGCCGGAGAAGATGGATTGACCATTCACGAGGCTGAGTATTGATATGAGTCAGCTC
>CAZGMS010000144.1:0-42207 GCA_964526915.1 uncultured Nitrospirales bacterium
CACCACAATCCAGTGGTGTCATACATTTGACGCATAAATGTTATATTATTGATTCATTGATTCATTGTTCCCCCCCCCACAACCCATAACCCAGAACCCAAGTGGAGCTTGACCAATGGTGCTCTTATGACTATAGGGAGCCTCCCAAGAGAAACACTGGCTCAGGTGGGTCCCTGTTTCTAGTAAGCCGAAAGGAAGCCTATGGCACGAGTCACTGTAGAAGATTGTTTATTAAACGTTGAAAATCGTTTCGCGTTAGTTCACCTCACCGCCAACCGCGTCAGACAGGTCTTGAACGGTTCCCGACTGTTGGTGACCTGCGACAACAAAGAGATCGTGACCGTACTGCGTGAGATTGCCAGAGGCCTTGTATTGCCTGTCACTGCCGCAAATCTTGAAGATGATGAATCGACTTTAAAGATTGATATTCCGGTTTGAGAGAGCCCGTGTAAGCACTATCTGCCCTTATCTCCCGATCATCCTTTTCTACCAATGATTCCATCGCTTGCGTATCATGTGTGTTCGCCAGGACAATGGGTAACCCCTTGTCCTCTGACCCCTTGTCCTGCCCGCTCTTTTCCTCGTTAGATGATGTCCACAAAAGTGGACAGAATGTTGTGTGATAACGAAACATTAGGCCAATGTTGACGATAATAGGAAATAAGGAATCCACACCATGAGTGAAGACATCAAATACTCCTCTCTTAAGGCAAATATCAGACACGATCTTGAACTGCTCAATGACCTGCACAGCGCTTACGGAGACGCCGTTGATCAGATGAACGATGCAGAGCTGTACGCCAATCATAAGGCATACGCATATAATGTCATGCAAACCTGTGAAGATCCAAACAACCCCCTTACCGATGAGCAAAAGCGGGAATTCGCAATCAACACCTTTTATGAAGCACCTCTTAACATTGATTATAGAGACTCCTTTATCTCGGTCAATGATATCGATTCTGCGGAGGGAAAACGAATTCTTGACCAACTGGGAATCGATGATCCCCTTCCCAAAAACAGTTTGAATCTCGATGCCATTTTACACTCGATCGGCGTTGTTTTTTAGGGGTCCCTTAATAAATGGATTAAATCCATAACTAAAAACACAACCTGATCTTTTGTTCGAGTTCTACCGGACTTATGCCAGGACAGGCGCGTTTGATACGGTTTTTGACTATATTTCTATGAAAAACTCGAACCTGGCTCCTTGTATTTGGCCAAACCCCGCACATAAGCCATACCCCATTAACGAACATCAAGGTCTAAAAACGCGAGAATCTTTTTAAAGTAGGCCAAGTCGCCCATATCATGCCAATACATATTTGTTCATGAAAGCACTCATAACTCCGTCTGCAATACAGAGGAGGCGTTCTTTCTATATCCAATTTCAAGTTGATGTGGCACGCCCGCTACGTCTATTCTCGTAAGTTGGTTTTGATTTACCGTCAGCTTTTGTAATCAAGTGCTGTCGGGAGTTCATCCCCTCACACGGGTTTCCCGCGTTACGAATTCTTCTTATTACATCTGGGTGAACCATGGTCCCGTGAAAAGAGGCCCCTGTGATATCTATGCCTTCAAGATTAACATAATACATATAGGCCCGATCAAAACAGGTTCCACGGGCTCTGGCAGATTCTATTCTATCTGTATGTGCACCAAAATCACACTCACTCAAATCAGCGCCATCAAGACAGGCTCCATCCAGGATCGCATGGTCAAGGTAGGCGCCTGGTATTGTCGCATTTGTCAGATTTGTTTTCCTTAAATCAGCGTGTGTCAGGTCTGTATCCTCAGGTAATTTGATTCCTGTTAAATCCAACCCTGATAAATTTACCCCATGAAGACTGCCGCCATGAGAAACAACCCAAAGAATTTCTTTACGATCTAACAGACAACCAAAAAGACTCATCCCCGCCATATGATATGGCAATATCGCACCTTTTAGATCAGCCCCCTCTAATTTACTATCTAGATGAGGCATTTCTCTGAGATCAACACCTTCCAGTTTGGCGCCTCTTAACACACCATGTTGATTCACAATCCAATCTACTTGTGCTGTATCAAGCCACATACCAACAAAACTTAAACCAGGCATGTCTTCCTGAAGTTTTGCTCCCCGGAGATCGTAGATTTCAGAAAGTGCTCGTTGGGAAAGAGAGTTGCTGGTTATCACAGCCCCGCGATATAAACCACCACGTTGTTTAATCAAAACAAACTGATTTACGTCCACATAGGCCCCTTCAAAACTAACATCAGTTAGAACGTCTGGAAGTTGAGCCTCAGTCAAACGTGTTTCATAAAGGCCATACCGTGCGTGTTTTTGTAAGGTGACACCTGTCAGGTTTGCCCCTGTGAGATCAAGTCCTGATAAATCCAGATCTGATAAATCAGCATCCTGTAAATTTACATGTGCGAGATGAGGCCTTTCATTAATCGCTAGACTCAGTATGTATTTAAATTCCGCTCGACCAATTCTGGCTTCACAAAGATCCATGCCCGCCATGTTCTGGGGGAGTTTTGCCCCCCGCAAATCAGCACCTTTTAAAACTTCAGGGCCAACAAACCTGACGTGGGAAAGATCTGCCCCCCGCCAGGTTGTTCCCTGAAGAAGCCCCTTACCTTGATACACGGCATAAGGGGCGTGTAATTGGCCCATGTTTAAGTTTCTCAAGTTGGTATGTTCGAGAGAGCCGTGACCATCATAGATTTGTTGTGCCAGTTGTATGGTTATTCCATATAACAGGCTAAAACTGAGTCCTCTGACAATCATACCAGAGAGGTCAATCAAACCAATACGTGTTCTGATAAATGATTCATCAATATTAGCGCTGTTAATACTAGCTAATAGTGCCTGCAGGGCATACCATGAGTTTTGATCATGACGATTGACCATTGCAACCAAAGCATCAAAGGCGGCGACTGCTTCTTGAGAACCAGTCCAGAGTTTTGGTTGTTCGTCTTTTTTCCAAGGAGTTGATTTGCCAGTCAGTATGTTAAATTTGTCTTGAATGAATGTGGTGGCTTCTGGTGTGGTTGGCGCAAAGAAATCAACCCATAGACTCAACTCATCATCATAGATATCGGTGAGTTCGTCTAGGATGTTTGCAAACCCTGATGAAATTTGAATCAGAATGTGTTTGAATTCATGGTGAGCAGGAGAGAGTTGTGTGCCGTCAGGTATCCCTGTAATCCAGGGATACCTGAGACCTTCTCCAAAAACTTCAGCATCCAGGCTATGCAAAGAAGCGAGATGATCAATAATAATTTTGGCACAAAGCTCCTTGAGTTCCAGAGGGACATTTTCTTTTCGAAGTAGTGTGTGCAACTGCGCTATTGTTTTCATCCAGTCTTTTCTGGGAAGGGCTTGAGTATCAAGGGCTTCAGCGCGTCCTGTTTTTCCGAGTTCGGTTGTTATGTCCATGATACGATCTAACAAGACAAGCACACGGTCTTCCAGTTGAGAACCTTTTCTTAAGCCTGCTTGACCATCTGGTTTCAGACGGCCTGATACAATCACACGGTACAAATCATACCAGGGCTCAGTATCTCTTACATGTTCATAGGCTTCTTCTAAACGTCTAGATCCCTCAGAGCCCATGTACAGTTGCCCTGTGAGGAGAGTCATGCCCAGGGCCAAACCATTTCTTCCTTTGAGTAAATGCGTTAATAGATTTTCTAATGTCAGTCCTCGCTTATCTTCTTTCTGCAGAGGCATTAGGGCTATGGCTGGCATGATGATCTTCAAGCGATCTGTCATGGCCTGCTGGTCTGTTGTTGCATACGGTTGTCCTTCAATGATTCCCAAAGCATTCATGAGAAATTGTGCCAGTCTTTGTGGTGAACAGGCTGTAAAAAGCTGTGAGAGTTCTTCAGGTGTCAGGGCAATGGCTACGCGATCTATTGCCTTCTTTGGATCGCCATAAGCATGAAATAACAAAGTGCGCGCGAGGGTGGGATCATTGTTTTGCAGTTTTTGTCTGATTTGATTGATATAACCAAAACGCACATCTTGGGCCATATCAGCATGCTGGCTCACAGCCTGGGTGAGAGGAGATTGTCCATCAAGCATGACAGCTTGTTCTGCTTGAAGTTGTGATTCAAGATTACCATTTTCTACAGGGTGTCCCAGGATAAAACGGTTGCCGACAAACACAATTTTTAACCCAAGCGTCAGGGTATCAGTGCGCATGATGCGTTGCAGTTCAAATCGTGATTGTGGGTCTTGTTCATATTGTTCAGCATGGGCCATCAATCGTTTTAAGGTTTGTATATGGGCATAGCTTCGTGATTCA
This sequence comes from uncultured Nitrospirales bacterium, assembly GCA_964526915.1. GTDB lineage: Bacteria > UBA10199 > UBA10199 > UBA10199 > JADGCS01 > JAHJDR01. The sequence continues at coordinate 4,296 of CAZGMS010000144.1, forward strand.
TGGAGTAAAGTGCCCAAAGCTTCGCGCGCTTTTTGAGTAAAATATTTTCTTTGGTGTGGCAAAACATGATCGGTAAATGCCGTGGTTTGTTTGTCTTGAAACAGGCGTGCAATAACAGATTCTCTATGATCATCGACAGGCCTATAGACGGTATCTCTTCTGATTCTGCAGGTAACAAATTCACCTGTTTGGTCTGGTTTAGCGCCTGCAGGATCAATATAGCGCGCCTCACCATAGGCAATAAATAATAAGGCGTGGGCATTGATGAGCGTCATATCTCTGCCGGGCATCAATGAGGTGTGTGTCAGCTGATAGGCTATGGCAAAACAGTCATTGACCAAGGCATTTTGTCCTTGTTCCACTAAACCATTTAATATCTGGGCTGTTCGCTGAACGCGATTGTCACTGGGGTTTGGCATGCGTTCTAACATGTTTACAAGCCAGGCTGCGGCTAAAGGTAAATCAACATCTTTAAGCATGGCTGTTAAGAAGTAACAGGCAAGCCCCAGTTCTGCGGTGTGTGCCAGCAGATGAGGCCAGTAATAATCCATAAGACCATCTGGTATAAGGCGTTCCCCACCCACTTCACATTCTAGTATGGCCCTGACATGATCCCTATCCCGTGATGTAAATAATAGATCTGCTGCTTTTGCATAACTTTGTTCAATACCCAATGCCTCATTACCACGCAGATAGCTGTAAAACAGCATGGCTTCATCAAGAAGCGCACTTTGTTCTTCGGGAAGGATTTGTTGCACAGGGCCTTCTATTTCTCTTGGGCCGGGTTCTATGGCGTAACAGGCTTCATAAGGGTTATTGATTAAGGCATTCAAAGCCTGGGCACGGTCTGTGGGGGTGATGTTTGGTGATGGCAAAGGTTCTTCTCCAACAAGAGTGACATGATCGCCCACAACACGAGCTGTGGTGCCTCTCAATCGTGAGGGTCTGAGTTGATGAATGAGTGTAAGTAATCTTGTTTGCGAAAGACCTGTTTGGGGAATGCCAGGTGTGACAAGAAGATTGGGACCGTGATGAAGCAATGCTTCTGGAGCGGGATCTGCGAAAGAACGATAGTGAACAGTGTCAGACCCCTGACCAGAGTTTTCAAGATAGGGGTGACGATCAGCTAGTAAAGCATGGTGCCACGCATGAGTTGCGCGTTGACCTTCTTCAACAATATGGAAGGAGCTTCTCTGTTGAGGATGAAGACCCGGATAAGGATATGCAAAACAACTTGCAGGAGATAAGGAAACCGTTGCTGATAATTCAATGGTGGTAAAGGGATTGGCTTGTAGTGCACCGATCATCATAGGGTTTCAAAAAAAATTAACAAATTGTTTAACTATAATATTATCGGCAGGGAATGCGCTTTGTTGCTAAGATCACAGAACTTTCCGTCCACAATTGTGGACAGAAAGTTGCAAAGTTTCACAACAAAAACCATTGCCTAACCGATAATCTGTTTTGCTATGGCAGAAATCAAAAACAACACCCCACCCTATGTCAGAATTGATGCCCGTAAGGAGTTGAAATTACTCAAACAGCTCAAAAATGTAATTAGACATGACACCCCCCCTGAACCAGCCAGCCATTTTTCATACGGGCAAGTTGATCAATTTTTTATTTCACAGGCAGATATAGAAAGCGCTCAAGGAAATCAGATACTGCAGAAATTAAAAGCAGACAATCTTCTGCCAAACGACAGCTCCCTCCTTTCAAAAAAGCTAAGCCAATACTTTGATAGTCTGTTTCACAACCTGAAAAGCAAACATGATAACACCCATGATTATCTCGGTAAAAAAATCCAAAGTGACTTCAATCATTGGGACATGACTGTGTATCTTGAGAACAATTATTTTGATCACGAAACAGGTTATCCTTTGAAACTCTCTTTTGCTATGCTGACGGGAATAAACACAGCCCTTCCCCTTTTGCTTCTGAACCATACCAGAAACGTGGAAAATGATGAACTGTCCACCTATCGCACAAATGATCCAACCTACAAGTACTATCAAGAAAGTGTATCTCAATTGGACGCAGGCATTTCTTTTTTAGAAACGCTCTGGAAAAAACATCCGGAAGAGTGCCGAAATCTCTGCGTCCGTCTTTTTATGCACGCGCATTTTGTCAGAGAAGATGCACTGGCAACAAATCCAACAGCCCGTAATGGGATAATTAATCCCCAAAACTATTCCGCCAATGCTTTGAGTTATCTTTGTCCTCTTCATCAGGCTTTCGCGGATGACCCTATTGGCTGTTTTCAGATCTTGGACACTGTTGCTGAGCCGTATCTATTCGACATGCTCGTGTTGCTGGCCGAAGTGGAGCCTCATGACAGAGCTGAACTGCAACATTATGCCTCAGTTTTTTCTCAATACCTGTCACTGATGACAGAGGAGTTATTGAAATTCCATCATGGCAACTACTTTTTTCATATCTCGCACACACTTGATGATTTAAAAACACTTTGGGAACCTCCCGTCGTCGCGCCCTATTCCAGCCCACCACCAGCTTCCATTATTCCTCTGCTCAAAAAGTTTCCCGATGCCATATTAGAGATTGTACAACGTAAAGAAAGTGAGGAAGAAATACAGGCACTCCTCAAAGTGCTGGCCTCACTCGCCTCTGCTGTCCCTATAGAAACAATAACTGAAGGAAATATTTATAAAGTTGAACGAATTTTTCAGGGAACATCAACGAGCACATTGTTCTCCTTACTGCAATGTGATGTTCCACAAAAATACATTGTACCCCTGGTCATGGCAAGATGTCCTGACCCTTATCAGGATGTTGCTGTGCTTTATCCCAAACAACAGACCGGTGAGTTCTTCCGTGATGAACGTGCCACACCAATATTATCCACAATCATGGCCGGTTTATTAATAGAGAATTATAATCATGATCGTGATCATTACGATGGCATCATAGACAACATGATTCTACCTGCCATAACAACGCTACTCAAAAATGAAATCACCATGGAGGAAATTTACGCGCTGTCGCAGAAACATCAGGGTGGCTTATTGCTTGCCTTGCAAGGTCTAGACAGCATCACCTTTGGCAATTCAGAAGAAATGCGCACCTACATCAATTGGGCTTCTTCCCTTCTGCAGTTACCGGGAAACAACTATCCCCTGGCTTCAGACAAATTGGGAATGATCGCGGGTGCCGTTCTGCTTTGGTCAGACCCCACGCTCAGAGAGGCCCTACGGCAACAATACGGGGAAAATACGTATCTGGCCGCCTACTTGCTGGCGCTCAATCTTATTCCTGCCAATCGTCTGCAAGTCACGCAGAGAGTCTTGCCCAATCCCCTGCCACACATTAATACAAAGGAGCTTGAAGACGTACAAACAACCGTATCGTTTATTCATAACTATGAAACTGAAAAATCCGAACTGATTGACATAGGTTGTTACAATCCTCAAGGACCTCATATCATCATTCTATTGAACCTGATAAAACTGTGCGACACAACTCAGCCACCACAACAATCAGATCAAGAGAGGGAAAAAAGGCTGGAGGCCCTGGATCACCTGCTTCAATTATTTGAAGTCACTGAAACCCTGGCGCCACCCATTACTGAAGAAATAAAAACTGTGGTGCATTTTGACCGACTGGAAAGGTTGCAAACACAACTCAATTATCTCAATGCCTTTTGTCCTCTCGATGCCGAAATGTTATCTCTCTTTTACCTGTATGCTTCTCAAACCATCAAGCACACAGCCACCAATGAGAAACGCGACCTGACACAGCTGGTGGGACTCATTAAGAGCAAAGGCGGCCAGAATCTCACTCAGGCAACCATTGCCAATCTCTCTCAAATAAAAAGATTTGCCGAATTTCTCATGATGGTTGGCAATGGTCGATCCACCCTGAGAACAGAGTACATCAAACTTCTGGACGTTTCTCAACTTGCCAAAGAATTAATGCCTCATGATGATCTTGTCTATACAGTAGGGTTTGCCACCACTCTGGATACCATTGATAGCTCTCTGGGTAAGAAATTAATACAGACAATGTACAAATCCAAAAGCATTGAAACGCCTCAATCCGTTTCTGTCACCATCGAAAATATTGATACTATTTTTGCAGTCATTTACGTCCTGACAGCTTTGGACCGGGAACTCCCCGCCATATTATTTGGTGATTTTCAGACAGGCAACATCAATTCCCTGCGAGCACTACTGGATTGGTTACAAATTGTGTCCAAAATTTCCCGTCTTCCGTCTGGTGATGCTGTGGGCGAGACATTGAAACAGGCAGTGCTGGACAACACAGACTGGGAAGCCATACAAGCCTCCCAGGATTTTGCAAATATTGACATGTTGGATCTTCAGGCCATTGAGGATTTGCGCCTGACCTTCAATCAATACGGAAATTTGGTGGATGGGGATCAGCTTGTTGTGACCTTGGCCTTAAGCTTTGTGAATAACCCACTTTCGCCAGAGGCTGTGAAGAAACTGATTGAGTTCGCCAGGATCTGGAGCCAGACTTCACTGCTGAGAACAGATCATTTGCATGACATCCAGGGTCGTTATCTCATGGCCTCTGCTTGGGCCGCCACACGTGCCAGAGATTTTCTGGAAGGCAACTATTCTGATTATTTATCTGATCCTCATCTGGAACATTGGGAAAAAGAACTGGCGATATTGGGGTATCCTCTCCGGGAATCGGTGATCGGACAGCTCAGAATCGCCAAACCAACCATCACGGCAACAACCACCACTCCAAAGAAAAAGAAAATCACAGTGGCACAGGAAACCTTCAACACACTCAGCCCGGAAGATCAGGATTTTATCACACAACTTGCAACCTTCTCCAATGCAGACCTGACACTCAACAACAGACTGTTTTCTGATCTCAGACTGGACAATGTCACCACGCTTGAGGCCTTCAGAAACCGCATCAACACGCTCACACAGTCACAACAGGGCAACGATGTCCTGCTCGCGATTTTTAACAATGAATTGAAAAAACCGCTGGATGCGACACGACTGGAAATTGAATACGATATTTTCTTTGCGCTGAGTCAGGTCAAACACAGTGATCCCTTTGGAAATGAATATCGAGATTTGGCAAACTTTTTAGGGGGACGACTCACTGTATTCATCAAACAAAACGAAGAATCTGTAAAAACACAACCGCGCTATCAGGAAATCATCAATGGACTGAGTCGCCAAGGTTTTGAAATTCCCAAACAGATCACAGATGCGCAAAAGGCCCTATACCATCTATCTCAGGGCAACTGGGATTATCTGACCAGCAAAATATCCACAAAATCACAACAGGCCTTACGCCGCATCACAAAAGCCTCTGACATTGATGAAAAATATGAATCCGGCATTTTGACTCGTTCCTCTGTAGCGGGATCGCTCCCTGGCTACAACATTGAGCACATCAACATTAATGGACATAACGTCGCCACTCTCATCACGGCCTCACGAAGTGAAGGCGCGCGTGTTTCCGCCCGCATTCGCGTGGGTGGCGGCATTCGCGAATCCGATGTGTCAGCAGAATTTGGCAACAGCATTGTGTTTCAGGCGCCCGTGACCATGGTTTCGGGCGCCAATAAGGGTGTGGATCTCATGACCTACAATGGTGCTATTTTGAATCCCAACTTTGATCCCGCTGGAAAAGACGGGTATGTGATCATCACGCCTTCTGGCAGAATGCGCATTGCCAACAAATGGGATCTTCGACTGTCAGATTTGACAGGAATGGCTGGGGACCGCTCTGTGCAATTAAAACCCATGGAAAACGCCTCAGACTTTGCCCGCATGATGTGTGTGATCCGCGAACAAAAGCTCACCATCCTCACCAGTCTGTTGTTTGAAAAACAAGGACTGACAGATCAATACACCAAAGACACCACCGGCGATGACAGTCGCCGCTACATCCTGCAATTCGCTGACGGGAGTTTTGGCATGATCGATTCCGAAGAAGATATGAGCATCAACGATCTGCTTTCTCTTTCTTATCGACTGGGGGCGATCAAAGCCGTGTACTGTGACACGGGGATGTATGACCGGGCGGCCTACTACACTTATCCCGATGGCGAAAAACAGCAGACCGTTATTGGCTGGGCCGATGCCGAGAATTCCTCAAACCGGATCATTTTTTATTCGCAACCTTCACCGGAGTGATCCTGTGGAGACCAGGGGATAACGACAGAAAGAGTCACCATTATGGCCATCACATTAACACCAAACACATCCGCTCTATTATCTCAGGCCCTGAGTCTGGCCAAACCGATTGTGAACAGACCGGGTTCAAGTTGCACAGGCGCGCGCATTCTTGTGGGGAGGGTTGCTCAGCAATTAGATCAAAACGCTGAGGTCGATGAGAGCGATTTGGCCAGGGTCTTTCCCCTCGTGGAACACAACCTGTTGATCATGGGTGACAGGGCAAAAACAGCACAGCGAACAGCCTATCAGGAGTTACGATCTCTGGCGGGTAGTCCCACCATGGTCGGTGACAGGCGATTCAGGGGACTCGGCCAAACGCTCAGAGCCATGTCTGACACTGCTTCTGAAGCCACCACCCCAACAGCGCAGGAGGTTCTGGCAGATATCAACTCACTCGTGGCTGGTTTGACTGAATTGAGCGATGGTCTTTGTCTGTTTCAACGCGCATCCCACAATCCCTCACGCCCCACTATGGTGGACGAGGTCTGGGCCTTCTACGAGAGCGACGTGTGGGAGCGCTTGTCGTATTTTGTGCAACACGCCGTGGATGATCCACAGTGCCGAACATTTTCTGTGCTTGAATTCTTGTTACTGCTCAAGCACCCGCAAGACAAATATTATTCCCGTAATGAATTTTGCCGCACATCGGTACATCGGGCCTTTGGTCTGGGGGCTCGGCTGATGACAGCTTGTTATGAGGGCATCGTACGTGAGAGATATGACACCCCTTTTTCTCATGTCCATCCCTCTACCCTCACACCAGAACAACCTGAACTCGTGGACAAACTCAAACTCTGGCTGGGTTGCAACGAGCAGGGAGAGATTACGGGACTTGAACCAGATGCCGTCCAAGCCTTGTATACCACCATCATCAAGGCGCATCGACTCGATCTGGTGCCGCTCATGACCGAGCTGTGGGCCACATGCAAAACATCAGCGGATTTTCAGGACGTGAACCATTTGTTTCATTGGCTATTGAACCTGTCCGAGTCAGAACAAAAGTTAGCCTTATCGTTTTGTTACGCCAAGCCTATTGGCCGTCACGAACAAACGACAAGTCATGAGTCGCTACGCCTTGGACTGCGTCCGTTGGCGGAAGTTTTACGCACGTATGTGGGAAGGCATCAGGATTTCATCCGCGATTATGAACAGGCACGCACGGCAAATGATCTGTGTGAGCTATTACACTCATTGGAGACCCCTGATTGCGGGCCATTGGGACAAATCACTGCAGGCACCCTCCTCAAACAACTTGCCAACGCACCACAAGGCACGGTCGTCGCAGATGATGTCTTCGAATTGGTTTATCGGGTACTACTGGTCACGTCCCGAGTCTTCACGGATGAATATATTTTTGATTTGCCCAATTCGTTAGATGATCACGATTGGATCAAAGCCCTCGAAGTGCTGGCAAGAAAACCTCAGCAATACACACAAGTCACATATTCCCTCTCCGAGGCCAGGAGCAACCCCAATGCTGACATCGAGGCTTTGGCTCAAGAAATAGATGCTGATCTGCTCCTGCTGGATCCCACACCCGCGTCTGTCATTCTGGAATATTTACTGCAAATCCCGACACCGGAAGACGTCAATCTGCGATACTTACTGGCTCTGATTTTTGCACAACTGGCCCAGAATCCAATTTACGCCTGCCACCCGGCATTGTTCACAAGATTAATGGAATTGTCACTCGATCATAAATCCAGCCGCGTGCTCACAGCCAGCATGCAGGGGATCCTGGCGTTGATAAAACAACAACCGCCTCATGGGCAGGAGGCGCTCCTGGGAAAGGCCCAGTTTGAAAAGGCATTCTCGCATCTCATAAAATCAAAAGCCACTCATGAGGCCAGTTATGCCGACAAAGGCAGGGCCATAACCCTTTTGGAAGGTGCCTGGGCCTGCCTTGACGAGGAGGAAAGAGACACCTATTACGGACAAGTGATGCGATTGGCCACAGGGTTTGGCCTTCATCAGCATTTCTTTGCCATCGTCTTTTCTTTTCTGGGCAGTCATGCTGATGACGTCAGCCTATCCATCAAGAACAAGATGTTCGCATCGGCAGACCTCGCGCGCATCATACAAAATTTTCTCTTTCTCAGGAAATCTCCCGCAGAACACCTGGTGGCCCTGGATACGATAGCGCTTTTTGAAGAACACGCCACAGGTGAGACACTGACAGCCTGGCAGGAGTTCCATGAACAAAATGTTGGTGTTCTGGAGGACTCCACACGGGCCTACGTGAGACGCTATCAAGCTGAGGGGCATCAGTGGGAGCAAGCCACCAGACTCAGGGCCATCGAGAAATTAGCCAAACTGTTACTCGATCCACAAAAGGGTTTTGTCTCAACTCAGATCATGGTCTCCGTGCTCAAGCACACTCCCAGCGAAGATGTTGCCAAATATCTGGAAGTCCTTTTAGCCCATGAAGGCAGTGTCGAGGCCTATTTGACCGGCACCCAAATTCAGGACGCCTCTACCGAGGCCCAGTTGTTGCGACAAAGTCGTTTTTCCGTGCAAAAAATGCGCCTGATATTTTTGATTGCCAGTGTCCATCCTCGTTGTGTGTCGCCAGAGCTGTTGGAAGAAACCATCCAGCGATTTAACCCCAACACGACTCAAGGCATGACGCATTTTGTCGCCAGGGATATGGGGCGGGCCCTGAGAGAGCCGAAATTTCATGATCTGCTGGACAAGGCTTGGCAGAGACTGGGATTCCACTCAATCGAGATGCGCGATGGGGGCAATGGGCTCAGCACCCTGCCCTATTTTATGGAAACATACCTTGCACCTACCCTCGTCGATTTCATGCGCCAAGCGGCAGACATGGTCATTGATTTAACAAGCACTACAGAAAACGCGCCCAGCATCCCTCCGACAGATCCGTTCAGTATTCGTCATGACAGCATCACAAATCTTCTTGGCCAATACCCGGTGGTGAGTGGGCCTGTGCAGAGGGGACGCAGTTTTGTCTATCAGCTCAGTGATGGGCGTCAGCTTGTGTTCAAATGCCTGCGAGTTGGTCAAACGCCATCGTCCTTGGCACGTGAGCTGGAGTGGCTCAGAGACACACGGGACATCGGTCTCAGGTCCTCTCTGCCCCAACCACTGCTGGACAAATCAGACAAGCCACTTTTGTTTCAGCTCAGTGATGCCCCACTCCACTTTGTGAACACAAACCCCGCACTCGATTTTGACGCGAGTACCGCCATCGCCTTCATCGCCCCGGGGGGAGCACGGGATTACTACCGGTATCTTGACGATGTGAGTCTGGATGATGCCACTTTCATGCACGCCCTGACGGATGCTGTTCATGACCTATTCAGATTGGACGAGAGTTTGGACGTTCTCCACACAGCCCCCATCGCCCTGTTTCACAACAACGAGACCGGCGCCAAATTCAGGTCGCACGACGCGGGCCGGTATTTGTGGGCAATTGATATCTTCGGTTTTTTCACCACACGCCGTGGCATGGGCAGACTCGATGATTGGCAAGGGGCCATCCAATACGCCAATTTTGGTGCCGGAGGGTTGCGTGATTTTGAGGAACTTGAACAAACGACCAAAATGAATATGGGCAAACCAGAGTCACCACGGTGGATGAGGGCGTTGTCTGGCCGAAGCAATGGTCACGCTCTCTACCGCGCCATGATGCTGGGCAACGGTTTGATCGGTGCCGCTCTGATGATTGGTAACCGCTTGCAGAAGGAGGCCAGACAAAGCGGAACGGAGACTGAGAGATGGCGAGATGACGTCTGGCTGAACAAATATGCCAAACAGTTGGAAGAGGTGTTTGCCACGGCTTACGCTGTGAACCAATCCATCGATCCCTCGCAAGCCGCAGAAATCCTGCGTGGTCGGGTGGATTTCTTAAGGATGGTCCGCCAGATGGCGTTTTTTCTGACCCGTGCGGCCACACCATATTTACGTGAAGGAGCGCGCGTGAGTGAATTCCCCAAGGAAATCTTTGGCCCCTCTGTGACCATCAGGGGGCTTCCCAGGACTTACCCGGGGCAAAGACCCAAACAACAACCCAGGCTCAAACGCAGGGGTGAGCCAGAATACATGGGGCCTTACCGTGCCAACACGTTTGATCATGAAAACGGCTTCATCGGTCCGGACGGTGATCCCAGCAAACTCAGCATTGGACCTGTGAACGGCCAGTTCACTATCAGGGAACTCGAGCGCGCCCTCTGGGCAGTCTTTTTGCCGGCAACGCGCTCTGATGCTGATGGACAGGCATCAGAAGAGGAAGAAGTTGAGCGCAAACTCTTTGCGGCCTTATTCCGTCCCCGCAAGTAACGGGGAGTCGAAGCACTAGCCCCCCTGTGTGACGAAATGTTGTTTGAAACCGGAAACAATTTTTTCGTTTTGAGCGGCAATTTTTTTAAAACCAGGCGTGATGAGTTTGCTCTCACCCACTCTTCGCCAGAACTCCAGGGCCGCATCGCTCACCACCATCATCACATTCATATCGTGTCGTGAAACAGCAGGCATTTCCATGGAAACCGTTTTCATCTGCTCATGTTGCGGCATATAGGCCATCGGTAACATATCGTAGACGGGTGCGATTCCTATGATGCCAAGCTGTCTGGATAAAAAAGAAATGTTTCCAAAATGCCTGTCTGTATTGGCGATCAGACGGCCAAATAAATCCAGCACGCAGATATTACGATGCACGTCTTTTGTGATGACACCCTGAGTGCACAGGGCTTCCGACACATCGGGCCACGAGCCTGTTGACCCCACATACTCAAGATTGAGGGCCTGCAGGGAAATCATGCCCAAACGTCCCGCCTTTGTTCTGTCGAACCGAGTCAACTCAAGAAACACCCGTTTTTTCCCCCTGATGATTTGAGACTGGGTGGTCACAATATCCCTCAGTGCCAACACCAGCTGAGCCAAATGCTCGCAGACCAGCAAATCGGCAATACGCTGGCTGACGGGCTGGCCAAGGGGGGGGGAAAACTTGACCAGAACGGATGATCTCTGATGAATGTTGGCCAGAAACTTGGGCTGTTCTCCTCCCGCAGAAGATCCCGCTGGCCCCATCTCCAGAATATGTTCTGCCATTTTTTCATACACCCTTTTCTTTTGCTGGTCCTTGACGATCGCCCCCATTCTGATTGTTTTTGAGTTCAAATAATTCTGCAGAGCCACATCACCCACAATCAAATTACCCGGCATATCCCAGCCATGGGACGCCAGGAATCGCAAACAGTCTGCCGCTGACCATAACCTGATATCCTGTGGTTGATTTAAAAAGGCATATTGCTTTGCCAACAGCCTGCCCAAAAAACCGGAAGGTCTCATGTCGTCGAGAAAATAGGGCAGATCACGATGATATTGTTGAGCCTTGTCTCCAGCAGAACTTTCCACCCAAAAACCCTCTGGCTGAATGGGATAAAGGGTGGCCAACAAAGTGCTACCACCGGCCTGCGTGATTTCATACAAGGGTAATTTGGCTGGTAGTCCCAGTATTTCACGACGCCAGGCATAGACAGTCGCCCTGGCCCTACCAAAGACCAGCAAGTCAGCTGTCAGACGTTTGCAGACCCGCGAGAGCACAGGCTGACTGATCCCCAGCGCCGTGCAGATTTGCCCCGCTGAGGAGGGGCCGGAGCGCGTCAGAAATTGCCGAATGCGGACCAACCACTCCTGATGAGGTGTTTTTAGCATAGTAATAGAATAGATTATAGAATAGATATTATCAAGTTATTTCGTTTGAATACCTATAATAAAGCGCTTTGAGAGAATAGATATTGTACTGGATACTCCACCTTTTGGCCTACCGGGTGGGGGCAGGCAGGGCTCCCGTCACGGGATGATCTGGAAGATGGCGTTCGCATCATTTATCCCGCGGCGTTGGCCATGAATTACGGGATCGCGGCGGGGGTGAACCAGAACAAAATAAAATTCATCCCAAACGTTACCTTTACGATATTGGTATCTTGTACGATCTACGCCTGAAAGGACTGACGGAAATCTCCTTGGATGATCTCGGTTCAAATGTGTTGAGAACACCACTGGGTGGGCTCATTGAAAATGCTGTGGCCCTTTCTCTCAACCAGCAATTTCCGGATGACGTCTTTGGCATCCGCCTCAGTCACCAGACTGAAATCGATTTTGGCATCAAACATCAGGGTGTCGTTTTCCCCATTGAATGCAAGATGGCTTTAAAATTCAAACAGAATTATCTGAAAGGGCTTTCCATCTACCAGCAGAAAATCGCAAAAAAAACTCATTCATTGCTTTTGTACGGCGGACCCAAATATTTATACTCAGAACACATCCATGCGTTGCCCTATTACCTATGCGACGGAATGAAATCATATTTGGAAAAACTGACATCACTCAAATCTGATGTTTTTTCCCTTGAATAGCGACAGGTTAACAATTAGGTCTGTTTCCCTCTGGGGGGATCACTTGTGACGATTGTGTGGCTTTTCATTTCGCTTGTCCTGCTCTTGGGTCTCAACGCGTTTTTCGTGCTGGCTGAATTCGCCATCGTCAAGGTCCGTCCATCGCGTGTTGAGGAATTGATCGACTCTGGCAATAAGACAGCCAAAATTCTCGCTCAAATCCAAACCAATCTCGATGAGTACCTGAGCGTGTGTCAGGTGGGCATCACCTTGGCCAGCATTGCCTTGGGCATGGTCGGCAAAAACACCATTGATGTGCTCATGCATAATCAGCAATACAGTCTATTTCGCTATGCGCTGGCCATGACTGTCTCTTTTGTGCTCGTATCGGGTTCTCACATCGTTTTGGGTGAACAGGTCCCCAAATACATTGCCATCAGAATTGCGGACAAGGCCGCTTTGTGGTGCACACGACCCTTGCGGTTTTTCCGTCATTTATTTTACCCATTTTTGGGACTTCTGACCTGGCTCGCAAACGCCATCCTCAGAATGCTGGGCATCTCAAAGCCAACCAGCGAAGAAACCCATAGCGAAAACGAGCTCCGGATCATTCTGGATCATTCACAAGAACGCGGCATGATGTCGTTCAGACGTTTGTTGTTCATGGAGAACGTTTTTGATTTTGGCGCACTGCTGGTGCGCGATGCCATGCGTCCCCAATCGTCAGTCAAGTGCTTCGACACGCGAAGCCCTTGGTCAGACAACCTGCGCATCATCAGGGAATCCCGGTTCACCCGCTACCCCCTGCTCATTGAGGGTTACGAAAAACCCGCCGGTTTGATCCACCTCAAGGACCTCATCATCAAGGATCAACTCGATCAACCTGACCTGATCAATCTCATCAGACCCATATTGAGCACCTCTGAAAACGCCTTGCTGGAACCTCTCTTGGTGGAGATGCAGAAAAAAAGGATCCACGCGGCACTCGTGACCAATCAGAACGGTGCTTGGACAGGATTCATCACTCTCGAAGACATCATTGAGGAGATCGTGGGCACCATCCGCGATGAGTTTGAGGACGAGGAACCGGTGCGTCTCATTGATGCGCTGGCCATTGAATCCATCCACCTCAACCTCAAAGCAGACAACGCGAACGACGCCATCACGCAGGCACTCTCTCGCACGCCGCAAGAAGTCTTACCCCTGTCCCCCAAACAAATCATACAGGCGCTCACAGATCGGGGGCACCAGATTGTGGTGTATCTGGGTGACGGGATCGGTCTGCCGCACGCGCGTGTGGAAGGCTTGAAAAAACCGTTCCTCATGTTTCTGCGACTCAAAAAAGGCATCACTTGCGAGAGTTCGCACGATAAGGCCCGCATGTTGTTTGTTTTGCTCACACCGGCAGGACAACCCCGAACTCATCAAAAAATATTGGCCGCATTGGCCACACTGTTGCAAGAAAGCGAGTATGTCAAAGACCGCCTGTTGACGGCCAGGACCCCGACCCAGATCATGGACGTGATCCGCACGGGAGAACAGGCGTCACTGGATTGACAACAGAGCTTTGCCTATGCCCCAGTCTTTGATCAAAGACATCCTCATCATCTTCGCCTGTTCCATCCCAGTGGTTCTGCTCCTCAAACGCATCCACCTGCCGCTCGTCGTCGGTTTTCTGTTCACGGGAGCCCTCATCGGTTCACACGGGCTGGGGCTCATCACGAACGCGCAATCCGTAGACACATTGGCCGAATTGGGTTTGGCCCTCTTGCTGTTCTCCGTGGGTCTGGAATTTTCACTCGACAGCTTCGCCTTCATCCGCAAGCGCGCCATGACTGTTGCTTTGGCACAAATCATCCTCACATGCGGAGCAGGTTGGTTGATGGGACACTGGCTCGGGTGGCCTTTGGGACGTTCTCTTTACTTTGGTTGTGTCATTTCGCTGTCGAGTTCCGCCATTGTGCTCAGCATTTTTTACGAAAAGAAAATGGGTGACTCCGTTCCCGGCAGACTCACCACCACCATCCTGATTGTGCAGGACCTGGCCTTCATCCCCATGATCGTTCTGCTTCCCCTGCTTGGTCCGGACACACCCAATGACTCCTTGCTCCTCATGACGTTAGCCAACCGCGGGGTGGCCATACTGGTTTTGATCGCGATCGTATTCTTTGGCAGGCTCATCATCAATCAGGTCATGCGCCATATCGCCACGCTGGGCCAAAGACAAATGTTCGTGATCGCCGTTCTGATTTTGGGACTCGGCATCAGTTGGCTCACAGCCAGCATGGGCCTGTCGTTTGCTTTGGGTGCCTTTGTGGGCGGTCTGCTCATTGGGTTCACAAGTTATAAACACCAGGCTTTGGCCGAGGTCGCCCCGTTCAGACACTGTTTCAACAGCCTCTTTTTTGTGTCGATCGGAATGTTGCTTAATATCCAATTTGTGTGGGACAATTTTTCCATCATCCTGTTGGTGCTCTTGCTGATTCCCCTCACGAAACTTTTCATCACTGTGGGCATTAGCACGTTGGTCAAGATTCCACTACGGGTGGGGATTGTGACCGGTTTGGCGTTGGCGCAGATTGGTGAATTTTCATTCTTGCTTGTCCATAACGGGTTCCGTGCGGGGGTGATTGGCCCCTATCTGCATGACCTCATCATTGCGGTCGCCGTGTTCAACATGATGCTCACGCCCTTTCTCATCCTCAACGCCCACAAATGGGCCGCCCACATCAATCAGCTACTATTGACCACCAAACGTTTTACGAAATTCGCCTGTGACGATAAACAAACAATCTCCCCCATCAGACAAAAATTGGTTGATCACGTGATCATCTGCGGCTTCGGTCCCTTGGGCGAAACTCTCTCGCACTTGTTCGACAAACACAACACCCCTTACGTGGTGTTGGAACTCAATCCAAAGACCATCCAGCGCATCCGTAAAAAAAATGTCATCGCTTTTTATGGAGACGGCACCTCCGAGGAAATCCTTTACGAGAGCCGGATTGAAAACGCCAAACTCATCGCCATCACTGTCCCTGATTTTCTGGACAACATCGCCATCATCAAGCAGGCACGTAGTTTAAATCCAGACCTGCAAATCATCACCCGCTCCAAATACCGCAGTGATGTGGACAAGCTCTACGCCGCGGGGGCCAATGTGGTGATCAGTGAGGAGTTGGAGGGTGGGATCGAAATGGCCCGGTACGGATTAAAAATGGTCGGCATCCCCGTAAACGAAGTGGACCAGCTCATGACGCACATCCGCGAATACGGGAGCGCGGATTTTTTTAATTGAGAGGCTGGTCGTTGTCAGCGTTTTTGACGAATATTTATCGGTATCATGAGGGCACAAAACAAGGCCCCTATCCCCAAAAACCAAACGATCCTTTTAAAAAAAAGTATCTTGAGTTCCCTCTGATACCGCCTTTCCAAGTCCTCTGCCCTCATAACAGCAGCATCGACCATAGGGGTAACGATGGATGTTCGCACCGAATGAGTGGCTTTATGTATTTCTTTAAGAGACGTTCCCAATTGTTTAAACACATAGGGGAATTCTTCTTGACTGTTTTGAAACTCAAGGGTTTGCCGCCAGGAACTGATAGCGGCTATTTCTTTCTGTCTGACGCGACTGATAGCTTGGAAGAATTCTTGTGCCAACGCGGACCCCTTTGTCCCATCACCTGACGCGTGGCACTTCATGCAAACAGAATTGACCTCACTGCTCACAGATGGTCTTGGCTCAGGTCCCTTCATCAATAATCGTTCGACGGCGGACTGCCTTGTATGATCTCCATGACAAAACAGGCACGGGGGCACACCCATTTCTTCAAATATTTTTTTGTGGGGAGACTGGGAAAAATAACGTGCCTCAACCTGATGACAGCGCATGCAATCGCCATTTTCTGGCAACGTGCCCCCCGACTCAGCCCGAACTCCAAAGGACAACAGAAGCAGAAACATGATTGCGATGAGAAGGCAAATCCTCACTTGTTCTCTTTGGCGGCCTTTTCCTTTTTGGTCTCTTCAACAATCTTGGCCACCAGATGCGGCGGCACCACATCGTAGTGCGAAAACTCCATGGTGTACGTCCCCGCACCGCTCGTCATGGATCGCAAACTGGTTGAGTATTTGTACAGCTCGGCCTCGGGCACCTGCGTTTTGATGATGTCGACATCGCCTTCGTGTTCCATGGCCTGAATACGTCCGCGCCGCGAAGAGATGTCGTTGGTGACGTCGCCCACGTATTCCGAGGGCACGACGACCTCAACATTATTGATGGGTTCGAGCAAAATGGGACCGCATTGTTCCATGATCTTTTTGAATCCCAAAGAAGCGGCCACCTGAAATGCCAAATCTGATGAATCAACGTCGTGATAGGACCCATCGAAGACTTCAACTTTGATATCTTCGATATGATAACCCGCCAAAAAGCCCTGTTTGCAGGCCTCCCGCACACCCTTTTCGACCGACGGGATAAACTTGTTGGGGATCACTCCACCCACAACACCATCTTCGAACTCAAAACCCGTCCCACGGGGAAGAGGTTCCAATTTAAGCCAACAATCACCATACTGACCGTGACCACCGGTTTGCTTTTTGTATTTACCCTGACCATCGGCTTTTTTGGTGATGGTCTCGCGATACGGAATGTGAGGCTTGCCCAACTCTGGCTTCACCCCATAACGCTGATGGAGTCGATCGATCATGACATCGATATGCTGTTCGCCCATGCCCGATACGATGGTCTCGGCAAACTCTTGATCGATGTGCATCCTGAACGTGGGGTCTGTGGTCATGAGTTTGGACACTCCCATACTGAGTTTGTCCTGTTCCTGACGGGAATGCACGAGCAACGCGAAGGAGATCGCCGGTTTCGAGAAGTTGATGGGATCGAATTGGATCTGGTTTTTTTTGTCGCAAAGCGAATTGCCAATCGCGACCGTCTTGAGACGGGCTGTGGCGAAAATATCGCCAGCAAAGACCTCGGGGACCTCGATACGATCCTTGGCACGCATGACAAACAGATGCCCCGCACGCTCGATCGCATTCTTGCTGATGTTGTACATATCGTCGCCAGCCGCCAAGTGACCCGAAAACAACTTCATGTAGAACACTTCGCCCAGCCCCGGGTCTGCTGTGATTTTGAAAACCTGCAGGGCCAAAGGGCCAGAAGAATCTTGTTTGAGCCTCGTGTCTTGGTCGTCTTTTTTACAATTCGGTGTGGGCACCAGAAAGGGAGAGGGAAAGACATTGGCCACATGATTCAACAACAAATTGACGCCAACATTCTGGCCCGCACTCCCCACAAAAACCGGAAAAAGATCGCGATTGGCAATGCCCTGAGACAAGGCTGTTTTGAGCTCATCGCGGGACAGCTCACCGGTCTCCAGATATTTGTTCATGAGCGCTTCATTGGTTTCGGCCGCGGTCTCCAGGAGAAACGTGCGCAGGGCACAAACCTCGTCTTTAACGTCGTCTGGAATGGGCATTTCGGCCACGGCACCATCCACCGCTTTGTAGGCCTTCATTTCGAGGACGTCGACAACACCGGTAAAGCCCTCGCCCTGTCCGCAGGGGTAGGTGAACAACACGGCCCGGTTATTGGTCGCATTTTTGATCTGTGACAAGCTTGTGTCCCAATCCGCCCGAGTGCTATCCAAGCGATTGATGAAAAAACTGCAGGGCTTGCCCAAGGCACTCACAAGGTCTTTGTATTTTTTAGTGCCAATGGTCATGTGACGCCCCGCATCGATCACGATGCAGGCTGAGTCGGCAACCCACAGGGCCGCTTGAGACTCTCCAATGAAATCGGCGTACCCCGGGGTATCGAGGAGATTCAATTTGCACCCTTCCCACTCAAACGCCAGCATTTTGGAGGTCAAGGTCTGTTTGCGATCAATCTCCTGTTGATCATAATCAACCACGGTATTCCCTTCATCAACCTTTCCCAAACGGGTCGTAAGCTTCGCGGTAAACAGGGCGGCTTCGGCTATGGTCGTTTTGCCAACACCCTTGTCTCCCAATAAACAGACATTACGCAAATTCTCGGTTTTATATACTTTCATAAGTTCTCAAATTGATTTGGCAAGTAGCGTGGCACAAGGACCCATGAACAAAGCCTTGCGACCTGCTCTGCGGTTAAGGGAAGATGGCCTCTAACAGTTTATATAATCAGGTCAATAATAAAGTGATCGCCCTCAAGCCCCATTGAGGACTGTGCCCAACACGTTCACATTGGCATCCTGCAGGCGTCGCATCATGGTTTGAATCACAGCAGAAGAATCCTCGGCACCATCCACCACCAACACAACCCCATCTGACAGGCGGCTGAAAATCTCGCCATCCTGTCCGCCAGAGAGGCCAGGCGCATCGATCACAATTTGATCGAATTGATGTCCTAATATCTGGATGAGTCGCTGCACCTCTCGAAAGGTTTTCTCGTGACAAAATTTGTAGTCATGCGAACCGCGAGCCATCATGTAAAGATAGCTGTCTTTTTGGTGGGTATTCAAATGGATACAACGGGCCACAAAATTGTGGGCCCTGAGTTTTTCGTTTTGAAAAATAAATTGATGATCGAAAAGCGCGGGAACACGTCGCCAATGCTTCAATCGTGCAGGCACGAAACGAAACGAAGCCAGGCTCTCCTCTGTTATACTCAAAAACAAGCGCCTCAGCTCACTCGAGTACCCCAGAGCCAGATCCTGTTTACCCAAACAATCGGATTTGATCAAAAGGTCGATGAGAGGGACCTGTTTCTTGAGGGAAAGTTCCTTCAATTGCTTGATTTTATCGAACCCATACGACTCAAAATAAGGCAAGTTTCTCGTCAGATCGCAGGAAGGGACCTCGAGATGACACAAAATCCCATCGTGAAAAGCCCCGTGGTACACGCGTTTATCGTGACCGGTCAAAAACAAATTGCCTGTCTGACCCTGAAAATAAATCAGAAAAAAAAGATCGAGCAAACCATAATCCATAACCTGCCCAGCCGTGATGGGACGACCCGTCAGCTGAGCCATCAAATGAGTCAACCCTCCGTGCAGGTCGCCCTTAACTCCCGCTGGGTCAGATTTGATGAGCAGGATCCGCATTTTTTGATCGGCAAACTGCCGCGCCAACTTTTCGGAAATTTGTGATCTTTCCAGATTCGTCTGTCTGCTCGTCAAAGCCAATCTTCTGACAGCCGAATGCAGGGACTGCTTCTGAATATTCGTCGCCAGCAGTTTATAAATCTCTGGTTTTTTGTGATAGGATAATTTTTCTGTTGTCATATTCTTGGAGAACCTTCGCAAATCGTTCAGATGCTAATGCTTTGATATTACTCCCAGCACGGGAACCCCACAACTCACCCTCTGCATCTGCTCAGCCGTCACAATTCTCTGCACGCGTCCGTACCACCACAGGGCAAAAAAGACACCCATCACCAGACCACACACCACGGCCAGCATCAATCGAAACTGATTTTGCCTATCACTGGCAAAAGACTCGGTCTGATATCCCCTGTTCAGCAAGGCCTCTGGTTCGAACCTTGTTCGTTGTTCGAATACAGCTTGATGATCGCTCTGGTCTGATGGGAACCAGGCATCGTCTGACAGCATGTTGTTGATCGAAACCAGAGAAATCGTTCCCGGCTTGCCTGTCTCCGTGATTTGTGCGTAAACCTGGCCAAGAAATCCGGAGACATGAGAAAGTTGGCTGAGTCTCTGTTGCAGAAGTGCGTCAAGCGAAGTCTGCAGACCGTTTATCTCTTTGGTCGTCGCTGTGATCACCTCTTCGGGTTGGACCCCCTCGATCTGACTCTGACGAAGTTCCCGTTTTTCGAACACACGATCAAACGCCGCAACCAATTCCGGCTCCGTCTCAAGGCAATGACGATCCAGGTGGCCGCTCGTTGACAGGTCTTTGATCGCCAAGATCGCGCCACTGAGCACATCTCGACGCGCCTGTACTTTTTGTGTTAAAATCTGTTTTTGTTGAACACTCTGGGAACCAAGCTCAGGAACGCTCGCCTCTCCGGTCGGGTCAGAAAGAATACTTGCTGTCTTTGACGCAACAGCAGGAGGTTTTGATGTCGTGTCCATTTTATTTTTGAGAAATTCCCGATACACCTCTGTCACATTGGTCGCCACAAACCAGGCAAATCGCGGGTTATAGTCGGTCACACGCAACGTGATGAGCTGACTGCGAGGATCGAATGATACAGCGGATCCCCTCAAGATCCTTTCTGTCAGGGCTGTTTGCGGAACGGCGTGTGCATCAAAGACAGGTGCCTCCGCTCCCAGGAGGTACGCTACAGTTCCTCCAAACGAAAGCGTTGGCTTCCAAAGATCCGGAGTCAATTGTTCTTTCTCGACGATTGAGAGCAATTCAGGTCTGGAAACAACTCTCGCCAACACTTCGGAGGACAACAACCCTTCCCTGTGGTCCTGCAACAGAGCCTTGTTCTGATAATAGGGGAAAGGCGCAACCGCACCTTGATCATTTGTTCTTTGAGGATTGACGCCCATCTCCACGGCGACTTCGTAGGCCGGCGAACGAGTTGCATTATAAATGTACGTGCCCACCAGCGCCGCACACAGGACAGCCAGCACGATCAGGAAGAAGGCAAATTTCTCCCACGCCACAACAGGCAGTGGTGGATTTTTTTTGACACGAATGATTTCTCTTTGTTCTGCGTGACTCATTTTCTCCGGCACCCTGAAAAAATCATCCCAAAAAACAAATCGACAAAATCTTCAGCACGACACCGTCACCAGGGCGGCCCGTACAACCTTGCCATTTAACACAAAACCGGACCGATGGACCGTAACGACTTTGTCGGGTCCCAACGCGTCATTTTCCTCCGTCCCAATCGCCTCTTGAACATGCGGGTCGAAAGCCTGCCCCTCCCCCCTCACCTCCCGCACACCAAACTTGGACAACGTTTGCAGAATGTTTTTGTGAATCATGCCTACGCCCTCGGCAATGGGATCGTTATCGTTTCCTCTCACGTGGGACAGGGTCATCTCCAGGCTATCAATAACCGGCAGGAGTTCAAGGATTAATTTTTCGTTGGCATATTTGGCAAACTCATCGTGTTCTTTTTGGAGACGCTTTTTGAAATTTTCGAATTCTGCGGCCTTGGCCAGGTACATTTCCTTTTGCATTTGATTGGCCCTGACCACCTCTTCGTATTTATTTTGCCATTCAGTCAAAGCGGCATTTTGACCACCCAAATCGTCATTGGCATTTTTCGAAGGCACTTGATGCCCAGGCTGATTTTTGGCTTTGCCTTTTTGATCGGACTGTGCTCTTTCGTCCGGGGTTTGGTCATTGAGAAAATCCTGGCCGGTGATTTGAACCTGCTGTTGCTGTTCGTTCAAAGTTTGTTCTGGATCGAATGACTGCTGGACAGGCGAGTCATGCCTCATTTGTTCCATGGCCTTTTTCTTATTGAGAATCTTGCGCAGTTCTGAAACTTTGTCGTTCATAATTTAGGTCCTCGGGACGTTAGGGCATTATTTGATAAGAACGAAAATTGCAACTGTCAACATGAGAAGAGGGCACAAGGCGTAAGGCACTAGGCGTAAGGCTTGGAAATAAATAGGCCCTGAGCCTTAGGCCATTTTCTTATGAATATCAAAAAGGCCATAAAGATTTTGGAAATTGAACAGGCTAACGGGCTTGACGACCTGCGCCGTCAATTTCGTGCGCTGGCCCACAAATACCACCCCGACAAAAATCCCCACCAAAACACAGATCAGGAATTCCGACGTATCGTGGAGGCTTATGAGTATTGCCTGAATCATGTCAGGGATTTTTACGCATTTTTCAAGGCTATCCCTGAACCCAATCTCGATGAGGTCACTGCCAAAGTGGTCATTGAGAACTTTGATGACATTTTTGAAGACATCTTTGGTTTCTCCAAAGCGGGCCGTGTGTTAGGTTACTTGGAACCTCAAATCGTCTACCTTACGGTCAAAGAGTTCATGACCGGTGTCAAAAAACGCGCCAAAATGGTGTCTTATAAAAAATGCTCCGATTGTCGCGGTCTGGGTGCGTTAAGTGGTCATCTGGCCAGGGTCTGCACGTACTGTTTTGGACATGGGGTGATCGACAGGCAACAGAAAAAGAACGCAAAGCCTTCCCCCTGCCCTCGTTGCCGCGGACGAGGACGCGTGGTCACCGAAAAATGTCCGCGTTGCGACGGCTTTGGCCGTCTGAAAAGCCATCACCTTCAGGAAGTTTACCTCCCTGTGGGGCTTAGGCCAAACGAACAATACACTATCCCCAGCCGCGATTTGGCATTGCAAACAACTGCAGAAATTTGCATTGAACCCAGAGCATACCGTGACGCCATCTTTCAAATTGATAATTATGATTTAGTATGCGAATACCACCTCGATTTTGAGAGGCATGTTCACCCCATCACGCTCAGTCTCAAAACACCAATCGAAGATGTGCCTCTGGTAATAGACAAGCACGTCAAAGACGGCGAGACCCTCAGGGTTTGTCATGCGGGCCTTTACAAAGACGCCACCAAAAGAAACAGAGGTGATCTGTTGGTGACCATCAAAAAGAAAAAAAAGGGCCTCTGGGAACACCTTTTTGGCCGGAGCGAGTAATTTTGTAGATGGCAAGGAGCTCTATTGAAAAAACAATTTCTCTTTTACTGTGTTATTGTGTCCCTGACCATCCTGCTGGTGCATTGTGGTGGGGGAGGCGCTGGGCATGTCGTTTCCTACCCGGGAGCCGTTACGCCCGACATTCAAGCGAACTTTAACAACGTCGAACGGCAATACCTGGCCAAAAATTTCAGCTACGCCTACGACGGGTATCAACACTTTATTGAAACCTACCCCCACAACAAACTCACAGATGAGGCCCTCTACAAACAAGGCAAGATCTTCTTTCTGCAGGCACGACTCGATGATGCGGTCAACAAATTCAAAGAACTGGCCGACAAAACACCCAACCCCAAATATCAGGCAAAAGCCTGGCACATGATCGCTTACGCCAGGTACAAAAATCAAAACTTCGACCAAGCCATTAATGATCTCGCTCATGTCACATCGGCTGATTTGTCCACCGAACTGCGCGTGCAGTATTTTTCCCTGGCCGTCAACAGCGCTCGCTTGGCCAGCACCAATCAGGATTTTGGCGATTTTGCCGCGCTCCAACTTTACGATACTTACGAGAGTTTTGCGGGAGCCAAGCTCAGAACGCTACAGGGTTCCGATGTGATCTCCTTCGAAAAAACAAAGTCTCTCATCAGCGCCTGGATCGCCTCCCCACTGCTCACCTCACAGATCACCGATTGGATGAAGGACTACGACCTGACTGCACCAGCACGCTCTTTTGTGGATTTTAAACTCGGCAAAACCCATTTCGAAGAACAAAAATTCACGAAGGCCAAAAAACTTTTGGTCCGTTTTGTGTCGAAATACCCCAAAAACCAGTACTCTGCTCAGGCACAAAAAATGCTCGAAACCCTCGGTGCGGACATCACGGATGGCACCTCTCTCAAAAAAATGAATTTCTCTGTCGGCGTGCTGGTTCCCCTAACGGGACGACATGAGACGTTCGGGCTTTCAGTGATCGATGGCGTCAAGTGCGCCGCAGGCATCAACAACATTTGTCACGAAGCCTCTGGCATCAACCTCATTGTTAAAGACTCTGGTTATGCTCCAGAGACCCTCCGCCTGGCCATCGACGAGATGATTCAAAACGGTGCTGTCGCCATCATTGGCCCCCTATCGAGCGACCTGGCCATCGAAGCCAGTCTGACCGCGAGCCAAAAGCAAGTCCCGATTTTTCCGATCACGCAAAAAGAAAATCTCATGGCGCAGTCCGACTTCATTTTTCAGGTGGGCATGCAACCCAAACAGCAAATTCAGGAACTCGTAAAAGCCGCGCGTTCACGCGGTTATCGCAGTTTCGGGGTTTTTTACCCCAACACCAATTACGGCAAAACCATGGCTGATCTTTTCATGGAAGAAGCCAAACAGAACGAGTGTCGCATCACAGGGCTCGCGGAATACAACAAATGGTCCAAAGATACCTATGCCGAGGCCCGCAAACTCAAGAGCAGCATTGGCCGCGTGAGCACGCCCGATCGGGGAGTTGGCTTCGACGCCATCTTCATTCCGGACAGCTACCAGAACGTCAACGCTATTGTGGGTGCCCTCGAATTTAATGGGCTCTCTGGAGTGGCCCTGCTGGGGACCAACGCCTGGAATGACCCCAAACTTTCCCCTCAAATTGCCGCGAAATTTCCGGGATCATTTTTCGTTGACCTCTATGATCCGCAGGCGACAACAGGGACAGTTGACAGGTTTAATTCCCTGTTCACAGCCAGTTTTGGACGCGCCCCCCGCGTGCTAGAGGCTTATGGGTACGACATCATGATGATGATTCGCGAAATCGCCTCAGACAGGGGAAGCGACAATATCCGCAACGCCATCCTGGAGGGGCGAGGGTACAATGGGGTCACGGGCATCAAGGGTTTTTCCGCAGGACAAGGACCCATCATCGAATCGAGGGTGATGATGATCAAGTAATGCAACAATGAAACAATGCAACAATGAAACAATGAAGTAATGAAAAAATGTATTGTCCTGTGCACGTGAACACATGAACACATGAACACATGAACTATGAAACTCAACGAATTTGACCTTATAAAAAATATCCAAACTCATCTGGTGTCTACCAATCACAATCTCCTTCAGGGCATTGGCGATGACTGCGCCGTGATCAACAAGGACGAACAAACCGCGTTCGTCATCTCTACAGACGCCTTGATTGAAGATGTCCATTTCGATCTCAAAAATTATTCGTACGTTGAACTTGGCAAAAAGGCCATGGCCGTGAATTTAAGCGATATTGCCGCGATGGGGGCCAAACCCCTTTACGCCTTTATCACTTTGGGCATACCGTCAAAATGCGTGGCCGACAACATCTCCGACCTGTACATCGGGTTGGAACAGGTGGCCCAGGAATTTTCGGTGGCGATTGCTGGCGGTGATTTATCCCGAAGTTCCCACCATCTGTTCCTGAGTCTCACGGTCGTGGGTGAAGTGGCCAAGAATGGTTGTAAGCTCAGATCAGGCGCCCAAGCGGGAGACGGGATTTATGTTTCCGGTCTGTTGGGGTCGGCGGCCATTGGTCTTTCGGGACTAAACAAAAAACGCAAATTGGAAACACATTACCTTAATGCCATCAAAAACCCGCGCCCCAAAATCCCTCTGGCCAATATTTTATCGGAGTGTCCCTACGTCCACTCACTCATCGATATCAGCGACGGTTTGGTGCAGGACTTGGGCCACGTGATGCAGGCTTCTCACCGGATTGCCAAGATTGAACTGGACAAGATTCCCTGCGAGCCCGATTTTTACGATACGTGTAAAAAATTTCGTCTGAACGGTCACGAAACACTGCTCACCGGAGGCGAGGATTATCAATTACTGTTCACCATGAACGATGACGAACTGGGCGACCTTCTCAAAAAATTGGAAATGAAACCCAATATCAAGATCACGCGCATTGGTTCTGTGTTGCAAGATGTCTCTAACAAAGATCAGAATACACAATGCGTCCTGATTTTGGATGAGCAGGGAAAAGAAATCAAGCTGGGCAAAACTGGCTTCGAACATTTTTCTTCATGAAAACTCAAATCATCCCCATCATCATTTTTGCCTTGCTCATCACCACCCGCCCTGTTGTAGCCAAGCCCCCCAGCGTTTGTCCCTGTGCGACAAGCGCACAACTATGGGAACTCGCCAAAGGACGCAGCATTGCCTCCCAAACAGAACCAGATTTTCGCAAAATGGGGCAACTGGCCGCAGACGGCGTTTATTTTGCAGAGCTCTGTCTCAAAAAGAATCCAAAAGCAGCCGGATGCTATTACTACCGCGCCATCAACCGAGGACTGGAGCTTAAAACACGAACTTCCGGGATCAAGGTGAGACTGACCAAAATGGTGCAGGATCTGCAGAAAACAATTCAACTCGACGAGCGCTATGACGAAGGTGGCGCGTACAATGCCTTGGGTTACATTTTTTTAAAAACCCCTGCCCTGTCCCATTTTGGTCCCGAACTGCAACGCGATCTGACCAAGGCGGAGCACTACGCCCAAAAAGCATTAAAAATCTCTCCCAACAACCCTTATCATTTGACATTGGCAGGCGAAATCGCCATTAAGCGACAGGCCTTTGATCAGGCACTGGCCTATTTCAGAAAAGCCAATTCCGAGCTTGCAAAAATTACGAAGCCCTCGGAGCTGGACGAACAACTGAAAAAAGATTTAAAGAAGTTTATTAAGAAAATTAACAACCGCTGATCTCTGATCTGAGGTTACACCAGTCCCAAAATCTTCCATGATGTTTTTTTGGGTGATATGGGGAGCTGTTATTTTGATGCGGCCTGCGTAGCGAGCCTGCGAGCGGAGAGCATCAAAAAATAGCGACCCATAGCAGGACCCCAAAAAAGAGTCATTAGAGTTTTTGGGACTGGTGCTATTCGCAAAGAAAGGACGCTCCATGGCAAGTTTGAATAAAGTCATGCTCATCGGCAATCTGGGCCAAGATCCGGAAACACGCTACACCCCTAGCGGACAGGCTGTAGCCAATTTCAGCATTGCCACCACAGAAAAATGGAACAACAAACAATCCGGTCAGCCCGAGGAAAAAACCGAGTGGCACCGCATTGTGGTGTGGGGCAAACTGGCGGAACTCTGCCGGGAATACCTCGCCAAGGGCCGTACCGTCTACATCGAAGGGCGTCTGCAGACACGCAGTTGGGACGACAAGGACGGCAACAAGCGTTACACCACCGAGATTGTTGCCCAGACCGTGCAATTTTTGAGCAAACGCGAAGGCGGGCAACCATCCTATCAGGCACCCTCTGCCCAAACCGCTCCGCAGACCGCTGGGACTCCATCCTCGCAGGATGCCGGTCCCCCGCCGTTCGACAGCGACGACGACATTCCGTTTTAAATAACAAAACAACCCGCGTTCCTCACCAAATATGATAAGAAATGCGGGTCAGCTGGGATCACGCTTTATCGTGGATCACTACGTTACCATGTGACAGGATTCTTGGCGCAATGCGCCACACATGCCTTTGGGCATGTGCGTCGCAATGCACCCCCTATGGAAAAACTATTCAAACTCAGAACAAAAGACGGCCACAACATTCACGGTATACTCAATTTCAAGAATCGTCTTCCAAACAAATGCGTCATTTTTGTACATGGTCTCACGGGCAAGCCGAACAACCATTGGTTCTATAATGCCAAAAACTACTTCGTTCAAAAAGGTTACGCGGTCATTCGTTTTTATCTCTATACCGATCTTCCCCAAGCGCGCCAGCTCGATCAATGCACGCTCGCAATCCATAGTCAGGACCTTAATCAAGTGATTGATTACGCGCGACGTAAAGGGTTTAAAAGTCTTTCTTTAGTTGGCCACAGTCTGGGCGGCCCCACCATATTGAACGCCAAGACAAAAAACCTTTCATCTCTTGTATTTTGGGACCCACTTTTTAACCCCCAACAATTTATCAAAGATGTGGCCATATTTGATAAACAGATGAATGCCTATATCCTCAAATGGGGCGTGACGCATATTCTGGGAAAACCAATGTACCAAGAGTTATGCAATGTCACCCATTATAAAACCGCCCTCAAAGAGAACATGATCCCCATTAAAATTATTGCCGCTGGCAAGGGATTCTTCCTTAAGGATTGTCGACAATATTATCAGCATGCCCGCTCACAAAAATCACTTGTGGTGATTGCGGGCGCGACTCACTGTTTTGACGAGGAAGGCACAGCCTCAAAGCTATTCAAAGAATCTCATGAGTGGATTGCAAAACATCAACCAAACCATTAACCCGTGCTTTTCGGCTATTTCACAAAGTGGTCTTAGGCAAGCTGATGTCTTTGAGCGCAACCAGCAAAGCATTCTGTTTTTTGGCTGTATCCACCAAGTCATCCGAAAAACCAGAGCGACTAAACAAGACGAGGTGACAAAAATAATCGTATTTGCGTGACAACTTCTTCACCTTGGTTTCAAGTTCCTTCAGGACAGACAACCCCATTTTTTTATTCGTCCACTTGGACTCACCCGCAATCATCACTCGGTCGTGGTGATTGATGCCCAAAATATCGATCTGGCAATCCTTGTCCCAGTAAGCACCAACGGTCGTGGGTCTGAAGCTCAATTTCCCCTCATCGCCAAGACGCGCCAGATGATCTTGACAAACACGTTCAAAAACAAATTTTCCCATGTACGCATCAAATTGTTGATGAAGATTTTTAAGAACCCCTTCAAATCGGGCCTTGTCAATGTCTTGTAAAAACGGGGCAATGAAATGAAAATAAAAGTTCAGAAACAGGTCCCGTAAAACATATTGGCTTCGACGACTTTTTTGACAATCCTCACCGGCAGGGATCTGTCTCCCGATTATTTTCAGTTGGACAAGATCATCCACATATTTTGAAACAACCTTGCTTTCGAGACCACTGAACATGGAGAGCTCACCCAGCGTGCTAACTTTTTTTCCCAGCGCTCTGAGTATGGCAAGGTAGACGCGAATTTCTCGGAATTCTTCGTGCAATAGAAAATAAATTTCTGACGTCAGCATTGTCGTTCTTTCACGAATTGTTTGCTCAATATTTTTAAGAACAGGGGCATGATCGTCAATGAGCTCAAAATATTTGGGAACACCTCCCGTGAGACCATAAACCTCCAGGAGTTGTACGTCACTGTATCTGGGAAAAAACACGGCGAGTTCACTCAGGGGAATTGGTTCAAGCAACAGCGTCGCCGTGGCGCGGCCATACAAGGGTCCTTTAGGCTCCAGGACTTCACGTTTGATCAGACTCACACGCGAACCAGACAAGGCAAGAAAAAGAGATGTTTTAGAGAGTTTTTTGTCCCAGAGAGCTTGCAAGAGAGAAGGAAATGACGGGTCTGATTCAACCAAATAGGGAAATTCGTCGATGATAAGGCCCAAGCGGTTTTTTTGAGAAGCAACGGCTAAGGTTTCAAGCGCAACTTGCCAACTGCCATAAGAGAAATCAACCGCAGGATTTTCTCCCCGATTGATGTAGGCATAGAGCTGTTTTGAAAAGTCGACGAGAAGCTCTCCCGTTGTGGTTTTGTAGGCAATCCAGTGCAAAAGTTTTTTGTGCTCAGCAAAATGGGCGAGCAAAGCAGTTTTCCCTACCCTGCGGCGGCCATACACCACGCAAAACTCGGCACTTTTTTTATCCCAGATTTTCCCCAATATTCTCAAAGATTCCTTGCGATCGTTAAAATCCATATTAGTCTCCTTATTAGTAGACTACTGGAGTATACCCTTAATGGATAAATATTGCAATAAGGGATGTAAACTTTAGACTAAACATTGAATGCCCCGTCTCCCTGATCATTTTTTTCGTGATAAGCACGACTGTTAAGGCCTTTGTCCTCACACAAACTCTTTGCGTTTGATTTTGTCGATGATGATTTTTTCGGGCATCCACGGGTCGTCGGGGGCAACAGAAAAATAGGCCTGCTGTTCGCAACGACGCTTGTTCTTAAGAAGCCAATTGAGGATGTTGGAAAGCCCCTTGTTTTTTTTGTCCTTGAAGAAGGGATCGTTTTGCAACACGTCGCGGGCTTTTTTGAGCGCCCTGCCCTCCTGCACGTCTTTCTCGCGCACAGGATAATCAGGCAGATCATATTTTTTGATGTCTTCCGGGAGCACGCCCAAAAATCGGACCTCAGGCGCGCAGAACTCGCTGTTGCGGATGAGGCTCGCGGCCGAACCCGCCTTGAGTGTGCGGTAGATATTTTGAATGGTGTAGGCGTCGAGATCGCCAAAGAAATACAAAGGAATCTTGAGATCGTTCTGGATGAGCCGACACCACCCGCGCACGGCATTACTGGGTACCCCCTGCGCGCCCATCAAAATACACGCATTGCGCTTGGTAAATCCGGAATTGACCAGTGTGTTCGCCGTGCCCTCGGACTCAACGATGAGACAAAAATCGATCTTCTTTTTGGCCGTGAGTTTCAAATTTTGCGGGCGGTTTTTGGGTTGAAACGGCGACGTCCCGAGCTTGGACAAATCGATCACGGCCTTTTCACCGCTGGGCATGGTCTCTTCGACGATGAGGTGCTGGGAATAAGTCTGCCCGCCACGATCGTTGGCATAACAGTTGAGGTCTTCACGGTAACATTCCAAAAGTTCGCCGATGAAATCAATGATGGCATCGCTCTCTTCCTGATCTTCAAAATCGAGAGGTTTGAGCTTGGGGTTGTGTTTGATCTCGCCTTTGGAAATGTAATACAACTCACGTTTGGTGTTGATGGCCCCCACACTGATGTTGCGCAAAATGAGTTCCAGCATGAAAATCGTGCGCGACATTTTTTTGACCGAACTCACGTTGAGCTCGGTCGTGACCTTTTTGTCGCCAGCCACCAGAAAACCAATCTTCGGATCGTAAAGACAATTGTCCAACGCGCACTTGGTGGCCTTGAGGACGGGGCGTTTGGCTCGCTCCAAATCAGTGAGCAAACGATCACACAAGGTAAATGATAATTTACTGACATCGAAATCAGATCTGTTTCTGGTTGCAGTCTTTGACATAAAAAATCGCAAGTACAACAGAATGGGCGTAAGGCCAAAGGCTTAAGGCACAAGGTCAAAGTCCATGTGTTTTTATATCCCTAAACCTTACGCCTTTTGCCCTAAGCCTTGCGCCTCAAGAACACCTGAACACGTGCTCATCACTCCAACAACTCCAACTGCCCTGCCATCGGCGCTTCTTCTTCGTCGCTACCGTGCATCATGTCGTGCAACTCGTCGTGATCCAAATCGAGCTTATCGGCCATTTCTCTCACAGCATCGCGTGACTTCTGATGGGCCGTTGCCAACTCCTGTTCAGCCTCTTTGGAATCACGGCCCAGAATTTTGGCCAGACCCTCAATGGCCTTTTCCTTGCGGCCCGCCTTGGCAAACGTGATGCGACACAAACCATCAATCAGAATGGGGGCGAACTGCTCAATGTGCTGCATCTTGCGTTCCACATCGGCCGCCTTGGCCTCGCGATTGATGTGCGCGGACAATTTCTGCCCGCACTGTTGCAAAGTCCTGCGGATCTCTTCGACCAGTTCATCGCTGGCATCGACCGTCTCCTTGGAGGCGTTCTTGAATTTGATGAAGGGGCTCACTACACTCACGGCAAAAATATAGGGCCCTTGCGGCAAGGTCTTTTTGGGCTGCGCCAAACCATAGGGTCGCCAATTCACAGACTCCACCGCCTTGGTCATGGCGCACGCGGCTTTGTCGAACTGCAAAGGCACGCGGTTGGCAAAACGCAAAATCTGCACGGGAGTGTCGCGTTCTTCTTCGGACTTGTCTTTTAAACGCGCAATGGCCACTTCAACCTGCACCGGTTTGAAATCACAAATGGTGGGTTTGCGAGACACCACAGCAAAAAAATCAATTTCTCCCAAACGCTGAATGCTCTTGGCTAAATCAGCCTCACCAATGGCCATCACGCTCTTCGTGGGAGGCGCCATGAGCTTGACGTTCTGCAAGACCGCATACATCTGTTTGAGTTGGTCTTCGTTCAGAATGGAGAGGGCCTTTTCGAACCATCCAACCGGAATCCCGGCGCCAATCATATCTTGGATCACTGAATCGGACACGCGCGAGAACCCTTCCTTAAACCACTTGCGAGTCGTTATTTTTCCAAAAAGATGGGAATGCGCCAAAAATTCGCCCAGCTTCATGGTGTGCGGGTGTGGCGACGTCCGCTCCGGAATGGTCGGCACCTGATCAGTCACCCTCTCCAGCATCGCTTCTTCCTGATCCAAAAATTTGTACCGAAGCCTCAAATGAGGATTCACCAACGCAGTCCCCTGCAAATAGGTCAACAACCCAGCTTCGCCGTTGAGTTGAATCCGCGCATCCATAATGAATTCGCAACTCACGCCGCTCCCACGATCCCAATCGACGGTTTCCTTGTTTTTGGTGAAACCCTGATTTTTTTTGATGTCCACTGCGATCTCGGCCTTCACGGCCTGCTTCATTGCTTTGGTTTTCGTGATCACAGTCGCGCCGGTCCCATGAGTGAGTTGCGCCCACGTGGTCACTGCCGAAATCCCTATCCCCTGCTGTCCACGACTGCACCGACCACGTCCAAACTTGGAACTGGCCAAATACTGCCCAAACACCTTTTCGGCGTCTTCCAACGTGAGTCCGGGACCATTATCGGTAATCACCACCTTCACCAAATCCGCCCCGCGGGTTGTCCCTTCGCCAAGTCTTTGAACTGACACAAATATTTCCGGCAAAATCCCATGATCTTCGCAGGCGTCCAGTGAATTGTCGACAGCCTCTTTTATGGTGGTGAGGGTCGCCTTGGTGAATGATGAAAAGCCAACCTGTTGGAGATTCTTTGAGAAATATTCCGCTGAACTCGATTTTGTGATTGATCGATCGACTGACATGGGCGCTTTAATGCCTCATGAACTACCCTGATGGCAAGTGAAAAGGCATCATTGTGATCTCAGCCTCACTATGTTATACTTTTAACCAGATGCCCAAACACTCCAAAACAAAGGAATATTTCCGTACCCTGCATCATAAAAAACCTGTCCGCGCCCTCACTGCCGCCACACTCATGTTGGCCCTGCCCTTTGTGGGGGCCTACTCTTATTTCATTGGCGTCAAGCGGTTCAAAATTGATCACATCAAGCTCGAAATCAACAGCCCTCATTCGCAACTGGGCGGCATGAAGATTGTACAAATCTCCGATCTGCATTACGGCCCCACGAACAAGGATAAACGTTATTTCAATCGCATCGTCGACATCATCAACCTGCACCAGCCGGACCTGATCGTCCTCACCGGCGATTATTATCAGTGGGATCCAAAATATCTTTACGATCTCCCCAAAATGCTCACGCGTCTGCGCGCCCCTTTAGGGTTGTTCGGGTGTTTGGGAAACCATGATTACGGCAGTTGTTATCCCGGACACACACAAAACGACCCTTTCGAAGAGGACATTACCAAAGACGCGCTTGAGAGGCAGGGAATCCGAATCCTCACGAACGAGGCCCAGCTTCTGGAGTACAAAAAACAAAAATTCAACCTGATCGGTTTACATGATCTCTGGTCCAATCAATGTGATCCCAATCTCGCGTTCAAAAAAGTCAACAGCAAGCTTCCCACCTTTGTGTTGTCACACAACCCGGATTCCGTACACATCGTGAAACACGACTATGACCTCATGCTTTCGGGTCACTCACACGGAGGACAAGTCACCTGGCCCATCGTCGGTTCTCTCGCAATACCTCAGCGCAGTAAAAAATATTCTCGCGGTCTGCACCAGATCAATCACCGAAAACGCATTTACATCAACAGGGGCCTGGGACACACATTTCGTCTGCGCATCAATTCTCAGCCAGAGATTACCCTTTTCGAAATAATATAATCAAATAAAACAAATATATTCAACGTGTTAACCTGACTATCCTGTCGTCACCCTTGCTTTTATTAAATATCGGGGGTAGGAGTACCGATCTTTTTTGCAAGTGGTTCGATTAACATATTGGATTTCTTCTCCGACTCTGCTTGATGCAATACACGAATCGGATGGAGAGAAACCAGACAGGAAGGAATAATATGACTCAACAGCGTGTTTCCATAAAACCGGCTACGGGAAAATTGGGTGTTCTCCTTGTTGGCTTGGGTGCCGTTGCCACAACCTTTGTCGCTGGTGTCGAAGCCGCTAAAAAAGGTGTGAGAAAACCTATCGGTTCCCTCACCCAAATCGGACATATCAGACTGGGCAAACGAACAGAAAATCGCAATCCCCTCGTAAAGGATGTGGTTCCTCTGGCCGACATCAACGACCTGGTGTACGGTGCCTGGGACCTATTCCCAGACAACGGTTACGAAGCCGCTTGCAAGGCCGGTGTGATCCCCATGGACCTGCTCACAAAATGCTGTGACGATCTCAAAAACATTCTTCCCATGAAGGCCGTATACGATCGCAATTATTGCCGCCGCCTCGAGGCCACTCACGTTAAATCAGAAACAAACAAGATGGCTCAAGCGGAAGCCCTCATCAAAGACATCGCCGAATTCAAAACCAAAAATAACTGTGATCGTCTGACCATGATCTGGTGCGCCTCCACCGAGGCCTTCAACACGGTCACCGAGGCACATAAATCAGTCCATGCCCTCGAAGAAGGCATGAGAAACAACGACCCCACGATCTCACCCAGTATGATCTACGCCTATGCCGCGCTCAAGTCGCGAATCGGCTACGCCAATGGAGCTCCCAACCTGACGACAGAAATCCCCGCCTTGCAGGAACTCGCAAAAGAAATGCGTGTGCCTCTTTCTGGTAAAGACTTCAAGACAGGTCAAACCCTCATGAAAACCATTGTGGCCCCTGGCCTTGCGGCCCGCTACCTTGGCATGACCGGCTGGTTCTCAACAAACATTTTGGGCAATCGCGATGGTGAGGTCCTGGATGATCCTCAAAACTTCAAAACGAAAGAGGAATCCAAGTTATCAGTGCTCGATTCGATCCTCAATCCCGAACTCTACCCCGATTTGTACGGCGATCTCTACCATAAGGTTCGCATTGAATACTACCCTCCCCGCAGAGACAACAAAGAAGGCTGGGACAACATCGATCTCGTCGGATGGTTGGGCATGCCCATGCAACTCAAGATCAACTTCCTGTGCCGTGATTCCATATTGGCCGCCCCCATCGTGCTCGACCTGGTCCTGTTCATGGATCTGGCCCAACGCGCGGAACTCAAGGGCATCCAGGAATGGTTGTCGTTTTTCTACAAATCGCCTATGGTGAAGGAAGGGCTCACGCCAATTCATAACCTGTTCTCACAGGAGATGAAATTGCAGAACACCCTTCGTTACCTGATCGGCGAAGAACAGATCACCTTTTTGGGACTGGACTATTACGAGTAAGCTGTCTGCCGACAGCTGACAGCCAACAGCTAACCGCCAAACAGTTCTGGCCGTTGGCCGTCGACTGTCAGCCGTGGGCTCATCGTTTGATACATGTTTTTGAACAGAACACAAAGACAGTCCTTTTCTTCGATTGGCAGTCTCCTCAAGAAAAAGTTGGCTGGGCCAGAGCATGAACCTCTACAAAAAACCGTGGCTCTGCACCAGCAGTGGTTGAAGATCGTTGGTCCCATTATTTCGAGACACTCCCGAATCCTGTACATCAAAGATGGTTGTTTGTTCGTCAGCGTAGCGCACCCCGCATGGCATAACGAGCTTTCTCTCATGAAAAACCAGATCCTCAAACAGATACAAGAACAACTCCCCGACACCAAGGTCACAAGCATTAAATTTAAAACGGACGCGGAGAGTCAATATGAAAAAGGAACAAAAAGGACCTTTTAACAAAATTCTAGAGGTCAATCTTACCAAACAGATTTTCACTGTTTGCACTGTCACCAAAAAAGATCGCGTCATGTATCTGGGCGCGAAAGGTTTGGCCCTCAAACTCCTCTTTGATCGCGTGAAACCCGGAGTCGATCCTTTGGGGCCAGACAATTACCTCGCTTTTTTCATGGGCGTGGTGATGGGCACCGGAGCACCGTGTTCAGGGCGTTTCTCGTCTGTGACCAAATCACCTCTCACGGGAATTTTCACACACTCATCCTGCGGCGGACCCTTTGGCATGCAACTCAAGACAGCGGGTTGGGACGGCGTCCTCATCACAGGCGCGGCTAAAAAACCCACTTATCTCGAGATTACCGAAAGCGGCGTTGCCTTCAAAGACGCCTCATCACTCTGGGGTCTGGATACAGTGGAAACCCAAAAACGTTTTGGCGACAAAGGGTCTGCGCTGGTCATCGGTCCGGCAGGAGAAAACGGGGTTTTGTTCGCCAACATCGCTTCGGGCCACCGTTTTCTGGGTCGCGGAGGCGCGGGAACTGTGATGGGCGCCAAAAATCTCAAGGCCATTCTGGCCATCGGCGACGTTTATAAAATATTGCCCATCAATCAAAAAGATTTCGATCAGGTCAAAAAGCAGGCTACCCATTACATCAACTCCAACGATGTCACCTCCGACAAATACCGCAACTATGGTACTTCTGCCAATGTCCGTCTTTGCAATAAGGCAGGCATCCTGCCCGTCAACAATTTTACCAAAGGACAGCACGAGGACGCCGACAACATCTCTGGAGAAACTGTCAAAGAAAGATTCAATACCAAGCACGCCACGTGTCGCCCCTGCACCATTTTGTGCGGGAAAAAAGGCACTTTTGAGGGACAGGAACTCATTGTTTCCGAATACGAAACAGTGGGGCTGTTGGGTTCGAATCTGGGGATTTTTGATCCAATTAAAATCGCGCACTGGAACAAACTCTGCGGGGATATGGGCATGGATACCATCAGCGCGGGCGGTGTGCTGGCCTGGGTGATGGAGGCCGCGCAAAACAAACTCATCAAGAGCAAACTCAAATTTGGTCAGGACAAAGGGATTGATGAGGCCCTGACCGACATCGCCCTCTCGCGCGGATTTGGCAAGGAAATGGGAGAAGGCACCAAGCGCCTTTCTGAAAAATACGGCGGCCAGGATTTTGCCATGCAGGTCAAGGGACTCGAACTTCCCGCCTACGATCCTCGCGGGTGTTACGGACAGGGGCTTTCCTACGCCGTGGCCAACCGTGGTGGGTGTCATCTGTCTACCGCAATCTTTGCCATGGAAACCTTCTATCACCTGCTCAAACCCTACACGATCCGCGCCAAGGCAGACTTTGTCAGATTTTTCGAAAACCTTTACTGCTGTGTCAACTCACTGCACACCTGTCAGTTTACCGCTTTTGCCTACACGCTCGAAGTGCCCCTCACCAAATACACGCCCAAAAAACTCTTGGGCTCTGTGATGCAGAATCTGCCGGAGGTGGCCGTCAACATGGTCGACTTTGGGACCTACACAAAACTTTGGTCATCGGTCACCGGGATCAAAATGACCAACGCCGAATTCATGAAGGCGGGCGAACGCATCCACTTATTGGAACGCTACATGAATACGCGAGAGGGCATCTCTAGAAAAGACGACACCCTGCCCCTGCGTTTATTGCATGAGGCCCGCACCTGCGATCCTGAGGGACACACGGTCCCACTGGACGCCATGCTCCCCATCTACTATAAAGTGAGGGGTTACGATGAGAATGGGATTCCCAAAAAGGCCGTGTTGGAGAAGATGGGGATTCTTTAATCGCTTTTACCAATGATGAAACCTGTAGGGGCCGGGCTTGACCGGCCCGGCTTTCCCGGTGTTTGCCGACAAGCCCCCCCCCCCGAATCTAAAGCTGGTGGAGAAAAAAA
>CAZGMS010000145.1:0-34951 GCA_964526915.1 uncultured Nitrospirales bacterium
GCCTGTTCCGATTACCTCAAATTTATCGAAAATTATCTGGACGTTCCCATTCACCTTGTCTCAGTCGGTCCCGACAGAAACGCGAACATTGTCATTCAAGATCCTTGGTCATAACAGCTTAAGGCGCATAAAAAACAATTCCCTATC
Organism: uncultured Nitrospirales bacterium; assembly: GCA_964526915.1. GTDB lineage: Bacteria > UBA10199 > UBA10199 > UBA10199 > JADGCS01 > JAHJDR01. The sequence continues at coordinate 148 of CAZGMS010000145.1, forward strand.
AAACATTCTTCCCGTATAATAAGTCTATCGTCTTTGTTTTAGCATCGTGAGCTTTATGCACCTTGTTATACGCAGCAGATTGTCCCTAATCTTGTTTGTGTTTTTTTTGTCGATGAGTCCATCTGCACTTTTCGCCTCCAGCCATGTAGAGAAAAAAATGAGCTATCAGTTTGAGCCAGCAACGAACGGGAGCCGGCAGACAATGATTGTCACCCTCACCTTTTCTGGAAACGCCACAGGAAAGGATCGGCTGGTGTTACCCTCTGAATGGGGAGGACAGCAGAATTTGTATGAGAATATCGTTAATCTTGTGCCTGTATCGAGCCAGACAACAATCGATGAGACCCCCCTTCCCTTTGTTAAACAGATTTCATACCCGCCAAACCAGGAGGTCACTATCCGGTACGAATTGGCACCAGATCGGATCATGCAAGTCTTGCCTGGAAGATCGTACTATCGACCGATTGTTCAGCCCGAATATTTTCATTTGATTGGTGATACCTTTTTGATACACCCGCAGTGGGATTTGAAGACAAAATTCAAAGCCACACTCAGATGGGAAAATTTGCCGGCCGCCTGGTCTTTGGCCAACAGTTTCGGAGCAAATCAAACTAAACAAACACTTAAACTGACCCTCTATGAGCTTAAATTTGCGATCTACGTAGGCGGAGATTTTCGCCTGACCAAAAAAATCCTCAAGGGAAAAACAGTGTATGTTGCCATCAGGGATCAGTGGGCCTTTTCCGATGCCGAGTTAAGTGACATGGTGGCGGGTACCGTATTGGCCGAGCGGGAGTTCTGGAATGATCATCGGGACCCCTATTTTCTTGTCACGCTCATATCGAGCGGCCAGAATGAGGGCCACTATGCGGGCACCAGTTTCATCAATTCGTTCGCGCTGTTTCTGACAAGCAAATCTGGCATCAATGCCCCCTTGAAGCATCTGGTGGCACACGAATTTTTTCACAATTGGAATGGCGGCAAACTGGTGAGACAGGCCCCGGAGGAGCTTGTATTCTGGTTCAGCGAGGGTTTTACCGAGTATTTTGCCCGACTCCTCAACGTGCGGTCGGGAGTGATTTCACTCAATGAATATGTCGCCGGGCTGAATCGGGTACTCTATGATTACCACACGTCCGCTGTGAAGGAAATGAGCAATCAGGAAATCATGGGGCAATTCTGGAACAACCCCAGCGTGTCGCACCTGCCTTACTTCAAGGGTGAGTTACTGGCACTGAATTGGGATGCCGCCATCCGTCAAAGGCCCGGGGGACACAACCTTGCCCAGGCCATGCTCTCACTTTACCGCCGTGACAAATCCGCATTGATCTCGACTCAATCACTTGCAAACCATTTTCAAAAATACCTTGCAGGGAGTGTGCAAGACGAAATTGAACGCTATATCGATGAGGGTGAACAGATTGTTCCCCTGGCAAATCATTTGGGGGCGTGCATTACATTGGGATATCACGATGTGGGGAAGAATCGGCAGATCCCCCAATACGAAATCGACCAAACCAAAGCTGTGCAGAATCCATCGGCGTGTTTGGAATATTTTCAATAAGCACCTGTCGGTCAGGACATCTCCTTGAGAATTTCACAAATCGCGTGTTTGGGATCGGCGGCCTTGGTGACAGGGCGTCCAATGACAATTACGGACGCGCCGTTATGAATGGCTGAGCGCGGGGTCATTGTTCTTTGTTGATCATCCTGCTGGTGCCATTGTGGCCGAACGCCGGGAGTCACGATCATGAAATCAGGTTCCGTATGATGGCGGATCAGTTCAAGCTCTTGCGGTGACGCGATCACGCCCGACAGGCCCGCCATTTGAGCCAGTTTGGCCAGATGCAATACCTGTTCACCCAGAGGCACCTTGAGATTCAAATCATCCCTGAGGATATCTTGATTGATGCTCGTGAGGATGGTGACTCCCAATATTTTGGTGGTCTTACCCGCATCCTTCACGCCTTGCACGGCAGCACGCATCATCTCAAAGCCGCCCATCGTGTGAATGGTGAACATCGTTACACCCAGGTCGGCCACAGCACGTGAGGCGGATCTGACCGTATTGGGAATATCATGAAATTTGAGATCCAAAAAAACCTTGGCCCCCTGCCCTTGTATGTATTCCACAATCTGGGGACCCAGACGGGTGAAGAGTTGCTTGCCTACCTTAAAATAACCCACATGTTCTTTGAGGGCTGTCACCAGTTTTTTGGCCTCATCAAAAGAATCAACATCGAGGGCAATACAGATTTTGTTTTTCATGGTTGATATCCCTCCGGACAATCGCGCCAACGCAGAACCAGCTGTTTTTGAGCTTCCGTGATCAGGGATTTTTCGATGGCCACATCCAGCAACACATCCAGTTGTGTGAGCGTGAGCAATTTGGCACCGGCGGATGTAAAATTTGTCTTGGCTTGTTGCATATTGTAGCTGAATATCGCCAAACAATGTGACACCTGGCATTTCATATTTTTGATCACCTGCACAGCGGATAAAGCACTGCCTCCCGTGGTGATGAGGTCATCAATAACCACAACTGATTGATCCTCGACCAATCGTCCCTCGATTTGTTCCCCCTTGCCATGTGCTTTGTTGGCTGAGCGAACATACACGAGGGGTTTGCCCTGTTGTTGTGCCAACCAGGCGGCCCAGGGAATGCCTGCTGTGGCTGTTCCGGCAATCACAGCGACAGGTTCAATTTCGGTGAGGAGGGTTTCAAAGCCCTGAAGCACCACCTCGCGAGCCTGGGGACAGGAGATGAGGACCCGGTTATCGCAATAGATAGGGCTTTTGATTCCCGAGGCAAATGTGTAGGGCTTGTCGGGACTGAGGGTGACCGCCTTTTGATCAAGCAGAATTCTGGCAATGGTTTGTGACAGCATGGCTGGGCAATAACCAAGAAAATCAAGATAATCAATTGACTATTGCTCAAATAATATGAATACGCTATACTGTAACTACAATGTTGTTTATTTGGGATACACATAAGGCCACCGCGAATTTCCGAAAACACAAGGTCTCATTTGAAATGGCGCAGTCAGTATTTGACGATCCCCTGCACTTATCTGTTCTGGATACAAAGCAACATCATGAGGAAAGGTGGGTCACGATTGGCAAATGTGTCACCAGAAACACCCTGATCGTTGTGCATACGTATTATGATGACCGTGGTGGTCACGAAACGATCCGAATCATATCTGCCCGGCTGGCCACCAGAAAGGAAAAAATACAATATGAAAAAGGAATATGATTTTACAAAAGGCATTCGTGGCAAATTTCATAGAACAATAAAAATCCAAAAAACACTGCGGTTAGACAAAGATGTATTGGAATTTTATCAGAACATGGCCATGAAAAACGGCATCCCCTATCAAACGCTCATCAATCTAGTTCTCAAGAAATTTGTGGCAGAGGAAGCTTCTCTGGTATTGTCACCTGTTTAAGATCGTTATTTCATCACTCCGGGGAGTTTTTGCCAATTGATTGTTCAGAAGAATGCCTCTATAAAGTTTCCTATGGACAGAAAATATCGAGTTCAAACAACCATCACCGTCCGCTTTTCGGATACCGATGCCATGGGGCATGTGAACAACGCCAACATCTTTACTTACATGGAACAGGGGCGTGTTGCGTACTTCAATAAACTTTTTCCCGAAAAAAAATTATCAGACCACTACGATATTTTTCCATTCATTCTGGCCAATATTAAGGCCGATTTTAAGTCTCCCGCATATTGTGGTGAGTCGCTCATTGTTGGATTGGGCGTGGTACACATGGGCAACAAAAGTTTGACGATGGAATACGATATTGCCGAAGAACTCACCGAACGATTGGTGGCCACTGGGTCCAGTGTGTTGGTCATGTACGATTACGCAAGCGCAGCCACCTACCCCATTCCTGATGAGTTGAAGGCAAGAATCACTGAATTGGAGCATTCTCAAAGATGACGACCTCTGTTGCATCCAATCTCGAACACACTAAAGTACTGATCGACCAGGCCGCCAAAAAAGCCGAACGCCAGGCCAGCGAGATCACCTTGATTGCCGTTTCAAAAAAACAAACTGTGGACGACATCAGCGAGGCCTACAGTTTTGGGCAATGCGATTTTGGAGAGAGCTATGCCCAGGAACTGGTGAACAAGGCGCACCTGCTGAGTCAACCCAGAATCAAATGGCACTTTATCGGACACCTCCAGCGCAATAAGGCCAAACAGGTGGTGGGGCTCGCCTCGCTCATCCACACGGTGGATCGTCTTCCATTGGCCGAAACCATTAATAAACTGGCCGAGGACAAAGGGATCATGCAGGATTGTCTGGTGCAGGTCAAATTGGCTGAGGAAGAATCCAAAACAGGTTGCGAACCTCATGAGGTGAAGGGCTTGTTAGGCGATCTGAACAGACTAAAAAATATTCGCATCAAGGGGTTGATGCTTATAGGAACCTGGACGACTGATCTACGGACTAGTCAAAAGGAATTCATAGCGCTCAGGGAACTGCGTAATGCCCTGAATAAGCATAACGCCTACAAGGAACCTCTGGAATTCCTCTCAATGGGTATGAGCGGTGATTTTGAGCTGGCTATCGCGCACGGAGCTACGCATATCAGGGTCGGCACCAGCATTTTTGGCAGTCGATGAGCAATCCGTCAGTAAACGGAGCGTTTTGATTTTTGGGGTGATACGGGGAGCTATTATTTTGTTGCGGCCTGCGGAGCAAGCCCCGCTTGCGAAGAGCGTCAAAAAATAGCGACCCGGAGCAGGACCCGAAAAATCAATACGCTCCAATAAGTAACCGATTACGTCGATAAAAGATTTTTCCTTTGACCTTTGAGCTTTGAGCTTTTAGCTAGCGCCCCATGTCTACCATCGGTTTATTATTTATTATTCTTGCCAAGATTTGTCACACACTGCTCAATATGTATCAGTTTGTCGTGATTGTTGCCGTGATCATGACCTGGATCAGACCCTCCCCCACCAATGATTTTATCCGCACCTTGCTGGTCACGGCATTTAAACTCACGGAACCTGTTTTTTCTTTTGTGAGGCGCAAATTGCCCAAAAGTTTTTTTTCGTTCGGAATCGACTTTACCCCAATCATCGTATTGTTTGCCATTTACGCCGTAGATATACTGCTCACGTCCCTATTTATGGACATCGGCATCCGTCTGCGAATGGGGGCAATGCCGTCGGCACCCGTGGACGCACTCCGTCAGACGATGTGACATTTTGAAACTCACTGTTCAAATAACCCCCAACGCCCGTAAAAGCGAAGTCATTGGCAGTGACGGGCACGTGCTCAAACTCAAGATCGCTGCGCCCCCCGCAGAAGGCAAGGCCAACAAGGAATTGATTTGTTTTTTATCGAAGCTCTGGAAGGTCCCCAAATCGTCCCTCACCATTCTCAAGGGCCACACGTCCCGAATAAAGATATTGGATGTTCCTGATCGAATAATGCGATAACTTTTGTACATTCAGTTCGGGTCCTGCCATGCGCAAAAGTTAAATGACTGTATTGGTCACAAGCTGGCCGCAGGCCCCTGAAATGTCCTGTCCCCGTGATTTTCGTTCGATGGCCACCAGCCCTTTATCCATGAGGTACTGCTGAAACGCCCTGACCTTCTCGTGCGAGGGCCTCTTGTAGGGCATTTGTGGGTTTTCGTTAAATGGCAGGAGGTTGATTTTGACCCGCAGACCATTCAACAGGCGCACCAATCTCCTGGCATCATCCAGAGAATCATTGATGCCACCCAGCATGACGTATTCGATGGTGATCCGGCTTCTTTGCGGGAGTTTCATTTTATGACACGCGGTGATGAGAGCTTTGATGTTACATTTTCTGTTGATGGGCATGATCTGGTCACGCACGGTGTCTGTGGTGGCGTTAAGCGATATAGCCAGTCTCGCCTGGGTCTTGTCGCCAAAAGACTCGATCTGGTTAGCCAGACCGCAGGTGGAGACAGTCACATGGTTACGTGAGAAATCAAAACACTCAGCGTCGAGCAGAATGTCGATCGCGGGGTACAAACTGGCGGTGTTGGCCAAAGGCTCTCCCATCCCCATGAACACAAGATTGGTGATGCGCTCCCCCTCCGCCAATGTTCTGCGAATGGCAGAGACCTGTTCGAGGATCTCAAACTGGGTCAGGTTGCGGATGAGGCCCATCGTGCCGGTCAGGCAAAACGCGCAACACATGCCGCAACCCACCTGGGTGGAAACACAAAGTGTGTTGCGCCCGTCCGCCGGGATCAGCACAACCTCCACACAATGCCCGTCTTCCAACTGAAGCAGGTATTTTTTTGTGCCGTCTTTGGACAACTGCATTTTGACCACAGGGAGCCGCAACAAGTCAAACTGTTCTTTTAAAATTTCCCGGAATTTGCCAGCGATGTTGGTCATTTTGGCAAAGGAATCCACGTCGAACTTGTACAGCCATCGTTTGACCTGGCTGGCGCGGTAACCCTCCAAACCGAGTGTTTTCAACTCGTTTTGAAGATCCTGTAGAGAAAGGGACTTGATGTTTTGTTTGGGATTCATTATTTTCCTAAAATGCCTATTAAACAGCCTGTGTCAGAAAACGACAAAAAACTCATCATCATCATGTTCCTGCTGGCTGGCCTGGGCCTCTTCTTTTCCATTCTCCTGCCATTTTTGTTGTAGTGTGATTGTTTTATTCTCATTGAAATGTTTCTCCTGTTTGTTGCCCATTTTGATGTTTTCTCAATATCAGACCTCTCCAAATACATTTGGATATTCTTTAAACTTGGCAATCCAATCATCTTTGTGGTGGTACACAATGACCAGATAACCTTTGTCCTCCAACTTCTTTCTTGTATACTCTTACTACATTTGGTTCGTCTATTCGATAAGTTGTTTGACACAATTTACAAAGGCATCATTCATTTTAACCCCAGTTTAAGACGGGTCCGAAACTGCTCCGTCCACCTGCGAGTAAAGGGCACACTCACCTGCGCCCTTTTGCCAGTACCCTCAATCAATTCTTCAAGCGACACAAACTTATCAACAATGCCCAACGCATAACCCGCCTGCATGCACATCTTGTCGGGCGAACAAACTAGATAAACATCATCAAGGGTCAGACAGTGCGCCAATAGATGTTTTTCGCCCGCATCAAGATAACACGCCTCCTTGCATTGTGTATAAAGGACATTGATCTGGTATTGACTCACCTTTTTTGGAACCAGTGTCTGTTCAAGCCCCACCGTATCGATGGGAACAGGATTACGAAGTCTTTGGTTACCTGTAGCGCACTCTTCAATACATTTTTCTACAGTGTCCATTTTATAATGACCGACGAGAGCCTTCCAGCAATTGTTGCGGTGCGCTTCAATAATAACGTTAGTGTCTGCCAATACATGTGCATCATTTTCTGGCATCATTAGTCTCTTGCAAGTCAAAAGGGTTTTTTAGACCATAACTCATCACAATCTCTTGAAGATCATCGATTGTGCAATCAAGCAGGACTGCAACCTTGCGCACACTCACCAGACCCTTGTCGAGGATCGTGTGGAGTTTCTTTACAAAGGCCTTTGAATACAGCAATGGTTTTTCTCCATCATCACCCCACTTGAGTCTGCTGTCGTCAATATTCATGACATCGATATCGGTCAGAATATTAAGATTTTTTAAGCGGTATTTAAGGGCAATGCTTGTAACCAGGAAATGACTTGCCGTTACATTTATTTTTTCATGCAGATCAGTAAAGGAATTGCTGTTCCAAAACTTTATGAGAGAATCTTCTGGTAACAACAATGCAGATGCAAAAATATCTGCCAATTGTTCTGCTCGGGGCGCTTTTTTTTGCATAAACCCTAATTCGATTTTGTCAGGAGGGATTTGATTCCAGGTAAGGACATGAAACAATTCGTGGGCTAAGTCATAATTCCGCCGCCCTAAAGGTTCATTACGGTTGATGAGTATGAAGCGCATATCATCAAGGTGACAGGCCGCACCCGAGATGCCCTGTGGGGCATCTACGTAAAGGATATGAACACCAAGTGTTTGTTCTGCCTGCTTGGCCAATTTGAGAGCAGGAATCTCACCAAAATGCAGATCTTTCACGAGACGTTGACCTGCCGCTTGGACATCTTCGTATGAACTCTTTGTTGTGATGTTAAGTGTCGTTGTTAGAGGACTTGGTGGATCACCAAGCATTTCACAAAAATGACGAAAGGCACCCACCAGATTACGGGCTTTGGACTCATATTCACCGACCGAGCAGGATGTTCGATCGACACGCCACGCAAAGACTTTGTCGCCCAAAACCATAAAAGGGTCAGTAAAATAGTCAAGGGTACGGCCCAGAACATTCATGATGACCATTAGCTCATCTGCACCCACTTTGCGCATACCAGATTCTATATTGTCGAGAATCTGTCGACTCTTAAAGCCGAGTTTTTCTGCCAGGTCTTTTTGTGTAAGACTTGAGGCCTTTCTGGCAAGTCTAAGCCGTTCACCAATCATGACGTTCATTTTTTGTGATTTATCTTGAATCATAAAACCCCCTGCCCTGCCCATTCCCATCGTAACATAACACTAATGAAAATGCAAGATAATGTTGCAATCTAACAAATGCAATGTTACACACAGAGGCTTATTTCTAAAAACCACATTAACAACAAGCGCTTGTCTCATAGTCACCTGTATCAAAAAATAGATGAGTCCTTCTGCGCTATAATTCACCTCACAAACACCAGATTAGCGTGTTTGAGAGAGAGCTTTTTTCTGATCCCTCTGCCAAATTCGATGGTCACCTTCGCCTGGTCAGAATTTCCCCCTTCAATCAAAATGATTTTGCCCTCACCAAACACCGCATGACGCACGCGAGAGCCCTGACGACAGGGTTGTTCAGCTTGCGAATACTGATAATCAATCTGCGTCTCATGTTTGGGAATGGACTGCTTTCTGGTTTGCGGATAAGACGCTGTGGAACTCCAAGACGGACCTTTGTGAACGGGAGCCGCACCTCTTGCCTGATAGCCAAAATCGTGCATCATGGTGACGTGCTTTTCTGGGATTTCGTCCAAAAAACGGCTGGCGATTTGGTATTGTGTGGAGCCAAAAAGTTTGCGTTCGTTGACAAAGGAGATGTGCAATAACTCTTTGGCGCGCGTCATTCCCACATAACAGAGGCGGCGTTCTTCCTGAATGTCCTCAGGCTTGTCAAAACTCCGCACATGGGGAAACAATCCCTCCTCGAGTCCCACAAGAAAAACGACAGGGTACTCGAGCCCTTTGGCCAAATGAACAGTCATCAGATTGACAAAGTCGGTGTTGTCGTCCATTTTGTCTGTATCGGAGGCCAGAGAAATCTGATCCAAAAAAGATTCCAGCGTGCCTTCTTCGTTTTCGTGCAGATAATCGTCAAGCACGTTGGTAAATTCGGTAAGATTCTCCTGACGTGACTGTGCCTCAATGGTTTTTTCCGCGGTCAACATCTGCCAGTAACCAGTCTGTTCGTAGAGAAAGGTCAAAAAATCATCGAGAGGGATTTCCTGACGGGCCTGATTGAGACGGGCGATGAGTTTTACAAAGTCCTCGATTTTGGTCATTGTGCCGGTGTTGAGCTCAAGGGCCCAGCGAGGATCGGACACCGAACTGATCACGTCCCAGAAACAGGCGCTTTCCCGATCTGCCGCCGCGTCGATACGTTCAACCGTGGTTTTGCCGATGCCACGGGCCGGTGTGTTGAGAATTCTCTTGAGCGAAATCGTGTTGGACGGATTCACCAACGTCTTTAAATAAGACATCATATCCTTGATTTCGGCCCTGTCATAAAACTTGATGCCACCGAAGATGCGATAGGGAATTTTGTGTTTGCGCAGGGAATCTTCGAGTATACGGCTCTGCGCGTTTGTGCGATAAAAAATCGCCATGTCCCCCAGTCTGTATTTTTCCCTGTGTGACATGATGGAGGAACAGACAAACTCGGCTTCGTCGTGATCAGTTTGTCCGCCAAACATTCTGATGCATTCGCCCTGCCCGTTCTGGGTCCACAATTCCTTGCCCATGCGTTCTGTGTTGCCCCGGATGACCGCATTGGAGGCATTCAGAATATTCTGCGTGGAACGATAATTCTGTTCCAGACGGATCACCTTCGCTTGTGGGTAGTCTCTCTGGAAGTCAAGAATGTTGCGGATCTCGGCGCCACGAAATTTGTAGATGCTCTGGTCATCATCCCCCACCACACAGACATTTTTCCATTTATCGGCCAACAACCGAATCAGCGCGTATTGGCTCTTGTTTGTGTCCTGATACTCGTCGACCAAAATGTGCTGGAATTGATTCTGATACTTTGACAGTATTTCGGGACTCTTGCCAAAGAGGTGCAAGGCGTTGACGATCAGATCACCAAAATCCATGGCCTGATTCAGAATCAGATGCTTCTGGTATTCGGCGAAAATCGCGCCAACTTTTTTCAGGAAAAAATCCCCGCCCGAAGGGAAATCTTCGGCCTTGATGCCATCGTTCTTGGCCTTGTTGATGTGGTACTGGATGCTGGCTGGTTTGTACACGGTATCACTGAGTTGCATGTCTTTGAGAATTTTTTTGATCAGGGATCGCTGATCAAGATCATCATAAATCGTGAAATGAGTGTGATAATTGAGCACCTCAGCGTGACGGCGCAACAAACGCAGACAAAACGAGTGAAAGGTTGCCATCCAGAGGTCATTGGCTCTCTGTCCCATGGACTGGGCCACGCGCTCCTTCATTTCCTTGGCCGCCTTGTTGGTAAACGTAACGGCCATGATGTTCCAGGGGTTGACGCCGCCAGTTTGCATCAGACGCACGATGCGTTCGACCAGAACCCTGGTTTTTCCGGAACCGGCGCCTGCCAGAATGAGCAGAGGCCCGTCACGGTGCTCCACGGCTTCCTGTTGTTTGGGATTGAGTTGCATACGTGGATCGTGGATCGTCATTCGTGGATCGTTATTCGTGGATCGAAGGTCAAATATTGAATTTTTCGATTCACGATTCACAATTCACGATCCACGCGCTAACGTTATTCGACCGTAACAGATTTTGCCAAATTGCGGGGTTGATCGACATCGGTGCCCTTGGCATCGGCGACGTAGTATGCCAGCAATTGCAATGGTATCACGGACACAAAGGGCATAAGATCGGGATGAGTCTCAGGGACTTCGATGCAGATATCACAAATCTGCTTCATGTCGTCATCACCCTTCGAGATGATTCCCAGCACAAAGGCCCCACGAGATTTCATCTCTTGAACGTTCGAAACCATTTTTTCGTACAAATCGTCCTTCAAAACGACAGCAACCAGAGGAACGCCTTCTTCGATGAGGGCAATGGGACCGTGCTTCATTTCGCCCCCAGCATAGCCGTCTGCGTGAACGTAACTGATCTCCTTAAGTTTGAGCGCCCCTTCCAGAATAATGGGGTACTGAATGCCCCTACCGATAAAATAACAATGTTCGTCATTGTGAAGACATTCTGTCATTTCCTGAAGACCCTTGATGTCAGTCAGAAAAGTTTTGAGCAAATTGGGTAGCTCCACAAGTGCCTTAATGCGCACTCGGGTTTCGTCTTCGTTGAGCAGTCCTTTTTGCAAGGCCAATTTGACGGCCATCATGTAGAGAACGGCAATTTGCGTGGTGAAGGCCTTGGTGCTGGCCACACCGATTTCTGGTCCCGCGTGCGTGTAGATGGTCACATCGGATTCACGAGGGATGCTGGATCCGATTACGTTGCAGATGGACAATATCTTGGCCCCCATTTTTTTGCTTTCGCGTATGGCGGCCAAGGTGTCTGCTGTTTCGCCTGATTGACTGATGGCTACGACCAAGGTGTTTTCGTTGACCAGTGGCTGGCGATAACGAAATTCACTGGAAAGCTCGACGCTCACGGGTACCTTCGCGAGATTTTCAATCCAGTATCTCGCTGTGAGTCCCGCGTGCCAACTGGTGCCACAGGCAACGATCTGAATCTTGAATTCGTCTTTCCTGACAAATTCCTTCATCATCCGACCGGCATCATCGAGCCAGATGTTGAGTTTTTCGAGATCGACGCGGCCAAGCAGAGTGTCGGCAATGACGCGTGGCTGTTCATGAATCTCCTTGAGCATGAAATGTTTGTACCCGCTTTTTTCTGCCTGAGCCATGGTCCATTGGATGATCTGGGACGTCTTGACGACGGTATTTCCTTCGAAATCGTACACGGTCACTTTGTTTTTTTCCAAAACAGCCAGTTCCATGTCGTGTAAAAACATGACTTCATTGGTGTGTGTGAGCAAGGCCGGGATGTCACTGGCTACAAACTTTTCGCCTTCCTTAAGCCCCAAAACGAGAGGAGATCCCTTGCGTGCGCAATAAATTCGTGAATTGTCCTTCCTGTCTAACATGACCAGAGAGTAAGCACCCCGTAATTCCTTGAGTGTTTTTTGGAGAGACGTGATGAAGGAGTTGTCTTGATTCAGGTAGTCTTGGATGAGGTGACAGATGATTTCTGTGTCTGTTTCCGAAACGATGTTGTGCCCTTTGGTGATCAAGCGATCCTTAATGGGTTTATAGTTCTCGATGATACCATTATGAACCAGCACAACGTCTTGTGAATAATGAGGGTGAGCATTGATTTCGTCTGGCTTTCCGTGGGTTGCCCAGCGAGTGTGTCCAATACCGATGGTTGCAGAGAATTCCCTGCCATTGATTTTATCGATGAGATTCTGGAGTTTGCCCTGAGTCCTCAGGATTTCAAACTCTCCATTTTGCAGAAAAGCCAGCCCGGCTGAATCGTAGCCGCGGTACTCAAGCCTTTTCAGCCCATCAATTAGTATTGGTTTGGCTTTTTTATCGCCAATATAACCGACTATGCCGCACATAGACTTTGTAGTTCGTTGCTGGTTTCTGGTGTTCACAACACAAATACGAAAAGGACAACCAAAGGCAACAACAGACCTTTTTTGCTCAATAAATTCGACTGTTATCGAAACAACATTGGATCGAATGTCGGTAGCACAGATTAGTCAAAAGCACCAGTTTGTTCAAATAAAAAGCATGCCCGTGAATTTGGTTTACTTTTTGATCCAAGTTTGATTAGTAGAGCCGCTCTTGTGTTTTATGGTGGGTGTAGCTCAGGTGGTTAGAGCACCAGGTTGTGGCCCTGGGGGTCGGGGGTTCAAGTCCCCTCACTCACCCAGTTGCAAAGAATCTCACCTAAGTGAGATTCTTTGCAACTCCTCTATTTTCCAATTTCAATTTTCTATGCAACGTAATTTTCTCTGTCTTTGCTCAGCGATCAGTCTTCAAATAATCTTGTATACGGTCCTTCTCTTCACTGCCTGTCACAAACCCGCAAGCACACAACAATCACTCGCCGATGTCACCCTGGGCGCCAGCACCAACCCTGTTGCAGACGAGACCTGCAAACCAGAAACCGAAAAACCTTGTGATGAATGAATTTCAATGCGCTTCAGCCCAGTTTTTGCCCACATGACAACTCACCTTTAGCGGCACGCTGAGACTGAAGGCCCTTTCCATCATTTCCGGAATGAATTTACGAATAACGGTGAGTTCCTCCTGAGGGACCTCAAAAAGTAATTCGTCATGAACCTGCAAAAGCATTTTTGTTTTTAGCTGATCTTTGATGATCCAGTGATGGATAACGATCATGGCCTTCTTGATAAGATCTGCCGCAGAACCCTGAAACACGGCATTGAAAGCCATGCGTTCGGCATTCTGGCGGGCCATAAAGTTTTTGCTGTTGATGTCTGGCAAATAACGGCGACGTCCCAAAAACGTGCTGACATACCCCCGTTCTCTGCCCCGCGCTAAAACCTGTTCCCGATAATCCCGCACGCGTGAAAACTCATTGTAAAAACTGTCGATAAATCTTCTGGCCTCTTTTTGCGGGATACCCAATTGTTGTGCGAGACCAAAAGGCGATTGGCCATACACCACGCCAAAGTTGATCGTTTTACCGATGCTTCGCTGGTGCTGGTCCACCCTTTCGATGGGGACACCAAAGATATGGGCGGCAGTCCGGGCGTGGATGTCCTGATTTTTGTGATAGGCGTCTTTGAGGTGCGGGTCGTCTGAAAAAGCGGCCAGGAGCCTGAGCTCGATTTGTGAATAGTCAGCCGAAAGGAGCCAGTGATCTTCCGGTGCGATAAACAGTTGGCGTATGCGCCTGCCCTCTTCAGTTTTGATGGGGATGTTCTGCAAATTGGGTTCTGTGGAACTCAGGCGGCCCGTGGCGACAATGGCCTGGTTGAAACTTGTGTGCACTCTGCTCGTACGCGGGTTGATGATGTTTTTTAATCCTATGACGTAGGTCGATAATAATTTTGTGATGCTACGATAATCGAGAAGCTTTTTGGGCAAAGCGTGTTCTCGGGCTAAAACCGTGAGAACAGCGACATCGGTTGAAAAACCGGTTTTGGTTTTTTTGATGACGGGCAAGCCCATCTTTTCAAACAAGATCACAGCCAACTGTTTGGGTGAATTAATATTGATGTGTTCTCCCGCCAATTCATAAATTTCGGATTCAAGCGAATTCAGTCGTTGCGAAAATTCGTCGTGCAACTGTGTCAGAAGCTCTTCGTCAATCAGCACCCCACACTGTTCCATTTTGGCCAGTACAGGAACAAGCGGCATTTCGATGTCACGATACACGGCATCGAGACCATTGGCGACTAATTCCTTTAGCATCATATCGACAAGTTCATGCGCCACCCAGGCGTCTTCAGCCGCGTATTGTGTGGCGGTCTCCAAAGCAACGTCGGCAAAGGTCTTGTCCTTACCCACTATGTTCGCAAATTTTATGGTTTCGACCCCCAAATATTTTTTGGCCAGATAATCGAGATTATGCTGTCCTTCCGGGTCAAGCAGATAAGACGCGATGAGGGTATCGTGCGCGATGGGGTTGACCGACAAATGATACTGCGCCAAAACATTCAAATCGAATTTCGAATTTTGCCCCGCCTTGGCAAGGTCATTGCTAACTAAAAGTGGTGAGATCATCCGAACCACATCAGCAAACGGCAAATTGGGCCCTTCGCGATGTGCGAGGGGAAGGTAGTAGGCCTTGTCCTGTTGATAACACAGACTCAGCCCCACCAGGGTTGCGTTGTGAGCATCCAATGAATCGGTTTCGGTATCAAAGGCCAGGCACTGCGGCTTGGTCTGCAGAATGTTGTCCACCAAGGCTTTGAGTTCATCGAGACTTGTGATGCCGACAAAAACAGCCTTTTGTGTTTGTGGCACGGACGGTGTTTCTTGCCATTGTCTGCTGATGAATTTTGTAAAATCCAGCTTTTGATAAAATGTATTTAAGGCAGAGACATCTGCGGGCGGTTGGACAAGATCGTCCCAGTCTGCCTGGGTCTCCACTTGTGTGGGCAGTGTGACCAGTTGACGAGATAACAAGGCGTTCGCCCTGCCCTGCGCGATTTTCTCACCCAGCTTGCCCTTGATCTCACTGGCGTGATCGAGCACAGCTTCCAATGAGCCATATTCCAGCACAAGTTTGGTGGCAGTTTTTGGCCCCACGCCTACAATCCCGGGGATGTTGTCGGTGGGGTCTCCGCTCAGGCTCTGCACATCGATCACTTTTTCAGGAGGCACACCAAACTTCTCGACCACCTCCTTACGGGTGATGATCTTCTCTTTCATCGTGTCATAAATAAAAACATTATCGTCCACCAACTGCATTAGGTCCTTGTCTGAGGTCACGATGTAGATTTGCATGTCAGGAATGGTTTTGTAACGGGCCACCAAGGTGGCGATCAGGTCGTCGGCCTCAAAACCCGGTTTGGCCAAGGATTTGATGGGATAAGTCCTGATGAATTCGTTGATGATCTCAAATTGCGGCACCAGATCTTCCGGAGGTGCGCTTCTGTTGGCCTTATAGGCCGGGTACAATTCGTGACGAAATCCTTTTTCGGGACGGTCGTAGCACACGATCATGTGATCGGGTTTGTGGGTTTCGATCAGTTTGTTGATCATCGACACCACACCAAACACAGCGTTGACAGGTACCCCCTCACGCGTGTGCAAGGGTCGGATGGCGTAATACGAGCGGAATATGAAGGAAGAAATGTCGATGAGATAAAGTTTTTTCATGAAGCTATTATTATCAATTTTAATGAATGGCTTTTTTGGGTCCCCGCCTTCGCAATATTGCTATGGCGGGCAGGCTGCTCCGGGTCGCGGTCATGAATATCGAATATCGATCAGGGAATCTCGAATGTCGAAGTGAGGTTTTCTTGTCATCCCAGCGAAAGCTGGGATCCATTTTATTTTTCTGGATTCCTGCATTCGCAGGAATGACAGTATTTCTGACATTCCTTGTTCTACATTCAATATTCGATATTCAAAGAAGCTTCCCGTATCACCCGAAAAAGCCATTCATTGGAAATATTCATCTGAGTCTAAAAACAAATATCAAAACCACCACAACCCCAAATACAAACCGGTAATAACAAAACACCGCGTACGAAAAATGCTCTACGAGTTTGAGTAGATACTTGATGCTCAAAAAGCCAATCACAGCCGATGTGACCAGACCGACCAGCGCGACACTGTCCGAAAACAATTGGGTGATATAGCCTGCCTTCAGCAAACACGCTCCGACTATGGTAGGAGTGGAGAGCAAAAAGGAAAATCTTGCCGAATCAACTCTTCGTAGTCCCAATAACAGAGCCGCAGTGATGGTGATACCAGACCGTGACACCCCCGGCAGGAGGGCCAGACACTGTGCAAAACCTATGATCAGGGCCATTCGCAAAGTGATGTCGGCCACCGTTTTGAGATTTCCTTTTTTCTTATCAACCCTCAGCAATACGATCCCCAACACCACCATATTCACCGCGATCAGGAGCGGGTGTCTGAGGCTGGTGTCCGCCCAGTCCTCCAATAGTAGACCAGCAAAAACCGCAGGGATGGTTGCCAACACAAGATACAGAAGCAGGTTGAATTCGGACCGATGGCTCTCAGCTCGCTTGACCCGGGCTGGGGAACGGCGATCGTCGATGAATTGGCGGACATGTGCCGTGGCACCGCTAAAAATCTGCCACCAGTCCTTCCAAAAATAGGCAATGATCGAGAGTAATGTGCCAAAATGAAGGGCCACATCAAAAGCGAGGCCGGGATCCTTGAATTTGAGGAGCCAGGGCATGATCACCAGATGAGCCGAACTGGAAATGGGCAGGAACTCCCCTGCCCCCTGAACGATCCCTAATATGATGGATTCGAGATAAGACATCGGGATCATCTAAACAGTGTGAGGTCATGAATCAATGAGAAAAGTGGTGTCGAACTGTTACAAAGATCGGTTTTGCACCTTAAAGCTGATACAAATTGTTACACAGAGAGATGTTATCTCTTGTCCTATTTTGTTTTCTCCCGACACGTATTGTTACCTGTTGTCTTGATATTATTTTCCCATCAAAAGAGGAAATAATGACCCTTTATTTCAAAACGCATTTGACAAGTTGTAAAACGAGTCAATGATTTCAATCTGTTAAAAACAATCGCTCTTTGGCATGTGATGTGCATCGTTGTATGATCAGAGAAGAATGAGCATGAGTTACCTGTCACAACAAATGGACCCCCAGTGTCATCATAGACAACATTATGGAGAGCACGGCTCCCTGTTGCTCGAAATGCAACATAACAATTATAACAATGTGGATGAGAGGATCGAGGACCTTCTGAATTTGATTCGGCAGAACAGATCAAGTTCATTGGAGATATTGATTTATCATTTGAAAGGAAATGCCAGTTTTTTTCATGAGAAGTATGATGATGCGATCAAACATTATGAATATGCCATTTCCCTTGCGCGTGAAAGCGGTAATTTTTTGGCCCTTGTCGAAATTGGTTTCGAGTTGATTAAAACATGCAATATCAAACAACGGTATGATGTTTTTTTCGAGACTTTTAACGAGATTGTTCAGACTTATCAGAAGTTAGATCTTGTGGATGAAAAGATTCATTGCCTGATGCAACTCAGTCATTATTATCGAGTATTCGGCAATTACAATCAGGCACAAAGAACCCTCACTTTGGCAATGAACCTGCATGACACGATGGAAGATTGCATGGTTCTCCCACAAAACTGTGTGCACAACCTCTATATCAAGATGGCTTTGGCTCACTTGGAAAAAAAGAACCATAATTTCTTCAAAGCCCTGGATCTGACAAAAAGCATACTGGGTTCACTTGAAGAAAATGAAGTGGGACATGGTGTGCATGAGTCAAATATTGGTTACTTGAAGCTGGAGTGCTTCATCATCATTGGAGAGAGCTGTATAGAAACAAAGAATCGTGAAAAATCCATCACCAATCTTGATCAAATTCGCAAGTTGACCCAAAAAATACCCGACCCGATCGCACAGGATCAGTGCTCTATTTTGAGGATGTTGCACGAACTGAATTTTGAAAAACATCATTTTACGGAAAGACGGTGGCTGGCGTTGATGAAAAACATTTTGGATCAAGGTGGTATCGAATTCTATTTGGAACAAAATCTTCGTTTGTTGCATAAACTTCACGATGTGGATGGCTTAAAGGATTGCGAAGCCGTTATCGATGACTATCAAAGCACGTGCCAGAAGATTAGCCACAACATGCCCAAGGATCTCGTTAAATATTTTTCAACGTGCTATGAAGTCATGCCCGTATTGTCGCTGAGATCATCAGCGAAATATCAGATGAAAAAATTTGTCGAAATGGGTCACGAACTGCTGTGTGAGCACAATTTGCAGGAATTGGCGTCCAAGATGTTGCAGTTTGTCCAGTCTTTGACAAAAATGGAAAATGGTTTCGTTAAAATTAACGACAGCAAGTCTGCCGAAATGGTGACAGTTCGCTCTGATCCCGCTCATGGGTCTGAGTCTTCTCATTCTCCCCGTTGCGAAGAATTGGCTGACCTGGTTTTTGCAGAAGGCAAACCCTTCATCAAGACCTCTGCTGTGCAAAGGGATTTGCAACAGTTTATGACCAAGCACAGCGAGTTGATTGACAGTATTCAGAAACCGTCGATCATCATCCTGCCGCTTTTGGTCAACCGAACCAGTATGGGAGTCATTTATCTGGATAGTCCCCAAAAACACATCATCAAAAATGAAGAGGACGTGGAACTCCTGATCAGCTTCGTTGCCCTGATGACCAATGTCATTCATAACGCGCCACATCTGGAATGGCGCAAATTCAACTCTCATGAATCACACACGTGTTCTTCTGTACACCATAGTGGTGCGTGTGATTCAAAATATCATTTTGACTGTTTTATTGGAATTTCTGAAAAAGTGAGAAATCTGATTGAATTGATGCGGCACACTGTCGATACGAGCACAACGGTCACGTTGACTGGGAATTCCGGTGTGGGCAAAGAAATGATTGCCCGGATTCTCCATTACAACAGCCCGCGAAAATCCAAATCCTTCATCACCATCAATTGCGCGGCGATCCCGGAAAATTTGATTGAAAGTGAACTCTTTGGCCATGCCAAGGGAGCCTTTACCGATGCCAAAGAAAACAAAATGGGCTTGTTTCAAAAAGCAGACCAGGGCACCTTGTTTCTCGATGAAATTGGCGATATGCCACTGAATATGCAGTCCAAGTTGTTGCGGGTTCTGCAGGAAAGGGAAATCACACCGGTGGGAGGAACAACGAACCAAAAAATCGATGTGAAAATCATATGTGCGACCAATCGCAACCTCGAAAAAATGGTCAAGAGTGGCGCTTTCCGCGAAGATTTATTTTACAGAATTTCAGTCATCAAGATTCATGTCCCCTCCTTATGTGAACGCAAGGAGGACATCCCTTTGTTAGTCGATCATGCGCTAAAAATGTTTGCGGAAGAAAACAAAACAATGCAGAAAAACATTTCGCATCAGGCCATGTCGTTTTTAATGAAATACGCCTGGCCAGGCAATGTGCGTGAACTGGTTAACGTTATCTACAACCTTTGCATCTTTGTAGACAAACCCATCATAGAGCTCAAGGATTTGGAGGACCGGAAGGAATTGTTTAGTATGCCGATTGACCCATCACAGGGGTCAGAAAATCAATCGGAATTATCTGGTCTCATTCAGCAGATCGATGCCCACCAGATTTCCCTGGCAGAGGCCAAGCAGGCCTTTGAACGTTTACAAATTGAGCGGGCCCTTAAAATTTTCAATGGACAGATCACATCGGCCAGCTATCACCTGCAGATGCCGCGACCTCAGGTTTCCCGTCTGATCAAAAAATACGAAATTGATAAGAAGAAATACAAGGATAATGATGAAAGGAAAGAATAACGAATAGCGAAGGTCAAAAGCAGAATATAACTTCGACATTCCTTGTTCAATATTCAATATTCTGTATTCAATAGTATTCATCCGCCCCGATATCAACAGTGGTATTGTCGTCAAACAGTCTCAAATCACACTCAAAATCGTAATCGGGTGCGTCTGTGTTATGGCTTCCCGCATCAATAGCAGTGGAATCGTTGCTCAAATGAAAATCACCGTTTTCGGGATCCGCGAATAATGGATCAAACTGATAATTACCTGCCACGGGCATTTCCTTGGCATTATCAGACAGACATTTCAGATTTCCCTCTTCGTCTTTTTCTACGCTGTCCGAACAGAAGGTAATGTTGTTTTTGAATTCGATGATGTCGGAATTGAGTGTGCCATCGTCACGCAACACATACTGGAATGAAACCGTGTTTTTATAACTGGTACTGAAGATGTTATTCTCCACGACCACATTGGTGGCTCCCGGGTTGGACATGGCAAAGCCAGAACCAAATCCCATGAGTTCATTACCCGTACCATATACCGTATTGTTCAGTACAGACACGTTGTGCATGGGCACCCCCACAACTGTGGGGTCCAATTTGGCATTCTCCCCTATCAGGTGAAAATAACCGGCAATCCAGATGCCTCGCAATGTGTTGTAACAGACATTGCTGGTGATTTTGACATCTTCTGTATTGGCCCGCTGTTCGCTGGCCAAACGGATACAGTCACCATACACAGAATCGTGAATGCGATTGCCATCGATCCAGACATGATCGGAATCCACATTTTGCGCTTCAACATAGATCCCGCCCGTCGTGGCACCAATCACTTCGTTGTGACCGACATACACATGATGATAGCCTGTACTCACGTCAATGGCCGCATCATTGTACGAATTGGTCACCCTGTTATTGATGATGGCCACATGGCTGACGTTGGCCTTGGCAGAAATATTTTCCTGCGCACTTCCCGCGCAGGCATAGGACACATCATTGCCGTCAATGATCACATTTTGAGGGCCAAACATGGCCGCCACACCTGACGCGTAGGTGTTGCTGATGTTATTGTTTTTGATCACCACATGATCAGAGACCCCATAGATCACAATACCGAAGGTGGGGGCGTTGATGACGTTGATGTCCTCAACCGTGATCCGGTGCGCGTTGTGAATCGAAATCATGCCCATGGTGCCAAAAAAACCAGCCGTGTAGGGGTCTGTGATGGGGTCTTTCCAGCGAGGGGAGGCACAGGTTCTCATCATGGCGGTGTCGTCGACATCCCATTCACTGTGTCCAAACACCACTGGTTGACCATCTGAACCAGTAGGTGGTGTGAAGGCGCACCCCCCATCGATGGTGACTGATTCATTTTGGTGGGGTTTGATGGAAATGTCCGAAATGATGTAAGCCTTGGCATCAGCGTAGTCACTGTCACCATAATAACTGACCTCATATGTCGTGGTGTTGCCCTTAACCTGATTACCATTACTGTCGTACAAAAATGGTCCTTTATACATCTGTGCACCATAAAACGCGTAAGCCGTGACTACGATAGGTTCAGAATACGTAAATTTTCCACCACGAATGGATAACGTGTAGTGACCTGTTTTGCCATTGGCCTCTTTATGGTCTTTCATTCGGGAAAATGCCTCTTTGAATGTGGCCAAAGGTTTTTCCGGGGTCAAACCGTCGTTGGTGTCACTCCCCCATGGACACACGGTACCAGAAAAGGGGCATCCTTGCAGACCCTGTGCTTGATACTCGCCCTGTGTGATGGCAACATAGTAGGTTGTATTGATGGCGGCGTTGCTTTCAATCTCGGCATTGATTTTTTTAATAAAACATTCCGGTGAATCGTAGGGACTGAATGACGTACAGGCATCACTGGCCATTTCGTAGCAACCGGGAACATTTGCATCGCCTGAAACGGGATTTTCATCTGTCGTTTCTTCAGCATCATCGTCAATCGGATACTGATCGTCACCAGCAACGGGTGGTTGGCCGTCTTTTGCAGGAATTGATCCATCAGATTTTTCAGATGGCAAGGGAGGTTTTTTCTTTTTTTTATAGTCGGGCGGCGTTCCCTTTTGCGACGGGTATTCATTGATCTGGGATGCTTCATCAGGTTCAGAATCCGTAACTGTATTTGTATTTTCCTCTCCCGTCGTAGGGGTATCAGGGGCTGATACAGAATCGTTGCCCTGATCCACGGTAATGGTTTCATTGTCATCCATTGGCGCTGACTCTTCTGGCTGTCCCTGTTGGCTGGTCGGAGTGTCTTGTGTTATTCCAGTAATATGGTCTGGGCCACATCGTACGCAGATGATCACAATCATGATCAAAACAGTGAGACATATTGGTCTCTTCAGGTGATCCCTCTTCATGTGCTTGTTACATGCAAAATGTACGCCATTTCAGCGCAAATAATGCGCAATGATAACAAGTGGATAATTGTATTTACACAACAATAGCGACACCCGTTGTGGTGTCCAGATCAATTTGGTGGGTAAAAAATACCTACCTTGGCATTATGTGAGGGTTATTTTCGTTTTCTGAACATGATCCGTATGGGGACATTCTGTAATGCAAAGGCTTCTCGAATGGCGTTGATTAGATAACGTTTGTAGGTGAAGTGAACCTTGTCCGGGTAATTGCAGAACACCATAAAACTGGGAGGTGACGATTTTACCTGTGTGGAATAATACATCTTGATCTCTTGCCCCTTAAACACTGGTAAGGGGTGGTGATCGACTATGTTTTCGAACACCCTGTTGAGCTCACCTGTCCCTACACTGAACTCATATTGTCTGCGAACGTCTTCTATGGTTGTGAAAATTTTGGAAACGTTCTTTCCCGTTTTGGCAGAAATGTACAAGATGGGGCAAAATTTGAGGTAGTTCATTTTGAGTTCCATCTTGTGCTCAAATGACTGCTGTGTGAATTTGTGTTGTCCTTCGTCCCATTTGTTGGCCAGAATAATGATCGCCCTCTCCTTTTCAAAGGCATACCCTGCCACATGGGCATCTTGTTCGGTGGGGCCTGTTGTGGAATCAAGCAAAAGCAAAACGAGGTTGGATTCATCGATGCACTTGAGTGCCGCTACGACAGAGAATTTATCGACCCTTTCAGTCGTTTTGGCACGTTTACGAATTCCCGCCGTATCGACAAAACGGTATGTGATTCCGTTATATTCGACCAGACTGTCTATGGGGTCCCTTGTGGTGCCAGGTACATCGTCAACAATGCATCTTTCTTCATTGAGAAAGGTGTTGAGCAGGGTTGATTTGCCCACGTTTGGCCGACCAATAATGGAAATGGAGAGTGTTTTCTTTACCAAAGCATCGTCCAAAGTACCATCAGCCGATAACTTTGTGCTTAGCATATCCCATGTTGGGTTGGGTGGAGAGACTTGCGATAATATTTTGTTTAATTCAGAATACAACTCAGAAAAATTTCGTTTCGTCTCCGCCGACATGGCAATCAGGGGTGCAACCCCCAACTCGTAAAACTCCTGCGCCTTGCTATCCAGCTCTGGGTCATCAAGTTTATTGACTAAAAAAATCTTTGGTTTTTCGATCTTTCTGAATTTATTGACCCACTCCCGATCCATGGGGGTAACACCTTCGCGACCATCAAAAACAAAAATAAGGGCATCGGCCTGCTCAACCCCCTTAAGGGCCTGCTCACTCATCTTACGTTCGATTCTTGTTTTGGCCTCAACCTGCAATCCACCCGTATCCATAAGATAGCATTGCTTACCCTCAATATCCATTTCGGCCAGCAAACGATCCCTGGTAATACCTGGCTGGTCTTCGACTATGGATCGCCACTTCACTGTCAACCTGTTAAATATTGTAGATTTTCCCACATTTGGCCGACCAATGATAGCGATGATGGGAATGTTTGTTTTGGTGTGCATGATAGGGCTCTTATACAATATCATTCGCATTAATCACAACTTGCATTTTTTACTTTTTTGATGATTTCTTCCATCAGATGATAGTCCTTCTGGCCGTCTGGTGATTCTATGCCTTCCATGATATTTACGCCGTATGGTTTGACTGCTCTGACAGCCATCTCGATATTCGCAGGATTAAGACCTCCTGACAACATGATTTTACCGTATTTTTTTTGAACCAATTTTGCCAGATCCCAATTGTTTACCACACCATGCCCATCGGCCGTGTTTTGAACGAATGATTTTACCAAGTAACATTCCGGTTGGTATTGATCCAACCCTTCTATTTCAGATTCCTTTCTTGGCATTATTGACTTGATGAATGGCCTGGAAAACTGATTGCAATATTCTGGTTTTTCATCGCCATCAAATTGTAGATAATCAAGTTCAAATTCTGTTGCGAGATCGATGACAAATTGCTCGTCGGCATTAACAAAAACACCGATTTTGCAAATAGAATACGGCAACTCACTAAATATATTCTTTAGGATATCAAATGAGGTGAATCTGATTGAATCTGGACAAAAATGGAACCCAAGACAATCTGCCCCCAATTCTACCGCGTCCATGGCAGAATTCAAGCTTGTAATGCCACATATTTTTACTTGAATAGACATATACGACCCTACTGTTGAAGTTAAACAAAATAATGATCACTGATAGTATCTTCATTTGATACATCATGTGTTTTAAAATAATCACTATAATTCAAAATGTTGGTCAATGTCGTTAAAGATTCTTATTAAATGTGTATTTTTAGTATTTTCTTTTGAAAAAAAAAGTTGCGACAAGGGCTGACCCTTCTTTATAGCCATTAACAATTCTTTCATCAAGAAGTGAATGTTCATTGGAATATATTTTTTTAACACAGAAGCGGTGTTTTTTCCGAGTAAAAAAGGCAGAAATTGCCAGTCAATCTCAATTATGAACTTAGTCTGTTGAAATGATAAACAAAAATTAGTTATTTATTCTGGCATATGGATTGCGTACTGATTATTTGGGGATTTGGAAAAATATTTGATTTTATGTTAATGTGCTATTTGGTATGTTAAGATTTAAGGGGGTATTATGAGATCAATGCTACAGATGACTTCGATTGCGGTGCTGTTCATTTCACTGGCCTGTTGTGGCGGTAATAGTTCACCAACGGCATCTATTCCATTGGACACACCGGGAAGCGGTATTAATGCCTTGGTTGTTGCCGATCAAATATCTTACGTGACCGCGGAAGAGGCCCTTTCGTCTGCGAGCATTTCAAAGTCCCTTGTAAAATTTGCCGTTCCAACCTCGGGTGACTACATTTCTGACCAAGCCACATATTATGTGTACGAGGAATCCATGCAGGCCCTCGATACCGTAAACGTCATTCTGTGTTCCATTAACCAGACTGGTTACGAAGAGATGGTAAATCAGGGTGATTATGCGGCCTTGATCAATTATGATACCTGCGATCGAAGCGGTAACCAATCCTCAAATGCCAATGATCAATCATCCGGACAAGAAATCAATTATGTGCAATGGGTTGTCAATTCCAGCCGTGAATCCAATGATTCAGAACAGATTGTCAAGGCCTGGATATTGAACCCAGCAGGGGAAACATCAGGGACTGGCAGTTCAGATGATAATCCTACGAGCGGACTGGGCGAAATGAGGGTAAAGATGACTATCACCGAAGGTGCTGGCGACAATAACCCCTTTGGTGTTTTTCACATGGATATCGCGGGATACGATGGCAATGGCGATGAATCGTTTACCGTGTTTTTGGAGGCCAATACAGATGAAGATGGCAATGCCACCATTCAGATGGCCATGAGAAACCCGGACATTGATAGTTCTTTTGGAGAATCGGTCAATGCCGTACTGGATCAGAATTCTGATTCCGGTCGTGCCTACTCCAGTTCAAACTATGGTGACTACTCGTCATCTACCCTGGTGGCCTATGACAGCGGCCATTACAATACGGAGATAACAGACTTTCAGGACGATACTTATCAGAATTGTTTGGACCGAGATGATTATGTCTCGTCTGTGTATGCCTATAACCTCTATGACAGTGAAGGCACACGCAAGGAACTCAACTCGGGTTTTTCAATCATGCACGGCGACAGCTATGGTTGGGCGTCTTATTATGGCATTTGGCTTTCTGACGAGTCTTCGCTCACTTCGGGCATGACAGTGACAGGTGAGGACGAGGAAGACTATTCAGTCATGGTTGGTGGCGGGCGATTGCTGAAGAGGACGAAGATTGAATCTACCCTGCTCTCGATCAAGGACCAGCCGTTTTATTATTGGGACTACGTCACAGGCACAACCAAACAGATCAGCTGGAGTGGAACCAATTTCACCATAACTGGCGAACAGGTCTGCACAGAGAGTGGTTGCGTCATTGAAGAGACAGCAGAATCAATTCAGTCTTTCGATTCGGGTGAGTACATCTACCTGTGGAAAGACGGTTATGGAAACCTTTCATTTGTAGTGCCAGAAGCTGGCCTGGCCAACAGTACCCCCGTCTATTCCTATGAGGAAGCCGTAATGACCCCTGCGGATATCCCCAGCAATCTGACCCTGTATTGTTATAACAACTGTCCCAAGGGAGGTCTTTCTGTCAGCGACTTGAATAATGATGACCCCTACTATTCTGACACCTACTACACGGTATCGGAAGAACCTTACGTCTATACGTTTAACCCCACAACGTATCAACTTGGCACGGGCGGTGATAATGTCACCATTGCCAGTGGTGCCAGTGTGAATAGTTCAAGTTCCTTTAGTTGGGGTATTCAATCTGGTTACTTGGTGACCAGTGAGTTGTCTGATCCTTTGGCATCCCTATGGGATCAGTCCGTGACCTACTACTGGGAAACTGGTCCAAATTCATGGAACCGATACATGGCTCTTTTGGACGCAAATGATGATGTGGTCGTTTTTGATGAACCCATGATCTGTTCCTATGAAAATGATGATACGGGTACTTATCGTCTGGAATATAACGGGCCTGGCCAGCTTTGGGGTATTCCTTTTGAGCTCAGTGACGAGACAAGCGATAATTTCCAACACTGGACTTCGTTGTTCGTGATCCCCGATGGCACAGCTCTGGACTGCACGGATGGTACATATTACTCTAAGGCAATGAGCGTGGAACAGTTCATGCGGCGTCTGAGCGCTTCGCAATGTTCAAACTTGGATCTGCCCACAGATTTGGGCGAGCCGGAAGATCTCTACCAAGATCCCGATATTGGTGAAGCCCCTGAGGTCACTGATGACCCTGCTTTCGTAGGTGGGAACGCGATCTAAAAGCTCGCTAAGAGCGCGTAGCCATGATTTTATTTTAGCAGGGCGATTTCGAGCAACTTCTCTTGAAATGTGCCGATAATACGTTTAGAGGAATAGGCACATTATGTCTTTAGAACCACTGCCAACAAAAAATCCGCAAGTCACACGCGTCTTTGTGAGAACCAGGCTTGTCCAGGCCAATGTTGCCAATCGCCGCTCTGTTGACCCAAAAAAGGATAGGAGAAAAATTCCACTACTTACCCGTGAGCACTTCAAGGCCATACTATCCACATTAAAAAACAGTTGCGACGGTTATACCAACGTGACGGGGCAACACAAACAGAAACACATCAAAGCCATCAGCTTGATGCTCGTGTTGAAAAGAATCGGCAATCTCATCGGAAAAAAGAAAACCAATTAATACGAGTTTCTAATCCTCAAGAATATCAGCATCTGATCTGATGATCTGGTATTTGATGAGCAGATTACGTAAGTGCTTGCGATCGATTTTGGCCTCACGCGCGGCCTTTGAGACATTTCCATTGTTGCGTTGCAAGAGGTCCTGCAAATATTCTTTTTCGAACTCTTCCACGACTGCCTGTTTGGCCTCCTTGAACGGCATGTCCATTGCGATCCCCTGCAACCTGACCGTGGCCTCTTCGCCACTCTCGACCTCGCTGAATACGTATTGCAGGTGAGCCCCCTTGATCATCCCATCTTCGGAAAAGCTCACGGCACGTTCCAGAATGTTGGTCAACTCGCGAACGTTGCCGGGCCATTGGTAACGTTGCAACATTTTAAGGGCGTCATCCTCGACCCTCTTCACATAAAAACTTCCATCTTGTTTTTTGTTAAAACGAGCCACGCTGAGGATTTTTTCGACAAGCAAGGGGATATCTTCCAATCGTTCCCTGAGTGAGGGAACCTGAATTTTTACGACAGATAAGCGGTAATACAAATCCTCCCTGAAATTCCCCTTTTTGACCTCTTCTTTCAAATTTCGATTTGTGGCCGAAACCAACCGCACATCGAGACTGATGGAGTTGGTCGAGCCAACCCTTTTGATTTCACGTTGTTCCAATGTCCGCAGAAGTTTTGGTTGCAGGTCGAGATTGAGTTCACCAATTTCGTCCAGGACAATCGTGCCTCCATTAGCCGCTTCAAACGCACCCATGCGGTCCCTGAGGGCCCCTGTGAACGATCCCTTGGTGTGGCCAAAGAGTTCCGATTCGATCAAGTTGGGCGCTACAGAAGAACAATCAAACACGATGAAGGGCTTGTCTTTGCGAGGTGAATTCTGGTGAATAGCCCTGGCCACAAGTTCTTTGCCAGTCCCTGTTTCACCTTCGATAATCACTGTTGCCTGAGACTGGCTGATCCGTTCTAATATTCCGAAAATCTGTCGCATTTTGCGACTTTTTCCGACCATATCGCCAAAAATATTGGTCGTGCTGGGTTCGATCTGGACCGATTCATCATAGGTCTGAAATTCAATTTTGGTCTCTCCAATTTCGATCAGGTCGCCCTGCGACAGGTAAGCTTCCTTGACCTTCATGCCATTGATGGTGGTCCCATTTGTAGAGTTGATGTCCTTGACCAGATAACTGTTATCATCAGTAAAGTGTATTTCGGAATGATAACGCGACACCGTTTTATCGTTGACCACAATGTCATTGTCGGCCTTTTTGCCCAAGCGAATGATTTTCTTTTTGCCGAGTTCGAACTTACGCCGATTGCCGTCTTTCGAAATGACGATGAGCTGATATTTACGAAGTGAGATGAGGTCCCTGGTTTCGTCCGGGGCAATGATGGCTGTTGTGAACTCGGGATCTTTGTTAGTTTCTTCAGACATATGTCGTTCTCCTTGATAATATTTCGCCGCGTGCATCACTTAGCGACGTCACTTGTTAGGGAGCCAAAATGGCATTGATCTCGAGCCTGTCTTGCGACAGACGAACAGTGCGGCTCCAAGCTGAGTATCCTTTTTTCAAAACGGTCACCGACAGTGCCGTGTTTTTCGGCAAATCTCCCACGACCATGGGTGTTATCCCTTTGGGGGTTCCATTGATCGAAACGCTGGCACCTGCTGGTCGTGAATCAATCCTGAGTTTTCCCAGTTGCGCCAGATTTGAATTCGTTGTGTTGAAGGCCGAAAATGAATCCTTTGTTTTGCTGGTTGTTGTAGATGAAGAAGTCGTTTCTGTTTGCGATGTGTTATGCGGGGTGGTGATTTTTTCTGTGGGAATCACCGGAATTTTGTTGAGGGTCAGACCCACAGGGTATTCTTTGGCGGCGGTCAACACAACGGCCTCTATCGCATCCTCATAACCTTGTTTTTTGAGCGTGATGAGAATTTTCTGTGGTATATCCAGTGCGTCAACTGTGTGTGGTGTTTCGAACGCAGTTTTTTCTCCGCCCAGATAAATCGTGGCCCCTTCGGGTTGAGAAGAAATCACCAACGAGGCCTTTGGCAAGGCCGAGAGTGTGATGTCGATTGATTTATCTCCCTGGTCGTTGTTTACGATCTCCTGTTCGTTTGTAAGGTACCCGTCTTTTGACACGGTGATCAGATATTTTTTACCAACCTCTAATGAGGTGATGACGTGAGGTGTTTGAAAACCAGAAGGGATCCCGTTGACAAGAATTTCGGCGCCGCCGGGATTTGAGACCACAGTCAAAGTATAGGCGGGTGTCTCTTGCGGAACCATTGTGAAGGAAATGGGTTCCTCCCTTTTTTCGAACAAAATGAATTTTTGCTCCCTCTCCTGAAATCCCTCTCGAACTACCTTCACTTGATAGACAGTTTTTAGTTTGAGCTGATGAAGCACAGACGGTGTTCGTAGATTTGTGTCGGTGCCATTCAACCAAATCTGCGCGCCTGGTGGTTCAGATTGAATGGTGACCGATTGATCTTCCGGCTGTAGAGGCGGCTTGATCGTTTCGTCTCCCATGACCGTTTTTTGGTTCGTTGTCCCCAGGAATGATAAAATCTCATGTTGGTAATGCGCGTACACATAGAACCCCAAACCGAACAGCAAGACGAAAAAAATTAAAATCATGACGGTCGTTCGCTGATGCTTGTGATAACGTCCAACCTCCACACGATCCAGCATGTCTTCGAGGGACTCGAGCGGTTGGGTCACCTCACTGCTTTCAGTCCGCTCCGTGTGTTCAACGGCACCGTTATCCTCGATGTTGCTATCATGCTTACTCTGTTGTTTGCCAGTACGCCGAGTCTGCGCTTTCTCTGTGGCCTCCTCTGGCGGTTCTTTAAAATAATCATCGCTCAGGGCATCATCTGGACTGATGGCATCTTCCTGGATGGGGTCTGGCACCAAGGCCTGCTGGACTGTCGCTTCGGGATCATCCTGGTGATGAACGAGATTGACTTGCGGCACATCATGTTGTGTGGCGCTGACCAATACAGTATCGCCTTCATCGGGTTCGTGTGATGCACCGGCATGTTCTTTGCGATCTGCAAACCAGCGATGGAGAAGATCGATGAGTCTTCTCGGGGTGAAATCGTTGTAGGTGGCGTACAAAATGCGTGTGAGTTCTATCTGCAGGTCCGCCGCTGTTTCGTGACGTTTGTTGGTGGCATAGGCCAAAACTTTTGCCAGGACAGGTTTGAGAAAATCCGGCACATCATCTTCAAAAGAAGCTTCGTTGATCTTCTTGTTGCGAATTTGTTTTAAAATTTCCATCTGGGTTTCGCCAAAGTACAAACGCTTGTTGGTGAGCAGTTCGTACAAGACAATGCCCAACGAAAACAAATCCGATCTGCCATCCATGGGTTTGCCGAAAGCCTGTTCCGGGGCCATGTAGTTGACCTTTCCCTTGAGAATGCCAGCGTGTGTTTGGGACAGGTTGAGTGCGGCCTTGGCGATGCCGAAATCCACGATTTTCACGCCACCATCGTAAGACACGAGGATATTTTGAGGTGAGATGTCACGATGAATGATGTTGAGGGGTGATCCGCTGGTGTCTTTTTTGTTGTGGGCGTAATCGAGTCCACGACACACTTCCGAAACGATATAGATGGCGATGTCGATGGGAATAGGCTCATCGAGGTCACGACTTTTTTCGATGAGATCACGCAAATTGATGCCGTCAATGAATTCCATGGAGATGAAATAATCGTTGCCCACGCGCCCCAGATCGTAGACTTGAACAATGTTTGCGTGTGACAGATTCACCACGAGCTTGGCTTCATCGGAAAGCATCGTGATGAATTCTTTATCGGAGGAATAATGCGTCAGGATTTTTTTGATCGCGAGAATCTTTTCGAAGCCGTCAACGCCAAATGTTTTGGCCTTATAAATTTCGGCCATGCCACCGATCGCTATGCGGTCAGTGAGGAAATATTTTCCGAATGGTTTTGGTTCAAACTTGGCCATAGTTCTCTTTTTAGGTCAGCAAATACAAAACACCAAAGCTCAACAGTGTCATCAGGGCAATGGTCGTGATGTAGACCCAAATGATCTCGTTATTAATTTTTTTTGATACGGGGTCTTGCAATCCAAATTTCTGTAACCAATTCCTTTTGGAGATCAACATTTTGAATGTGCGAGACAGCGTTTTTTCCCTGGGCACACCCGTGATCTTGGTTATCTCCTCATCGATTTGATTTTCATCCTTGGGCACGGTAACAGACAGGACTGTTCCCTTGGTCAACATGTTGACATCTACAAAAGCCGCATTTTTGAGCCCCCTTATTTGAAAGGCCAGACTGCGTGACACCGAAACGATTGCTGTGGGGATCACGGCACCATCGTACAAAAAAATCCGAATTTTCAATAAGGACGGCTCAGTTTTTAAATTCAATCCCAGCACCTTGATTTTATCGATGTCCTCAACCTTGATTTGAATGTTGCGATTCCACAGTTGGTTTTTTTCGAATAGCCGTTGCAGATCTTGCCCGTCTCTCAAAGAGCCAAATTTGTCGTCGTTGGGTTGACCGTCGCCCTCTTCATCCTGTGACTCTTTACGTTCTTCCTCAAGGGCATCCCGTGAAGCATCAACACGATATGTTTGATTGCTATATTTTATTTCGAGTCTATCGACCATAGAAAAAGGGCAATAAAACAATGAATCAATGAAACAATGAATCAATGAAACAATGCATAATGTTGTGTTCAACTGTATCACATTTGGGGTGTGGACACCACAACAAAAAATATATGTTAAACGATTGACAAAGGATATTCTGGACTTAACTTGAATGCATGCATGAGGTGAACAGTTGATTTTGTAACTAATTGAAAAAATGGGAGTTTTTAAATGTCAAAAAAATCTAAAATCATTGGTATCGACTTGGGAACAACGAATTCGTGTGTCTCAATCATGGAGGGGTCAGAACCCAAGGTGATTGCCAACCAGGAGGGAACGCGTACAACACCGTCTGTCGTGGCTTTTACAAAGGATGGTGAGGTATTGGTAGGACAGTCGGCCAAACGTCAAGCCATTACGAATCCAGAGCGCACGATCTACTCTATCAAGCGCTTTATGGGTCGTCGCAAGGACGAGGTGCCCGAGGAAATCAAACTGGTACCCTATAAGGTGATTGACCATAAGAGTGGCGGTGCTGCTATCGACATCGATGGCAAGATCTACTCCCCCGAAGAAATTTCTGCCAAAATTCTCCAAAAGCTCAAACAGGCAGCCGAAAGCTATCTTGGCGAGACTGTCACTGAAGCTGTCATTACGGTTCCTGCGTACTTTAACGATGCGCAACGTCAGGCCACAAAAGATGCGGGGAGGATTGCCGGTCTTGAGGTGAGGCGTATCATCAACGAACCAACGGCCGCCGCGTTGAGTTACGGCCTCG
Source organism: uncultured Nitrospirales bacterium (assembly GCA_964526915.1). Taxonomy (GTDB): domain Bacteria; phylum UBA10199; class UBA10199; order UBA10199; family JADGCS01; genus JAHJDR01. The sequence goes on from CAZGMS010000145.1 coordinate 33,478, forward strand.
ACAAAAAAAAGAATGAGCTCATTGCCGTATACGATTTTGGTGGTGGCACCTTCGACATCTCCGTTCTTGAAGTAGGTGATAACGTGGTCGAGGTCGTGGCCACCAATGGCGACACGCATCTGGGTGGTGATAATATTGACCAGCTCATCATTGATTTTCTGATAGCCGAATTTAAAAGAGATCAGGGCTTTGATGTTTCGAAGGATAAAATGGTTTTGCAACGCCTCAAAGAGGCGGCCGAAAAGGCCAAGATAGAGCTCTCCAGCGCCATGGAGACCGACATCAACCTGCCCTTTCTCACGGCCGATGCCAGCGGACCCAAACACATGAACCTCAAAATGACCCGTTCCAAGCTCGAGCAAATTTGCGAGGACATCATTGCCCGTTCCTTTGAACCTTGCCGAAAATGTTTGAGCGATGCCGGCAAAAAGGCCAGCGACATCAACGAGGTCATTCTGGTTGGTGGGCAAACCCGCATGCCCAGAATTCGAGACGAAGTTAAAAAGTTTTTTGGCAAAGAACCTCACATGGGTGTGAACCCCGACGAAGTCGTGGCCGACGGCGCTGCAGTGCAAGGCGGTGTGCTGTCTGGCGATGTCAAAGACATGTTACTCCTCGACGTCACCCCCCTTTCGTTGGGCATCGAGACCCTGGGCAGTGTGTTTACTAAAATCATCGATCGCAACACCACGATCCCAGTCAAAAAATCGCAGATATTTTCCACAGCGGCTGATAGCCAAACCAGTGTCGAGGTCCATGTGCTGCAAGGTGAACGTGAGATGGCCGCTTCCAATCGCAGTTTGGGACGCTTTCATCTGGATGGCATCCCCCCTTCTCCGCGTGGCATCCCTCAAATCGAAGTCACGTTCGATATCGACGCCAACGGCATTGTCAATGTCACAGCAGTCGATAAGGCAACCAATAAAGAACAACGCATCACCATCACGGCCAGTTCCAGTCTCAGCAAGGACGATATCGATAAAATGGTCAAGGAGGCCAAAGAGAACGAAGGCGAAGATAAAAAGAAACGTGAATCTGTCGAGAACAAAAACAAACTCGAGTCGTTGACCTATGAGGTCGAAAAACAGCTCAAGGAGTATAGAGACAAACTCTCTGCCGACGATGTTAAAAAAATCGAGGCCGAGCTCGAAAATGGCAAGAAAGTGCTTGAGTCTGGCGATTCCGACAAAATGAAAAAAGCGTTTGACGACCTGCAACAAGCCGCGCTCAAGATCGGTGAGGTTCTGTACAAACAACAGCAGGCACAACAAGCCGGGGCGCAACAAGGACAAAGCGGCCCCAACCCTGATGCCAAGTCAGAGCCCAAAAAAGAAGACGACGTTGTGGACGCCGAATTTGAGGAATCAAAGGACTAGAGAAGAGATAATGAAATGGTCGAAGCGCTAGAAACAGCCCAGATACAAGGCGCCCGGTCTGTCTGTAACCGGAGCGTATATGCCAATACGTGAGGATT
>CAZGMS010000146.1:0-10566 GCA_964526915.1 uncultured Nitrospirales bacterium
GCTTCACGTCTGATGAACTCCAAAATCACAAAATGTTCGAAGAGTGTGCCGTAATAGGCCGTCGACATGGCAGGCACTACAGTCAGGAGATTTGCCAAGGCACGGCATACCCCGATGTCAAAAAAATAGAATTTTGGTGATTGATGAACACGTTTTCGTGTTGATTGAAGGTAAGGTTCGAGGACAAAACCTACCAGTGTGTCTTCAAGAATTGAAAAGTAGGATTTCACTGTTTTGGAATCAACGCCCACATCCTCCGCTATGTTTGAAAAATTGATGATGATTCCATTGTGTTGTGCGGCAACTTCCAAAAATTTTCTAAAGGGATCGAGTTTGCGAATCAATTGTTCACTGACGATTTCTTCTTTCAAATAGGTGTTGGCATAAGATTGTAAAAAATCCATGCGATCAGACGCGTTGACCTGGCGACCAAGTCCAGGAAGGGTTCCCCATTGCAGGGCTTGCAAAAGATCAAAATCCTTGCCCAGTTCTGCCGAGGTGAGCGGATGCAAAGTTCTTTCAAAAGCCCTCCCGGCCAACAAGTTCACACCACCTTGTTTTAGTTTGCGGGCACTTGATCCTGTCAGTATGAATCGCTTGTCAGTTTCTTCGATGAGCTTATGAACGACATCCAGCAACTTGGGAATTTTTTGAATTTCATCGATGACGACCACTTTTTTTTCATCAGGCAGTGCCTTTACTTGACGATACAACAAGTCAGGATCTCGGGCATACTGATTTTCTGTTTGGAACAGCAACAAATCAACATAGAGACTGTCTCGATCGGGATACAATTGTTTGATTAACGTGCTTTTGCCCGTTCCTCTGGGACCAAACAGAAAATAACTGTTGTTTTTTGGAACTGAAATCTCTCTTTTGTACACAGACCACACTCCTTGTTTTCGACGATAATACGGAGTATGATCCATTTTTTGAAAAAAGAAAAGAAAAATATGCAAAAAATTTATGGAGTCAGCCATAAGTGCCTTCAAGACAACATACGACGCACTTGGTGAATAGGTTATCCATGCCCGCTCATATCTACATCCATTTCCCTTTCTGTGTCAGCAAATGCGGGTACTGTGATTTTTTTTCGCAACCGATGTCATCGACCGCCGTGCCGCGCACAGCCTACACACGCGCGGTGATTAACGAGATGAGGGCGTGTGAGACGCTGTGGCCCCGGCAGGGTGACGGCCACGGGGAGTCTGTGCGCACCGTGTCTTTTGGCGGGGGGACGCCTTCTCTTTTCGATCCCGCAAACGTGTGCGCGATCCTGTCTGCCCTACGCGAGCAGTGGGGATTTGCGCCCCGTCCCGAAGTGACGCTGGAGTGTAATCCGGGCACGATGACGCACGAAAAAATGTTGGGCTACAGCGACGCTGGCGTCAATCGCTTTTCTGTCGGTGTGCAGAGTTTTCAGGACTCTCTGCTGCAACGCATGGGCCGTATTCATTCAGCCAGAGAGGCCCGCGAAACCTTGTCATGGCTCGTTCGGATGGGCGATGTGCGCGTGAGTCTCGATTTGATTTACGGTTATCCCGGACAAACGCTCGCGGAATGGGAGGCTGATCTGAACGTGGCGATTGACAGTGGTGCGGGCCATCTTTCGTGCTATGCCCTGACGATTGAAACCCAAACACCATTGGCGGCGCAAATCAAGGAACAGCAGACATTGGCAACGGAAACCGATTTGTTGGCTGACATGCAGGAGTTGACGTATGCAAAAGTGAGGCGGGCGGGTTTTGGCGTGTACGAAATTTCTAATTTTTCCCGTGAGGGTTTTGAGTGTCGGCACAACATCGATGCCTATTGGAAATACGGATCGTATCTGGGTTTGGGGGCGGGGGCTGTTTCGCAGTGGCAAGGGGTCAAGTGTGATGCGCCATACGGGGACGATCATGTTTTAAAGAGTGGACCAGCGGTGTGTCGATGGATGAATCAGTGCCATATCAAAAATTATTTGCAAGGTGACTCTGTAAGGGATGTTGAAAGCATCGATGTAGCGACAGCCATGAAGGAATTTATCATGATGGGGCTCAGGACGCGTTGGGGAATCAATGAAACCGTGTTCGAAGAGCGCTTTGGACAGCCTTTTTTGGCCCTTTTTGGCCCAGGTGTTGAGCAGGCTGTAGGCCTGCAATGGGCATGTTTTAAGGATCATACGCTTATCCCCACAGAAAAAGGAATGTTGATGAACAACGCACTCACCAGGTTGTTTTTTTGAGCGCTGAAATACCCCTTGCAAGCGCTTTAACTGCATGATAATTCAAGAATAATTCGTGAATCGTGGATTGTGGATTGTGGATCGAAAGAAAGAATTTGTCATTCCAGCGTCCCGCAGAGCGGGATCAGTCCTCTGGCTGAAAGGCTGGAGTCCATGTTTTTTGTAACTCTGGATCCCTGCTTTTGCAGGGATGACAATTCGATGGATTGATTTACGATCCACGATCCACGATTAACGATGCACGAATATACCTATGAATAAATCCATCCCAGAACTGCAAAACATCGCGCGAGAATTGCGCGTCACCATCGTCAAAACCATACACAAGGCCAAGAGTGGACACCCGGGGGGCTCTTTGTCGTGCATCGACATGCTCACGGCATTGTATTTTTACAAGCTCAATTACGATTCCAAAAATCCCCGATGGGAAGACCGCGATCGTGTGGTGTTGTCGTCGGGACACACCTGCCCCGCATTGTACAGCATTCTGGCAAGACTTGGTGTGTTCCCTTCTGAGGAGTTGAACCATTTGCGTCAACTGGGTTCGCCCTTGCAGGGGCATCCCAAATACAATCTGGATTATGGCATTGAGATGTCCACAGGTTCATTGGGTCAGGGCATGAGCGTGGCCAATGGCATGGCTCTGGCGGCGCGAGCGCAAAACAAAAAATACCGCGTGTATTCTCTGGAAACAGACGGGGGTTCGCAGGAGGGGATGATGTGGGAGGCCACCATGTTGGCCGCGCATTACAAATTATCGAATCGTTGTATTTTGTTTGATCTCAATAATGTGCAGATCGATGGTTTTGTGTCTGATGTGATGGGTGTGGAACCAGTGGCTGATAAATTCCGGGCCTTCAATTGGCATGTGATCGAAGTCGACGGCCACAACATGCAACAAATTTGTTCTGCTCTCGATGAGGCGGCCACTGTGACGGATAAGCCTCAGGCCATCATTGGCAAAACCATTATTGGCAAGGGTGTGTCGTTATTTGAAAACAAGGCCAAGTATCACGGCACACCACCGACGGATGAGGAGTTGGCTGTGGCATTGAAAGAGTTGAATATAGCTCAAAGCTGAAAGGATTAAACGAATGTCGAATCACGAACAAGGAACAAGGAATTTCGAAGTGGTTGTCATTCCAGCGAATGCTGGAATCCATGTTTGCAATAATTCTGGATCCCTGCGTTCGCAGGGATGACAAATTTCGATATTCGACATTCCTTGTTCGATATTCAATATTCACATACCTTTGAGCTTTTGCCTTTGAGCTTGTGGAGAACACATGGAACTATTGAATTTAGCAACACGCGAAGCATACGGCATGAAATTGGCCCAGTTGGGAGAGACGCATCCCGAAATTATCGTGATGGATGCGGATTTATCGGGGTCAACCAAAACGGCGGATTTTAAAAAGAAGTTTCCCCAGCGTTTTTTTAATGTGGGGGTTGCGGAGCAAAATCTCATGGGCACAGCCGCAGGCATCGCGTTGTCTGGCCACACTGTTTTTGTGTCGACGTTCGCGATCTTTGCCACGGGGCGCGCGTGGGAACCTGTCAGACAATCCATTGCGTACCCAAAAGCCAACGTGAAGATTTGTGCCACGCACGCAGGCATTACGGTTGGTGAGGATGGCGCGAGTCACCAGTCAATCGAAGACATCGCTTTGATGCGCGTGATTCCCGGCATGCAGGTTTTGGTTCCTGCCGATGCCCATCAGACCATGAGTATGATTGATTATCTGGTGGGGAACAATGGCCCAGCGTATTTGCGTTTGGGCAGGGCAAAAACAGATCAGGTTTTTGATCATGCCTACCAGTTTTGTTTGGGCAAAGGCGATGTGCTCAAGCAGGGTAAAGACATCTGTCTCATGACCACCGGTTTTGTGACCAAAGCCACGCTGGACGCCGCACAGGAACTGGATCAAAAAGGGATTTCGACGACTGTGGTGTGTTTTGGATCGATCAAACCCATCGACGAACAATTGATTGTGGGCATGGCCAGGACGCACAAGGTTTTATTTAGTGTTGAGGAACATTCAGTCATTGGCGGGTTGGGAGGGGCGATTGCCGAGGTTCTGACAGCCCAGTATCCCGCAAAGTTGCACCGGCTGGGGCTACAAGACGAATTTGGCCAGTCAGCGCCGTATCCCGTTTTGCTCAGGCATTATAAGTTGGACAAAGAAGGCATTGTGGGGTCGGTCATAGAAAGGCTTAAGGCGTAAGGCTCAAGGCAAAACAACTGCTTCAATTCTCAACTGCTTCAACAGTCAATTGCCAATTGTATGTTGCTAATTGAAACAGTTGAAGGAGTTGGATTGTTTTAGGAATAAATTATGAAAAGAATATTGTGTTTAGGATTGGTGTTGATGGCATTTTGTCTGGTCTTGCTTGCCCCTGCTGAGGTGCGGGCCTGGACAGACAAAATTTACAAAGACATTGCCACTTTTTCCAAGGTACTCGACATCGTCGATAAATTATACGTTCAGGAAGTCAATGAAGACACGGCGATGGAAGGAGCCATCAACGGTTTGTTGCAGACCCTGGATCCCCATTCGATTTACATGGCACCTGAGGCGTACAAGAGTTTCAGCTCAGAGACCAAAGGACGGTTTGGAGGGATCGGTATCGAAGTGTCTATCAAAGATGGCATCTTGACTGTTGTGTCGCCACTTGAGGGCACCCCTGCTTGGGATGCGGGCATTAAGGCTGGGGACAAGATTCTGACTATTGACGGGCAATCCACAAAACACATGTCACTCAACGATGCCGTCAAGCTCATGAGGGGGCCTGTCGGCAAGGCGCTGAGTCTCACCATTTGGCGTGAAGGGAAAAAGGGCGCCAAGACCGTTAACATCACGCGCGAGATGATCAAGGTGTCGGCCATCCGGACTGAGGATTTGGGTGATGGGTACGCTATGTTCAAGATCATCACGTTTCAGGAAGGGGTGGCCAAACAGTTGTGGACTGCGATTGAGGAATTTGTTGGCAAAAAGGGTGAACTCAAAGGGATGATTCTGGATTTGAGGGACAATCCGGGTGGTCTCTTGACAGAAGCGGTGCGCATCAGTGATTTTTTTATTGCTGAGGGCGTGATTGTGAGCACCAAGGGGCGCAGCCAGGAGACCGAGGTGAGCTTGGCCCACAAAAAAGGGACGTTGCCGAATTTTCCGATGATTGTCCTCATCAACGAGGGCTCTGCCAGCGCGTCCGAAATTCTGGCAGGGGCACTCAAAGATCACAAAAGAGCCAGGATTCTGGGAACCAATTCGTTTGGCAAGGGAAGCGTTCAGACGCTGATCAATCTCGAAAATGGTGGTGCCGTCAAGATCACGATTGCCCACTACTTCACACCCAAGGACAAACTCATTGATGGCAAGGGTATTCCTCCAGACATCAAGATCGACACCAAAGGATTTCTCAAAAAGAACAAAACCAAATTCAAAAAGGACAAGGCCTCACAGAAGATCGAAAGAGATGAATTCTATAATTATCAACGGGACGAGGCCTTGAGTTTGTTGAAAAAAACAGGTCACTGAATCACCTGCAGAGCACATCCATCGGATTCAACAAGCGGACTTTGGGGTCAACACCTTTTTCAATAAATCGTTCACCATTTGCGGGTTGGCTTGGCCCTGCAGGCGGCGCATGACTTGTCCTACCAAAAAGGCGAATACCTTCTCTTTGCCGCTTTGATAGTCTTTTACCTGCTCTGGGTGTGCCGCAATGACAGAAGTGATGGCCTCGACGATCGCGTTCGTGTCATGAATTTGCGTGAGATTTTGTTTGGCAATGATGTCTTGCGGTGGCTCCCCGGTACGGAACATCTCTTCAAAAACTTTTTTGGCTACGGTAGCGGAGATGATCCCTTCATCAATGGATGACAAAAGCCCTGCAAAGTGGGACGGCGTGACGGGTATTTCTGTAATGTCTTTGTTGCTGTGATTGAGTTCTCTCATGAGTTCGGTCATGATCCAGTTGGCGACTTTTTTGGGTTGCGCGTAAAGGGCTACGACTTTTTCAAAAAAATCGGCCAGCTTCCTCTCACCGGTGAGCAAAACAGCATCGTATTCGGACAGTTTAAAATCTCGCACAAAACACTGTGCGCGAGCAGTCGCCAGTTCCGGCAGTTGCGAACGACAGCCGTTGATCCAGGTTTCATCGATGATGAGAGGAACCAGATCGGGGTCTGGAAAATAACGGTAGTCGTGGGCCTCCTCTTTCGACCGCATGGTCAGGGTAATGCCCTGCGCATCATCGAACAATCTGGTTTCTTGCACCACGGCCTTGCCTTTGGAGAGCAGGGCATCTTGTCTTTGCACCTCGTGTTTGAGGGCCTTTTCGATGAATTTGATAGAGTTGAGGTTTTTGATTTCGACCTTCGTGCCCAGTGTGTTGTTAGCCAGAGGTGCCAGTGAAATGTTGGCGTCACAGCGCAGTGACCCCTGTTCCATGTTGCCGTCGCAGACCTCCGTGTAGCGCACCAGAGAACGCAGGGCCTTCAAAAAAACAGCGGCCTCTTCTGGTGAGTGAATACAGGGCTCCGTGACGATTTCGCAGAGTGGAACCCCGGCGCGGTTCAAATCAACAAGCGTCGTGCCGTCATCGGAGTGCAGTAATTTTCCCGCGTCTTCTTCGAGATGAATGCGGTTGATGTGGATGGTCTTGGTGGTGTCGCCAACGGTGATGTCGAGATGCCCGCCAAGGCAGATGGGCTGGGCGTACTGGGTGATTTGGTATCCCTTGGGCAGGTCAGGATAAAAATAATTTTTACGATCCCAGATGGATTTGTTTTGAACAGCCGCGTTGAGGGCCAATCCCAATGTGATAGCAAGCTCAACTGCTTTTTTATTCAGCACGGGCAGGGCGCCGGGTAGCCCCAAACAGACGGGGCAGGTGTTGGTGTTGGGCTGGGCGCCAAACTGCGTGGAGCATGCGCAGAAAATTTTTGATTGCGTATTCAGTTGCACATGGATCTCGAGCCCGATGGTGGGGGTGTGCTTGTGTTGGATGTCGGCTGACATGACAGGCTCACTATGATAGCAACACTCAAATATCAAATTGTGAATTTTGTCTCAAATGACTGAGTGGTCATCCCTGCGCAGGCAGGGATCCATTTGAATATCGAATAACGAACAAGAAATATCGAATGTCGAAATTTGTCATCCCTGCGAATGCAGGGATCCAGATCAAAACACATTTCATTATTTCTTGTTCAACCTTCAAACAAGCTTCCCGTATCACCCGAAAAAACCTGTCTAAATGTGTTTTCGGATGGGCCCTCAATAACTCGCCATCACCACAGTGCCTTGTTCGAGGATTTCGATTTCTTTTGGCTGTGGTTGGTCGTCGAACTCATCGGGGTAGAGGGAAGGGATTTCTTGAATCTCTTTTAATTCGAGCTTTTTGTCGGGTTCGGGAGGTAGCGTCCTGTCCTGCTCTGTTGAAGGGACCCGCAGGGATGCTTGTTGATTCTGCGCGCGCAGGTAGACCGCGTATTTTTGATCAAGGTGTCGCAAACAGGCCACGTAATCTCTTTGATACTGCGCAGCTGAGGGTGCGGGAAAACGCACGGGTGTCACGATGCGGGGCACTGCGGGGTAAGTGGAAAAATAATTCCCGTAGGAAACATAAGAGCCATAGCCCCAGTAAGGCATGTAGCCAAAACCAATTGTATTGGGGGACCAGATGGAATTGCTATAAGTGAACCCCACACTGAAAGATTGCGCGTGGGCATTGGGGATCAGTGTGACGCCACAGAGGAGCAGGCAAAAGATCATCGCGGTGAGTTTGGGGATCAGGTTTTTCATGATCACTCTTATTATCGGCACATTCCCCAAAAAGTTTCGAAGAATTACCTAAATTTTTCCGTCTTGAAGCATGCAGAGTATGGCACGAAAAAAAACCGCCAACAACACGTTATCTGCTATGTTTTAATGCCATTTCCAAAAGCGTTTCTGGTTCAAATGGTTTGGTAAGAAAATCCACACAAAGACATTCTTTGGCTTTAATGGCAATATCGTCGATACTGGCTGTTGCCAAAATGATGGGAATATTGTGGTTCATCTCGCTTGCCCTGATCTTGAGGGCAATGTCTTGCGCTCGCATGTCGGGAAGCTGGTAATCGAGAAATACGAGATTGTATTTTTGGGCTTGAATGAAATCGAGCGCTATTTTACCGTTGGAGGCGGTGTCGGATTGATAGCCAGTTGCTTCAAGCCTGTAGGTGACGATCGTCGCTATATCGGGCTCGTCTTCAATGATAAGGATTCTTTTTTGCATCAGGCCCCCTCGCGTTGACAAAAAAAATTATGTTGGCAAAGTAAAATAAAATGTTGTTTCCTGGTCAGGCTGTGATGTCACCCATATTTTTCCTTTATGGCAGGCTATGATCTCTTTTGAAATCGCCAAGCCAAGACCGGTGCCCCCTGCGGGGACCTTGCCTCTTGAACTCAATTGTTGAAAACTCTCAAAGAGTTTGGGAATGTCCTCCGACTGAATTCCAAAACCTGTGTCTTTCACCGTCACCAGCAGATGCTGGCCCTCCATCTCGGCAGAGATTTGAATGCCCCCTTTTTCTGTAAACTTGATGGCATTGTTCACCAGATTTGACAAGACCTGAAAGATTTTATTTTTATCGAATACGACCAGGGGCAAAGCCGGGGCCACAGCCAAATGGAAAGTGATTCCTTTCTGCTCTGCCAATAACTTCATGTTGTCGTAGACCTCTTGTGCCACGAGAGCCATGTCATTGGGTTCGAATTCAAAGTTCATTTTGCCGGATTCCAGTTTTTGAAAATCCAACACGTCGTTGATCAAGAGGTTGAGTCGGGTCGCATTCCTTTTCGACATCTCTAACAGATGTCTTTGTTCGTCGTTAATGGGGCCTGTCAGGCCATCCAGAATGATGCTCAAGCCTTCCTTGATCGGCGCCAGCGGTGTGCGCAGTTCATGTGATACCAGAGAGATAAAATCGGATTTAACGGCCATCGCATCCTGCAGTTGTTTTTCTATCTGTTGTCTTTCGGTGATCTCTTTTATGAGCAAGTTCTTTTGCACGAAAAACTCCTCCATGAGCCGTGCGATCTCACCGAGCTCAGAGAAGTCATTCTTGATTATTTGCAAATGGGACGCGCTTTCGGTGGTCAGGGCCTTTGAAATCTCGCGCAAGGGAATCCCAATTTTTTTGATGATATAATAGGCCATCACGAAAACCAGGGTAAAAATCAGCGGAAAATACAGATATGTGGGAATAACCTCGTAATTGAGAGAAACAGACAATAAAATGAAAAGGAGAAAAAGCAACAGTGTTCTGACTTTCATGGTGGTCCTTCCAATGGTAAATGATCAAAAAACAACACGCGCTCCAGCTTGTTCCGTAGCAAAAAAAAGACAAATACACACGAAATTTATAGAGAGGTTTGTAATCGGTCACTCATTGGAGCGTATTGATTTTTCGGGTCCTGCTCCGGGTCGCTATTTTACAATAGCGGCACAAAGCTTTGCTTTGTGTTTTCACGTGGCTATCGCGTTTACTTGGGCTTGCTTACGGGCGCCCACACTTAATCACTCTTCGCAAGCGGGGCTTGCTCCGCAGGCCGCATCAAAATAATAGCTCCCCGTATCACCCCAAAAATCAAAACGCTCCGTTCACTGACGCATTACAGAGGTTTTTACAAATAATCACAATCTGGTTGTCTTTTTCCCTCGTCGAGAATACTCTGGGGGGAAACGATCAAGGGAGGGCTTAGAATGACCGACAAGAAAAAAATCAAAATTCTCATGGCCGAGGATGAAGAAGATATCTTTACCACAATATCTTTTGCTCTTAGGGCTAAGGGGTATGACGTTTGTGGTGCGAGCGATGGTGAAGAAGCCCTCAAAAAGGTGGAAGAAGAGAACCCTGACGTCATCATCCTAGATGTGAAAATGCCCAAAAAGGATGGTTACGAGGTTTGTAAAATTCTCAAAAGTGACGAGCGGTTCAAAAAAATTCCCGTCCTCATGTTCACCGCGCTCAAAGAGGATAAAAAAGGGTACGATAGTGGGGCCGATGCCTTCATGATCAAGTCCTTTGCAACCTACGAAGACATCATTTTCAAGATCACCGAACTATTATTGGCTAAAGGGCACCTCTAAAAACTATCTTCTACTGCAAAACCATGCTTCGGCCTGCGACTTTGTCAGATTTCGCAAAAAGTCCTCAACGTAGCGTGCCTTATACGTTTCCGGGCTTTTTCCTCATCTTCCTTGTCTCGGCTACGAATCATGGTTTTTCGTAACGAACATAGTTTTTAGAGGTCCCCTTAAGCAGAAATGTTAAAAATGCATTGCCTTCC